>CAYZPX010000019.1:0-22074 GCA_964480105.1 uncultured Burkholderiaceae bacterium | reverse complement strand
TGAGCGGCTGGCGGCGGTTCAGGTAGGTCTCGATGGCCTCCCACATGCGCACCACCTGGCCCTCGGGCTCGATGCGCGCCAGCGAGCCTTTCTTCACCTGGCCATCGACCACCGCCATCTCGTTGACCAGCTGCGGGTTGGCAAAGGTGGCGCGCATGGCCGTGAGGTGGTCACCGCGGTGCGTGGCGTAGGAGTTGAAGTCTTCCTCCGGCAGGCCCATCTTCGCCAGGTATTCACCCGCCGCGCTGTCGGCCAGGATGGCGTTGGACGGCGAGAGGTGGTCGGTGGTGATGTTGTCGGGCAGGATGGCCAGCGGGCGCATGCTTTTCAGTGTGCGCGGGTAGGCCGCCAGCGCGCCCACACCTTGCTCATCCCAATAGGGCGGGCGGCGGATGTAGGTGGACTGGGGGCGCCAGTCGTACTGTGGCGAAGCCTTCTCTCCATCGTCTACGCGCAGGGTGAACATGGGCTCGTACACGGCGCGGTACTGCGCGGGCTTGACGGCAGTCCGCACCACGGCGTCGATTTCCTCGTCGCTGGGCCACAAGTCTTTGAGGCGGATTTCGCGGCCATCGACCACGGCCAGAACGTCCTGCTCAATGTCGAAACGCACGGTGCCGGCCAGCGCATAGGCCACCACCAGCGGCGGGCTGGCCAGGAAGGCCTGCTGGGCATAGGGGTGGATACGCCCGTCGAAGTTGCGGTTGCCGGACAGCACGGCCGTGGCGTAGAGCTGGCGGTCGATGATCTCCTGCTGGATTTTCGGATCGAGCGCGCCGCTCATGCCGTTGCAGGTGGTGCAGGCAAAGCCCACGATGCCGAAGCCCAGCGCTTCCAGATCGCCCAGCAGCCCAGCCTCCTTCAGGTACAGCTCCACGGCCTTGGAGCCAGGCGCCAGCGAGGTCTTGACCCAGGGCTTGCGCACCAGGCCCAGGCGGTTGGCATTGCGCGCCAGCAGCGCTGCGGCGATGACGTTGCGCGGGTTGCTGGTGTTGGTGCAGCTGGTGATGGCCGCGATGATGACGGCGCCGTCGGGTATCAGGCCTGCGGCCTCTTCGGCACGGCCGGTGGCCAGCTTGGCGGCGTCGGCAATGCCACGCTCGGCCAGCGCCGTCACCGGCAGGCGGCGGTGTGGGTTGCTGGGGCCCGCCATGTTGCGCACCACGGTGGACAGGTCAAAGCGCAGCACGCGCTCGTACTGCACGCCCTTCAAGGTGCTGCTCCACAGCCCGGCCTGCTTGGCGTAGGTCTCCACCAGTTGCAGCTGTTCGGGCGAGCGGTCGGTTAGGCGCAGGTAGTCGATGGTCTGCTGGTCGATGGAGAACAGCGCAGCGGTGGCGCCGTATTCCGGGCACATGTTGGAGATGGTGGAGCGGTCGCCAATCGACAGGCTGTCCGCGCCTTCGCCGAAGAACTCCACATAAGCACCGACCACTTTCTCCTTGCGCAGGAACTCGGTCAAGGCCAATGCGATGTCAGTCGCGGTGATGTCAGGCTGGCGGCGGCCCGTCAGCGCCACGCCCACGATGTCGGGCAGGCGCATCCACGAGGCGCGACCCAGCATCACGTTCTCGGCCTCCAGCCCGCCCACGCCGATGGCGATCACGCCCAGCGCATCGACATGCGGGGTGTGGCTGTCGGTGCCCACGCAGGTGTCGGGGAAGGCCACGCCGTCCTGCACCTGGACCACCGGCGACATCTTCTCCAGGTTGATCTGGTGCATGATCCCGTTGCCCGCCGGGATGACATGAACGTTGGCAAAGGCCTTCTTGGTCCACTCGATGAAGTGGAAGCGGTCTTCGTTGCGGCGGTCTTCAATCTCGCGGTTCTTGCGGAAGGCATCGGGCTCGAAGCCCCCGCATTCCACGGCCAGCGAATGGTCCACGATGAGCTGTACCGGCACCACCGGGTTCACGGCCGCCGGGTCGCCGCCCTCTTTGGCAATCGCGTCGCGCAGGCCGGCCAGGTCCACCAGGGCCGTTTGGCCCAGGATGTCGTGGCAGACCACGCGCACCGGAAACCAGGGGAAGTCCAGCTCGCGCTTGCGTTCGATGAGCTGGCGCAGGTACCCATGAAGCTGGGCCGGGTCGGCGCGGCGCACCAGGTTTTCGGCATGCACGCGTGCGGTGTAGGGCAGGCCGTCCCAGGCGCCGGGCGCGATGGCGTTCACGACGGCCTGGGCGTCGTAGTAGTGCAGGGCCGTGCCAGGCAGGGGTTTGCGGTGGTCGGTGTTCATAAAGACTAATTACTATTGTTTTGATAGCTGATTGCGCTTGTCAATCAAGCGCCAGAGGCTAAAAAGGCCTCTGGTTTCAGATCGCAGATCAGCCGCGCTGCGAGATGGGCACAAAGGCTTGGTTTTCCGGGCCCGTGTAGTTCGCGCTGGGGCGGATGATTTTGTTGTCCACGCGCTGCTCGATCACGTGCGCCGCCCAGCCGCTGGTGCGGGCGATGACGAACAGCGGTGTGAACATGGCGGTTGGCACGCCCATCAGGTGGTAGCTGACGGCGCTGAACCAGTCGAGGTTGGGGAACATTTTTTTCACGTCCCACATGACCGACTCCAGGCGCTCGGCAATGTCGTACATCTTGGTGTTGCCCGCCTCGTCCGACAGCCGTTTGGCCACGCCCTTGATCACGACGTTGCGCGGGTCGCTCACGGTGTACACCGGGTGGCCAAAGCCGATCACCACTTCCTTGGCTTCCACACGGCGGCGGATGTCGGCCTCGGCCTGGTCGGGGTGGTCGTAGCGCTTCTGGATCTCGAACGCTACCTCGTTGGCGCCGCCGTGCTTGGGGCCGCGCAGCGCACCGATGGCACCGGCGATGGATGAATACAGGTCGCTGCCGGTGCCGGCAATCACGCGGGCGGTGAACGTGGACGCATTGAACTCGTGCTCGGCGTACAGGTTGAGCGAGGTGTGCATGGCGCGTACCCAGGTCTCCGATGGTTTTTCGCCGTGCAGCAAGTGCAGGAAGTGGCCGCCAATCGAGTCGTCGTCGGTTTCCACCGCGATGCGACGCCCCGAGTTGCTGAAGTGGTACCAGTACAGCAGCATGCTCCCCAGGCTGGCCATCAGCCGGTCGGCGATGTCGCGCGCGCCGGGCAGGTGGTGGTCGTCCTTCTCGGGCAGTGCGCAGCCCAGGGCTGACACGCCGGTGCGCATCACGTCCATGGGGTGACTGGCAGCAGGTAGCTGCTCCAGCGCGGCTTTCACGCTGCCAGGCAGGCCGCGCAGGGCCTTGAGCTTGGTCTTGTAGGCCTTGAGTTCAGCGCGGGTGGGCAGCTTGCCATGCACCAGCAGGTGCGCGATTTCCTCGAACTCGCACTCCTCTGCCATGTCCAGGATGTCGTAGCCCCGGTAGTGCAGGTCGTTACCGCTGCGGCCCACGGTGCATAGAGCTGTGTTGCCGGCCGTGATGCCCGACAGGGCGACGGATTTCTTGGGCTGGAACGGGCGTGGTGAAGTGGTGGGGGCAGCGGGGTGCATGCAGTCTCCTGGGTGGGAACGGTGGAAAGGTCGCGGCGGGGAGACGCCCCCCGTCGCGTGGGAGAATTTGCAATGTATGCAAATCAGCACTGCCCTGGAAGCACTAAAAAGGCGAGGGTTTGTGAAGGAATGGCTGCAAATTTGCGAATCTTGCGAATCTTTTGGAGGCCGCGATGAAGAAAACCTTTGCCGGGCTGCCCCTGCGCCGCCTGCGTGCGGAGCGGGGCCTGACCCAGAACGCCATGGCCCAGGCCCTGGGCGTGTCGCCCAGCTACCTGAACCAGCTGGAGCAGAACCAGCGGCCCTTGACCGTGTCGGTGCTGCTCAAGGTGCACCGGGCGCTGGGGGTGGACATCCAGCAGTTTTCCGAGGACGAGGAAGCCCGCCTGGTCGCGGCCCTGCGCGAGGCCTTGGCCGATGCGGCCGATCCCATCACCCTGCCGGAATTGACGGAGGTGGCGGCGCAGATGCCGGCCCTGGGCCGGGCCCTGGTGGCCTTGCACCGCCGGCGCACGGAGGCCGAGGAGCGGCTCGAAGCCCTGGCCCTGCGCTGGGGCGATGGCCGCACCGAGTGGGCTGCCCCCAAGGCCATGGCCTTTGAGGTGGTGCGGGACTTCTTCTTCGCCCACCAGAACCACTTTGATGCGCTGGACCGGGCCGCCGAGGCCTTGGCCGCAGAGGCGCAAGCCGCTGGCCCACGCCTGGTCGAGTGGCTCTCCCGGCGCCTGCAGGACCGCCATGGCGTGCATGCCGTGCTGGCGGATGCCTCCGAAGTGGGCAAGCGGCACTACGACCCGGACACCCGCACCTTGCGCCTGGCGGCTTCGCTGGAGCTGGGGCAGCAGGCCTTCCAGCTGGCGACGCAACTGGCCCTGCTGGAGCTGGGCGACGTGATCGATGGCCTGAGCGCCGTGCCCCCGCTGAACGACGATCCGGCGGCCTGCCGCCTGGCCCGCATCGGCCTGGCCAATTACTTTGCCGGTGCCTTGTTGCTGCCGTATGGGGCGTTCCTGCAGGCGGCGGAGGCCTTGCGCTACGACATCGACCTGCTGGGCCAGCGCTTTGGCGTCGGCTTCGAGACGGTGTGCCACCGCCTCAGTACCCTGCAGCGGCCGGGAGCGCCGGGCGTGCCGTTCTTTCTGGTGCGGGTGGACCGGGCTGGCAATATTTCCAAGCGCCAGTCGGCCACCCATTTCCATTTCAGCCGCACGGGCGGCACCTGCCCCTTGTGGAACGTCTACGAGGCCTTTGGCCAACCCGGCCAGCTCTTGCGGCAGGTGGCCCACATGCCCGATGGACGCACCTACCTCTGGATCGCGCGCACCGTGGCCCGGGGCCTGGCGGGGTTTGGCGCGCCGCGCCAGGTGTTTTCGATTGGCCTGGGCTGCGACCTCCGCCATGCGCCGCGCCTGGCCTATGCCAAGGGCCTGGATCTGGGCGACCCGGAGGCCGCCACGCCCATCGGCATGGGTTGCAAGGTGTGCGAGCGCCCGGATTGTCCCCAGCGGGCGTTTCCGTTCGTGGGCCGGGCCCTGGTGGTGGACGAGCACCAGAGCCGGTTCACGCCCTACGCTTTCGGGGGGTGAGCGGGGCGTACCATCGCGGGCTTCCAGGAGTTTTCCATGCTGTTCCGTTTCAAATCCCGGGCCACGGCCGACCTGATCCTGCTGGAGCCGCAGGCCCAGCGCCTGCTGCAGATCATCGGCAAGGAAGCCACGCCGCAGGGCATCGTGACCCTGGCGCAGATGCCCGGGGCCATTGCGGCCTTGCAGGCCGCCGTGGCCGACGAGGCACGGCGCGAGGCCGAGGCGCCCGAAGCGCTGCCCGACCCCGATGCACTCCCCGACCCCGACGCCCCCGAGCGCGACACGGTGCGCCTGCGCCAACGCGCCGCGCCCTTCATCGAGCTGCTGCGCCGCAGCGCGGCCGCTGGCAAGGACGTGGTCTGGGGCGTGTGAGCCTGCGCTGGACCACTGGCACGGGTTGAGGGTCCAATTGGCCTCGAAGCCAATAAATACCAGCGGTAATAGCTCTTAATTTAGGAGCGTTTTCAGGCCGATTCGGCACTTTCAGGGCGGATGCGCAGCGCGATCTTGCCGAACTGGGCGCTGGACTCCAGCCGGTCGAGGGCCGCGTGGACCTGGTCCAGCGGGTATTCGCGGTCGATCACCGGGCGGATCTGGTGGCGCTCGACAAAAGCCAGCAGGTCGCGGAACTCGGCAAAGTTGCCGTGGGTGGAGCCCAGCACCTTGAGCTGGCGGATGAACAGGCGCCGCAGGTCGGCCGGGGGCTGGTCGCCGGTGGTGGCGCCGCAGGTCACCAGCCGGCCCCCGCGCACCAGCGATTTCAGCGCGGCGGACCAGACGGCCGCGCCCACGTTCTCGATCACCACGTCCACGCCCCGGCCGCCGGTGGCCTCCAGCACCGCCTTGGCAATGTCCTGCGTGGGGCTGTGGATGGCCACGTCGGCGCCCAGGGCCTGGGCGCGGGCCAGCTTGTCGGCATCGCGCGAGGTGACGATCACCCTGGCGCCGATGGCCTTGGCCAGCTGCATCGCCGCCAGCGAGACGCCGCCGCCAATGCCAAACACCAGCACCGTCTCCCAGGGTTGGACCTGAGCCTGGGTGAACAGCATGCGCCAGGCGGTGAGGTGGTTCACGCCCAGCGCGGCGGCCTGGGCGTCGCTCAGCCCCTGCGGCGCCGGAAAGACGTTTTGCGCTGGCACGCTGATCCAGGGCGCGAAGGTGCCGTCGCGGTGCTCGCCCAGCAGCTGCATCTTGGTGCACAGCACATGGTCGCCACGCTGGCAGAACTCGCAGCGGCCGCAGCCCAAGCCGGGGTGGACCACCACGCGCTGGCCCACGTGCAGCAGGCGCTCTTCGGGGCCCACTTCCTCGATCACGCCGGCGCCGTCCAGGCCCATGATCTGCGGCAGCTGGTGGGTGATGCCCGCGCCGCTGTTGCGCATGTACAGGTCCACCTGGTTGAGCGTGGCGGCGTGCATGCGCACCAGCACCTCGCCAGGGGCGCGCACAGGCCGTGAGGCTTCGCGCAGTTCGACAATTTCGTTGCCACCGTGGCCGGTGAGGGTGACGGCTTGCATGGGGACCTCAGTCGGCTGCGATCTTCTGGTCCTTGATCAGCTTGGACAGCAGTTTGCCTTCGTTGGCCAGCAGGGCCTTGAACTCGGCGGTTTCCATGGGGGCGGGCTCGGCGCCCAGGTCGCCCATGCGCGACTTCAGGCTGGCCTGGCCCAGGGCCTTGTTCACCTCGCGGTTCACGCGGGCCAGGATGTCGGGCGGGGTGCCGTTGGGGGCCCACATGCCGAACCAGATGTCCATCATGTCGCCCTTGAAGCCTTGCTCCGCCACGGTGGGCACCTCGGGGAAGAAGGGCGAGCGCTTGTTGCTGACCACGCCCAGCAGCTTGACCTTGCCCGCCTTGATGTGCGGGAAGGCAATGCCGGGGTCGCAGACAAAGTCAGCCTGACCCGCCATCACGTCCTGCAGCGCAGGGGCTGCACCACGGTAGGGGATGTGGGTGATGTAGGTGTCGGTGTTGATCTTGAACAGCTCGCAGGCCAGGTGGGGCGGGGTGCCCGGGCCGGCCGAGGCGTAGGACATCTTGCCTGGATTGGACTTGGCCATGGCCACCAGCTCCTTCACATCCTTGGCGCCAATTTGGGGCTTGGCGACCAGGTACATCTGCGTGCGGCCCACGGCGGTCACCGGGGTCAGGTCACGCGAGGGCAGCAGCGTTTGCTTGAACAGCGAGGGGTTGGCGGTTTCCACCGAGGTGGGCGCGATCAGGAAGGTGTAGCCATCGGGGGTGGCCCGCACGACTTCAGAGGCCGCAATGTTCCCGCTGGCGCCGGGCTTGTTGTCCACGATCACGGTCTGGCCCAGGGACTCGGTCAGTTGCTGCGCGACCACGCGGGCCACGACGTCGGTGGTGCCGCCCGGTGCGAAGCCGACGACCACCCTGACGGTCTTGCCCGAAGGCCAGGCCGATTGGGCTTGCACAGGTTGCAGCGCCGCGGCGGCCAGGCCGCACAGGGCGAGGGCGGAGCCGAGCAGGCGGCGGCGGAAGGAAAAGGTCATGGTTGTCTCCTGGTGTTGTGGTTTGTCAAAAGGGTGAACGGTCAGAGCGTGCCGTTGCGCAGCATTTCGCGCAGCTTGAACTTCTGGATCTTCCCGGACGGTGTCGATGGCATGGCCTCGCGCACGATCAATTTTTCTGGGATGTACTGGATGGCCACCTTCTGCGCCTTCAGGTAGTCGACCAGGGCGGGCAGGTCGATGGTCTGGCCCGGCTTGGGCACGATGACCGCGCAGGCGCGCTCGCCCAGGCGCTCGTCCGGGTAGGCCACCACGGCGGCCATGGCGACGGCGGGGTGGCGGTAGAGCAGGGTCTCGATCTCGACCACGGGGATGTTCTCGCCGCCGCGGATGATCACGTCCTTGCTGCGGCCGGTGATGCGCAGGTAGCCGCGCTCATCGATGCGGGCCAGGTCGCCGGTGTCGAACCAGTCGTCGGCATCGGTGCCATTGAGGTGCGGGCGCTTGAGGTAGCCGCCGAAGTTGGAGCAGGCGCGCAGCAGCAGTTCGCCGATCTGGCCGGGGGGCAGGGTCTTGCCTTCGGGGTCCACCACCTTGATTTCCACGCCGGGCAGGGGAACACCATCGGTGTTGATGGGGCGCTCGTCGTCATCGTCCAACAGCGTGGTGGTGACGGCGCCGTTCTCGGTCATGCCCCAGGCCGACACGATCTTGGCGCCCAGCGCCGCGCGGGCCTGCTCGACCAGCGGACCGGGGATCGGCGCGCCGGCGCACAGGAAGGTGCGCAGGCTGGGCACGGGGGTGTTTTGCTCCGTGACGGTGCGGGCCAGGTCGGTCAGGAAGGGCGTGGACGCCATGGTGAAGCTGGCCTGGTGTTCCTGGATCAGGGCAATCGCTTTCCTGGGCTCCCAGATGTCCTGCAGCACCGCGCTGGCCTGCAGCAGGATGGGCATGATCAGCCCGTACATGAAGCCGGTCTGGTGCGCCATGGGCGAGGCCATCAGCACCACGTCGTCGGCGCCCAGGCGCAGGCGCTCGGCGTAGGGCAGGATGTTGGCGATGACGGTGTTGGCCGAATGCTGCACGCCCTTGGGCTCGCCGGTGGTGCCCGAGGTGTACATGATCTGGGTCACATCGTCTGGACCGGGGCGGTGGCGGTTCAGGATCGCGGCGGCCTCGGCGTCGTCTTCCCAGGCGGGGCCGCTGAGCAGGGCCTCGAAGCTGTCGGGGCCGTCGCCGTCCAGCACCACCACCTGCTGCAGATGGGGCAGGCTGGCCTGCAGGCCCTTGGCCATCTGCTCGAAGTCGAAGTTCCGGAAGACCTTGGGCGCGATCAGCACCTTGGCTTCGCCGTGCTGGAGCATGAACGACAGTTCCCGCTCGCGGAAGATGTGCATCAGCGGGTTCATCACCGCGCCAATGCGCGAACAGGCCAGGTAGGTGAGGGTGAACTGCCACCAGTTGGGCATCTGGCAGGCGACGATGTCGTTCTGGCCCACGCCCAGCTTGGACAGGCCCACGGCGATGCGGTCGGCCATGCGGGCCATCTCGCGGTAGGTGAAGCGACGCACGTCGCCCGCATCCACGCGCACGGCCGTGAGGGCGATCTTGTCGGGGCACTGGGCGACGCAGGCGTCCAGCGCATCGTTGATGGTGCGGTCATGCCACAGCCATTGCGCGACCATGCGCGCGCGGCGGCCGGGCAGCAAAACGGCGTCGAAATCCATGCTTGTCTCCAAAAGTCATCGGGGGGAACACCTTCCCGCCCTCCGTTCTGTGCGGGGGTGCGGGAAGGTGGTGGGTGGGCAGGCCTCAGGCCGGAACGAACTGGCGGCCGGCCCGGGTGCGGGCGATGATGGTTTTCATGATCTGTGCCGTACCGTCGCCGATCTGGAAGCCCAGCACATCGCGCAGGCGCTGCTCCATGGGGCCGCGGTCGTAGCCGCCGTGGCCAAAGCACAGCAGGCACTGGTGGATCACGTCGTAGGCCAGCTTGGGCCCCCACCACTTGGCCATGCCGGCCTCGGCGGTGTGGGGCAGGCCCTGGTCCTTCAGCCACAGGCCTTGCAGGCACAGCAGGCGCGCGCCCTCGACCTCGGTGTCGTACTGGGCCAGCGGGTGCGTGACGCCCTGGAAGGCCGACAGCGGCTGGCCAAAAGCCTCGCGCTGGGTGATGTACTGCCAGGCTTCGTCCAGCGCCACGCGGGCCACGGCCAGGCATTGCAGGCCGATCAGCGAGCGTGAGAAGTCAAAGCCGTGCATCACCTGCACGAAGCCCTTGTTTTCCTCGCCCAGGCGGTGGTTGATCGGCGCGCGCACGTTCTCGAAAAAGATCGAGCCCCGGCCAATGGCGCGCTGGCCATGGCAGTCGAAGCGGTTGGTGGTGATGCCGGGCGTGTCCATGGGCACCAGCAGCGCGGTCACGCCGTGGGCTTTGGCTTCCGGCGTGCCGGTGCGGCCAAAGACCACGGCAATGTCGGCCTGGTCGGCGGCGGAGATCGAGGTCTTCTCGCCGTTGATCACGTAGTGGTCGCCGTCGCGCTCGATGCGCAGGCGCAGGTTGGCCGCGTCGGAGCCGCCACGGGGCTCGGTCAGCGCAATGCAGCAAATGGCTTCGCCGGCCACCAATTTCTGCAGCCAGGGGCTCACGACCGAGGGATCGCCGTATTTCGACAGGATCTGTGCGTTCAGCGAGGCCAGCAGGTTCAGGTAGGAAAAGCTCAGGTCGGCGCGGGCGATTTCTTCATGGATGACGCCCGCTGCCAGGCAGCCCATGCCCAGGCCGCCAAACGCTTCGGGCAGCTCGGGCACGAGAAAGCCCAGTCCCCCCATCTCGCGCAGCAGGGCGCGGTCCAGGTCGCGGGTCTTGTCCCGTTCCAGGAAGCCGGGGGCGACACGTTCTTCGGCAAAGCGCCGGACGGTCTCGGCCAGCGCCTGCAGGTCTTCGTTCAGGTAGGGATTGGGTTGCATGACGGCATTCCTCGGGGCGCGGCTTACTTGGCGTACTTGCGGAACTCGGGTTTGCGCTTTTCCTTGAGGGCATTCACGCCTTCACGGGACTCCTCGGTGTCGTAGTACAGCTTGAGCGCATACATGCCCATGCCGGCAATGCCGGACTGGTGGGCGGTGTCCATGTTGAAGCTGCGCTTGGCAATCGCGATGGCCGTGGGGCTGCGCTCGCAAATGGTCTCGGCCCACTCCTGCACGGTCGCGTCGAGCTGGTCGTGCGGAACGCAAATGTTGGCCAGGCCCATATCGACAGCTTCTTGGCCGGAGTAACGCTTGTTCAGGTACCAGATTTCGCGGGCCTTTTTCTCGCCGACCACGCGGGCCAGGAAAGCGGTGCCGTAGCCGGGGTCCACCGAGCCCATCTTGGGGCCGACCTGGCCGAAGATGGCCTTGTCGGAGCAGATGGTCAGGTCACAGATCGTGCACAGCACGTTGCCACCGCCGATGGCGAAGCCCTGCACGCGGGCGATCACGGGCTTGGGCACGTCGCGGATGGCGGTGTGCAGCTCTTCCATCGGCAGGCCGATGGTGCCGCGGCCGTCGTAGTTGCCGTCATGGGCAGACTGGTCGCCGCCGGTACAGAAGGCACGGTCGCCAGCGCCGGCCAGCACGATGCAGCCCACGTTGCGGTCATAACCGGCCTTGTTCAGTGCCTTGATGATTTCGTCACAGGTGGTACCACGGAAGGCGTTCATCTTGTCCGGGCGGTTGATCGTGATCCACGCCACGCCGTTGCGAACTTCGTACAGGATGTCTTCG
This sequence comes from uncultured Burkholderiaceae bacterium, assembly GCA_964480105.1. Classification (GTDB taxonomy): domain Bacteria; phylum Pseudomonadota; class Gammaproteobacteria; order Burkholderiales; family Burkholderiaceae_C; genus CAYZPX01. The sequence goes on along the minus strand of CAYZPX010000019.1, from coordinate 10,757 downwards.
AATTGCATGTCTTGCTCCTAAAAATGGGGGTGGGCTGTCGGGAGGGATCAGCCGTGCATGGTCAGGCCGCCAGACACGCTGATGACCTGGCCAGTGATGAAGGCGGCGTCGTCGCTGCCCAAGAAGGCAATCGCATTGGCCAGGTCGTCCGGCTGGCCCAGGCGGCCCATGGGGATGGCGCTCTTGAAGGCCTCGATCAGCTTTGCGGGATCGCGGGCACCTTCGGCCACGCCGGCCAGCAGGGCGGTGTCGGTCGGGCCGGGGCAGACCACGTTCACATTGATGCCGTGGCGGGCGTGTTCACGCGCCAGGGTCTTGGACAGGGCCACCAGGCCGCCCTTGCAGGCGGAATAGACGGCCTCGCCGGAGGAACCGCCACGGGCCGCGTCGGACGCCACGTTGACGATGTGGCCCGACTTGCGCTCGGCCATGCCGGGCAGCACAGCGTGCAGCATGTGCAGGGCGCCGGTCAGGTTGATGTCGATCAGCTTGGCCCATTCGGCGGGGTTGGTCTTGACGAAGGGCTTGAACACGTCCCAGCCGGCGTTGTTCACCAGCACATCCACGGGGCCCAGCTGGGCTTCGGTACCGGCCACAGCCGCATCCACCTGCTCGCGGCGGGTGATGTCGCACTGGAAGGCAGCGGCCTGGCCACCAGCGGCCTTGATCGCGTCGGCAACTTTTTGTGCGGCCTCCAGGTTCATGTCGAACACGGCGACCTTGGCGCCTTCCGACGCGAAACGGCGGCAGGTTGCACCGCCGATGCCACCTGCACCGCCGGTGACGATGACAGTCTTGCCTTGAAATCTTTGCATGGGGAACTCCGTGGTCTGAGAAGGGGTTGATAAGCTGGCCATCTCCTCACTAGGGGTTTGGCCATATAGGTAAACATGTTGACTAATGTTAGGCTGCCCCTCAACTCTTTACAAGCTGTTTTTTTGGGCTTTTCTCATGGATTTCCCTATTAATAAAACCGATGAATTTCGGGCAAACCTGTCCAATCGGATTTTCTTTCGCTTGTATCAATGCGCAAACATGTTGCATAAAACAGGGAGCCGGGCGCTGGAGGGGGATGGGCTGACAACCCAGCAATGGGCGGTCTTGGGGGCCTTGTCGCGTCCTGAGGTGTCGGATGGCATGGCGATGGGCGACCTGGCGCGGTATCTGATGGTCAGCCGCCAGAACCTGTCCGGCCTGATCGGCCGCATGGAGCGTGACGGCCATGTCTGCCTCGTCCCCGACGGGCGCGACCGCCGTTCACGCCGGGTGCAAATGACCGAGGCGGGTTGGAAAGCCTGGTCGGTCGATGCGCTGCCCAAGATCAGCGCCTACTACGATCAGGTGTTGGATGGGTTTTCGTCGAACGACATGCTGCACACCGTCCATTACCTGCTCAAGCTGCTGGAGAACATGCAGAAGGTGGATGTGTCCCAGGGGCTACCGACCGAGGGCGCAGAAGAGGCCGAATCTTCCTGAGTCAGGCGAACGGATTGTGATAACCCTCGGTAATTGAGTTCACTAAAAACCATTGGATTGAAGAGGGGACGGCCCCTAGCATCTTTCCTCATCCTGGAGTTACCAGGGATCGACGAAAGACTGCCATGACCCGACGCGTCAAGAACATCCTTTTCATCATGTGTGACCAGTTGCGGGCGGACCACCTGTCCTGCTATGGCCACCCCAAGCTGCACACCCCCCACCTGGACGCGCTGGCCCAGCGTGGGGTGATTTTTGACAACGCCTATGTGCAGTCGCCGGTCTGCGGTTCCTCGCGCATGAGCTACTACACCGGCCGCTACATGCAGTCTCACGGGGTCAGCTGGAATTTCGTGCCCCTCAAGGCCGGCGAAATGACGATCGGCGACCACCTGCGGCCTCTGGGCGTGCGCTCGGTTCTGATCGGCAAGACCCACATGCGGGGCGATTCCTCGGGCATGTCGCGCTTGGGCATCGATCCCAATTCGCAAATCGGCATCCGGATTGCCGAATGCGGCTTCGACCCCTACGAGCGCGACGATGGCATCCATCCCTTCTCTGGGCACGACCCGGACCCCAACTACAACCGCTACCTGCGGGAGCAAGGCTTTGACGGCGACAACCCCTGGGAGGAATGGGCCAACACCGTGGTCGATGAAAACGGTCAGAAACACTCGGGCTGGTACCTCAAGTACAGCCACCTGCCGGCCCGCGTGCCCAACGAGCATTCCGAGACGCCCTACACCACCCGCCGTGCCATGGACTTCATCCGCGAAGCAGGCGACCAGCCCTGGGTGGCGCACCTGTCTTTGATCAAGCCCCATTGGCCCTATGTCGTGCCGGCGCCGTATGCCGGCATGTACCAGCCCGAGGACGCCCTGCCGGTGGTGCGCTCCGACGAGGAGCTCAAAGACCCGCACCCGGTGTACGCCGCCATGACCCACCACCGGGTGTCCCAGACCTTCGCCAAGCCGGGCATCCGCGATGCGGTAATGGTGGGGTACATGGGCCTGGTCAAGCAGATCGACGACGAAATGGGCCGGCTGTTTGCCTTCCTTGAAGAGCAGCAACTCATGGACAGCACCATGATCGTGTTCTGTGCTGACCATGGGGATTTCCTGGGCGACCACTGGCTGGGCGACAAGGAACTGTTCCATCAGCCGGTTGTGCGCACCCCCCTCATCATTTACGACCCGGATCCGCGCGCCGATGCCGCCCGTGGCACCCGCTGCCAGGCCCTGGTCGAGGCGGTGGACATTGCCCCCACCTTCCTGGACGTGTATGGCGGCAACCCCCTGCCGCATGTCATGGATGGCAGATCGTTGCGCCCCTGGCTGTTCGGCGAAACCCCAGCCGAATGGCGCCAGATCGCCGTGAGCGAGTGCGACTATTCCTTCCAGGATGCCCGCATCGAGCTGCAGCAAAAGCCGATTGATTCCTGGATGCGCATGGCCTTTGATGGCCGCTGGAAATATGTGCTGTGCGAAGGCTACCGTCCGATGCTGTTTGACCTGCAGAACGACCCCCAGGAACTGCACGACCTTGGCGCTTCCACCCAGCCCGAGCACCAGGCGCAGAGGGAGCGCCTGCATGAAGCCCTGTTTGCATGGGCCCGCCGTCCGCGCCAGCGCGTGACGGTGTCCGATGAAATGATCGAGAACACCGAGGTGCAGGCCCGCATTGCCGAAAACGGCATCCTGATCGGTTACGCCGACGAGGACGACCTGATCGCCCAGCGCCAGCAATTCAAGCCGCGTTACGCCAGCCACAACCCCGTGGTCAAGGACGCGCTGGACCGCCTGACCACCGAGCACTATTCCCCTTCCTAACCTTTTTGCGAGGCTCCCATGCGCGAACTGCAACTGCCCGACTGCGACCATGGCCCGACCGGGATCGATGGCGTGACCTGGAACATCATGGGCCAGGTCTATACCCCCAAGCAATACGACGATGGCCAATTCGTCTGGCACGCAACCTTCCCCGAAGAGTCCTTTGTGCCCCCCCACACCCACCCGGATCAGGACGAGTTCCTGTGCCCGCTCAATGGCGACATCGAGGTGGTGATCAATGGGGTGCGCAGCGTGGTGCATGCCGGCAAGATTGGTCACCTGCCCAAGGGCCTGCCGCATGGCTTCTACAACAACAGCGGCAAGGTCGTGCAGGCCATCTTCTGGGCCGAGCCCTGCGGCGATCTGCCTGCGCTGTACCGCCGGATCCACAACATTGCAAACCCTCGCCGGGTGACCGAGATTGCCCCGGAATACGGGGTGATCTTCGAGCCCCCGATTTCGTCGGCCCATTGACACTTGACGCCACAAGACCAAGGGACCAAGGGACCAAGGTCCTGGTTTGCACAGAGGTAGCCATGAACGATCACCAGTTTGCGTATGTCGAGGGCCAGGCCCGTCCGGGATTTCCCGCCTTGCTGGCCGAGTACCAGCAGCGCAGCGACCAGGTGGCCACCCAGCCAGGCAACGTGCTGGACCAGCCCTACGGTCCCCATGCACGGCAGCGGTTTGACTTTTTTCCTGCCAGCGGCCTCGCCGTAGGGGTGCTGCTGTATTTCCATGCGGGCTACTGGCAGTCGCGCGACAAGGCTCAGTTCCGTTTTCTGGCGCCCTTTTTCCAGGCGCGGGGCTTGCATTTTGTGGCGGTCAACTACCCCTTGTGTCCCGAGGTGTCCCTGACAGCGCTGACGCAGGCTGTGTTGCCCAGCGTGCCGGCGGTGCGCTCCCATCTCGCTAGCCACGGTCTGGGCGGGCTGCCCTTGGTGGTGGCGGGGCATTCCGCCGGGGGGCATCTGGCCGCCGAAATCGCTCTGGCCACCAGCGCCCAGGGGGCGGGCGTGCAGGGGGTCTTGGGCATCAGCGGGGTCTATGACCCTGAGCCCCTGGTGTCCACCACGCTGAACCAGAAACTCTTGCTCACCGAGGACACCGCCGCACAGGCCAATGTGGTGCGGCGCGTGCGCCCCAGACTGCCCCCGGGCCTGTGGGTCGTGGGCGGGGCGGAGACCTCGGCCTTTCTGGCGCAAAACGCCGCCATGCACGCCGCCTGGCAAGGTGCAGGGAATGCTAGTGCCTGCGTGGAAGTCCCCGAGGCGGACCACTTCACGGTGCTGGGTGCGCTGGCGCCCGATCACGAAGGGATGTGCACGGCCTTTGATGCCTGGTGGCGGCGGGTGCAGGCTTTCGCGCAGACCTCGGCATAGACGGTGCTGCCCAGAGCCAGAGCCTGTGGGCGCTTTGGCCGATTCAAGTGGATGGCTGCAGCTGGCTGGCTTCGTGCAGGAAGGTGTTGACCAGCCTTTGCGCGGGAAGGCTCAGGGGCGCATCGGTGCGCGTGAACAGATGGATGCTCGTGGGGGGCAGGCTTTCTTCGATGCGCAGCGCTTCCAACCCGAGCTGGGGTCCGTGGGTGTCAAAAAAACGCTGCGGCACGGCGGCCAGCATGCCCATCTGCGGCAGCATGGCCAGCAGGGTGGAGAACGACTCACACTCCAGCATCACCTTGGGTGGGGTCAAGCCTTTGGCCTCAAACCCCAGGTGGGTGGGGTCGCCTGGCCCCAGGCGCGGGCCGGTCAGGATCCAGGCCGCGCCTTGCAAGTCCTCCAGACGTCGAGCGTGGCGCAGCGCATGTCCCTTGCACGCGACGATCACCGTGGGGCTGTGGATCAGGGCTTGGGCATGCAAATCTTGCCCCAGTCCCGAGGCGGGTAGGGGTCCCAGCGCAATGTCCACTTCCCCGGAGCGCAGCTGTTGCAGGGCTTTGGGGTAGAGCGCATCGACCAGCCGCACCCTGGCATCGGGCCAGCGCGCCTGGAACAGCGCCACGGCTTTGGCCGTCAGCATCAAGGCCGCCGCTGGCGAGACCCCGACTGTCAAGGTCACCTGGCTGTTTTGCGTGTGCCAAGCCACTTCTTCTTTGGCGCGCTCCAGTTCGCGCACCACCGTGGCGGCGCGGGCGGCCAGCAATTCACCTGCAGGGGCCAGGCGCACCCCCTTGGGGCTGCGGATCACCAGCGGGGTCCCAAATTCCTCTTCCAGTTGTTTCAAGGCCTTGGTCAGGGCCGGCTGGCTGACGTTCAAGGCCTCGGCCGAGGCGCGCAGGCTACCGGTTTGGGCCAGGGTAAGGAGCAAGTGCAAATGTTGCAGACGCATCGGGCAGTCGCTGGGGATTGGTGATAACCAATGGTAATTGACTTCAAAAAAGGGGATTGGCCTGCGGCAGGATGGCTCACTAGGATGTTCTGGCAATCACTTTGAGACCAAGAATGGAGACAACCATGATCACACGCCGACAATGGCTGGGCACCCTCGCCGCAGCGCCCACGCTGGCCGCCTTTCCCGCCAGTGCGCTGGCTTTCCCCGAAAAAACCGTCAAGATCATCGTGCCCTTGCCCCCGGGCAGCCCGCCGGATGTGCTGGCCCGTCTCCTGGCCGATGGTCTGGGCAAGCTGTGGAAGCAGGCGGTCGTGGTGGAAAACCGTCCCGGCGCGACGGGAATGATCGGCATGCAGGCGCTGGCACGCTCGGCACCGGACGGCCACACCGCCGGGATCATGTTTCTCACCCATACTGTCTTGCCGGAATTGATCGGCCCCTTGCCCTACAACACCGCCACCGACCTGGCACCGATTGCGAACCTGGTATGGCTCTACAACGTGCTGGTGGTGCCTGCGGCGTCGAACGTCCAATCGGTCAAGGACCTGATCGCACAGGCCAAACAGCAGCCAGGACAGTTGACCTATGGTTCGGGGGGCAATGGCGCGCCAGCCCATCTGGTGGCCGATGCGTTTTGCCAGGCCTCGGACGTCAAGATGCTGCATGTGCCGTTCAAGGGACCCGCCGAGGCGGTGACTGCGCTCCTGGGCAACCAGTTGTCCGCGATGTTTGCCACGGTGTCCGTGGCTGCGCCGTTGATCAAGGCGGGCAAGCTGCGTGCCCTGGCGGTGACCAGCCCGCAACGGCTTCCCGCCTTGCCACAGACACCCACCCTGGCCGAAAGCGGGGTGTCTGGCTTGCAGCTCAATGAATGGGAAGGACTGGTGGTGCCAGCGGGAACCCCCGCCGCGCTGGTCCAGAAATGGAACCAGGATGTGTTCCAGGTACTTGCCTCGCCTGAACTGCGCGGCAAGCTGGCCGACCTGGGGATGACGGTCGCAGCACCCAACCGCAACGACGAGTTTGGTGCCCTGATTCGCCGCGAGCTGGAGCATTGGGGCCAGTTTGTCCGGACTTCTGGACTGAGGCCCGGCTGAGCCAGGCCTTGTCTGGGGCGGGGGTGCTCAGTCCGCGTATTGGCCGGCGGCCTTGATCAGCGCGCCCCATTTGTCGGTTTCGGCCTGCACAAACTTCTTGTGCTCGGCCGGCTCGACGCGCTTGTCGTTCACCACGATGGCGCCCAGACCTTCCTGTTTCTTGATGAATTCGGAGTCCTTGAGGGCCACCTTGAGGGCATCGTTGATTTTCTTGACCACTTCGGCCGGTGTGCCCTTGGGGGCGTACAGGCCGTGCCAGATGGTGACTTCAAAGTCCTTTACGCCCGATTCGGCCATGGTGGGCAGGCCTTTCAGGGCCGGCGTCGTCAGGCGCTTGGGCGTGGTGACTGCGAAGGCCTTGACCTTCTTGCTCTCGATCTGGCCAGTGGTGTTGGTGGTCTGGTCGCACATCAGGTCGATCTGGCCACCAATCAGGTCGGTGATCGCCGGGGCGGTGCCTTTGTAGGGCACGGTGGTCATGTCGGTCTGCAGGGCCGATTGCAGCAGCAGGCCGCACAGGTGCGAGGCCGAGCCCAGGCCGGCGTTGCCCAGGTTGATCTTGCCCTTGTTCTGCGCGATCCAGCCCGACAGCTCTTTGTAGTTATTCGCTGGCAGGTTAGGGCGGGCGATCAGGGTCATGGGCACGTCGTTGACCAGGCCCAGGTATTCAAAGTCGTTGGCGACGTTGAAGGCCAGCTTGCGGTACAGCGCGGGCATGGTGGACATGCCGATGTGGTTGAGCAGCAGGGTGTAGCCGTCGGGATTGGCACGCGCCACCTTGGCGGTACCAATCGAGCTGCCAGCGCCGGCCGCGTTGTCCACGATCACGTTGGCGCCCAGGGGCTTGCGCAGCGCTTCGGCCAGGTCGCGGGCCACGCGGTCGGTGGGGCCACCCGCGACAAAGGGCACGACCAGGGAAATGTTCTTGCCCGAGGCCGGGTAATCGGCGGCGTGGGCGGTGCAGGTGAGGGCGGCGGCGGTGGCCACCAGGCTCCAGGTGAATAGGCGTTTCATGGGGATCTCCCGTGGTTCAAGCAAAGGCGCGAATCATAGGGCGATCACGCCTTTTTGGGGAAAACCCCTTTGCTTTTTCTGATGTGGGTCAAATTGGCTTTTAGACCAATAGGTATCAGCGGTAGTAGCTATCAAAAGAGGAGCTATTTGACCCGATTCAGCGGTAACTGCGTGCGTCCTCGATGACCTTGCCGTCGTTGGGCAGACTGCCAGGTGCCACCAGCTCCACTTCGCCGCGCAGCTTGGTCACGTCGCGGATGGCGTCCTCGATCAGGTGGACCAGGCCTTCGGCGGTCTCGCGCGTTTCCACTTGCAGTTTCATCTGGTCGTTGGCCATTTCGCCGCTGACCACCAGGCGGGCGCGCAGGATTTGCGGGAAGCGCGCGGCAATCTGAGCCACCTGGCTGGGGTGCACAAACATGCCGCGCACCTTGGTGGTCTGGTCGGCCCGGCCCATCCAGCCCTTGATGCGGGTGTTGGTGCGGCCAGTGGGGCAGGGGCCCGGCAGTACGGCGGACAGGTCGCCAGTGCCAAAGCGGATCAGCGGGTAGTCGGGGTTGAGCGTGGTGACGACCAGCTCGCCCACCTCGCCCTCGGGCACGGGGTCGCCGGTGCCGGGGCGCACGATCTCGACGATCACGCCCTCGTCCAGCACCAGGCCCTCGCGGGCGGCGGTTTCATAGGCGATCAGGCCCAGGTCGGCCGTGGCATAGCACTGGTAGCCGGCCACGCCGCGCTCGGCAAACCAGTCGCGCAGGCTGGGCGGAAACGCCTCGCCCGAGACCAGGGCCTTGCCCACGCTGGGCAGCGCAACGCCCAGCTCGGTGGCTTTTTCCAGGATGATTTTCAGGAAGCTGGGGGTGCCGATGTAGCCGGCGGGCTGCAGCTCGGCCATGGCCTGGACCTGCTGCTCGGTCTGACCGGTGCCGCCAGGGAACACCGTGCAGCCCAGCGCATGGGCGCCGGTTTCCATCATCGAGCCCGCAGGGACGAAGTGGTAGCTGAAGCTGTTGTGGATCAGCTCGCCGGTGCGGAAGCCCGCGGCGAACATCGCACGGGCCATGCGCCAGTAGTCGCGGCGGGTGCCCTCGGGCTCGTAAATCGTGCCTGGGCTGGCGAACACCCGGGGCATGGCCGGGCCAAAGCCCTGGGCGCTGAAACCGCCAAACACGTTCTGCGCGCGTTGGGCTTTCTGGCGCTCCAGCAATTCGGACTTGCGCGTCACCGGCAACTGGGCCAGGGCTGCGCGGCTGGTGATCTGGGCGGCATCGACGCCCGCCAAAATTTCGCGGAAGGCGGGCGATGCGGCCTGGGCGTGGGCGATTTGCGATGGCAGGGCTGCCAGCAGGGCCACCTCGCGTTCCGCAGGGGCGCGGGTTTCAAGGGCGTCGTAGAAATGGGTCATGGCGCTGCTTGTAAAGGTCATGGGGTTGCCGTGGTGCGGAGGATCAAGCCAGCCAGCGCTTGCGGCGCTTGTAGCTCTTGACGTCCTTGAAGCTCTTGCGCTCGCCACCGCCAACGCCCAGGTAGAACTCCTTGACGTCCTCGTTGCTGGCCAGGTCGCTGGCGGCGCCGTCCATCACGATGCGGCCCGATTCCATGATGTAGCCGTAGTCCGCGTAGCGCAGCGCCATGTTGGTGTTCTGCTCGGCCAGCAGGAAGGTGACCTTCTCCTTGGTGTTCAGGTCCTTGACGATGTTGAACACCTCTTCCACGATCTGCGGCGCCAGGCCCATGGAGGGCTCGTCCAGCAGCACCACGCTGGGGTTGGTCATGATCGCCCGGCCAATCGCGCACATCTGCTGCTCGCCGCCCGAGGTGTAGGCCGCCTGCGAGGTGCGGCGGGTCTTCAGGCGGGGGAAGTAGTTGTACACCTTCTCCAGGTTGGCGGCGATCTCGGCCTTGCTGGCACGGGTGTAGGCGCCCGTCAGCAGGTTTTCTTCAATCGTCAGGTGGGCAAAGCAGTGCCGGCCTTCCATCACCTGCACCACGCCGCGCTTGACCAGCTCGGCGGGGTTGAGGTTCTCGATGCGCTCGCCGCGCAGCTCGATGGTGCCTTTGGTGACCTCGCCGCGCTCGCCTGCCAGCAGGTTGGAGATGGCGCGCAGCGTGGTGGTCTTGCCAGCGCCATTGCCGCCCAGGATGGCGACGATGCTGCCCTCCTGCACCTGCAGGGACACGCCCTTGAGCACCAGGATCACGTGGTTGTAGATGACCTCGATGCCATTGACATTGATAACGGTGTTTTTGGGGTCCATAGGGTTACTCTCGTCGTGCCAATCAGGAGGGCTGCCTGCCAACCCTCTTGATTGGCGGCTGCTCGCGCAGCCGCCTTGCCTGCTGAGGCGCGCAGCGCCTCAGGGAGATCAGGGAGGTGTGCTTAGGACTGGCACTCTTTCGCGTCGCGGCGGCTCATCTTCTTGTCCGCCAGGTACTTCTCGGAGCCGGCCTTGATCAGCGGCTTCAGGATTTGCTCATCGGCCTGGTACCAGTCGGAGCTGAAGGCCCATTTCTTGCCGTCCCAAGTGTGGATGCGGGCCGAGGTCGAGCCCATGTGGTCTGCACAGCTGGTGGAGACGGGGCGCATGATGTCGCCAAAGCCCAGGGCGGCGAGCTTTTTGTCGTCCAAGTTCAGGTTTTCCATGCCCCAGCGCACTTGCTCGCCAGTCATGACCTTGCCCTTGCCATAGCGTTCCTGGGCGCGGCGCACCGCCTCGACGCCCAGCATGGCGATGATCGCGCCACGGGTGTAGAGCACCGAGCCCACTTCGTCCTTGGGACCCGTGCCCTGGCCTTTTTCATGCACATGCTTGAGGATGTCCTGCATGACCTTGGCCTGCTGGCCGTAGCCGTGCAGCGCCAGCGCGTTGTAGCCCTTGGCGCCTTCGCCCACGTCGCGCACATCGGGTTCGGCACCGGCCCACCATACGCCGAACAGCTTCTCGCGCGGGAAGCCGGTGGCCTGGGCTTCCTTGAGGGCGGTGGAGTTCATCACGCCCCAGCCCCA
>CAYZPX010000018.1:0-22186 GCA_964480105.1 uncultured Burkholderiaceae bacterium | reverse complement strand
CCGACATCGTCTCAGCATTGCTGTGGGGGGGGCGAAAGATGTGGGTAATGGGATGTGCTTGACGAGGCGGCATCACTGCGAGCGAAACTCAAAAAGTGTGAACAAGGAACGGCAGCAAAAGAAGAAAAGCCCCTTGCCACCCGTGAGCGCAACACCCTTTTAGCCACCATTGGGGCACTGTTGGAGCTGGTCAAAAACCCGAGAGACGGCAGAGACAGCGACGCCGCTGTCATTCGTGAGCTGGTTGAAAACTACTCGGACAAGGAAGGCATCAGCAAGCGAAAGCTGGAAGAAGTTTTCCCGCTGGCCAAGCGCCTATTGACCGCCGATTGAGTACCGCACCTGCGGTAATGCGGGCCGCACCTGCGGTTACAGGTGAGGGGCAAAAAAAGACCATCAGGCCATCCCAATCACAGGATGCCAACGAATGTCACAGACACCCGCCCCCTTCGATACCCTCCCAGATAGCGCATACCTGCGCGAAGCCGAGCTGGTCCAAAAGCCCAGCAACCCCACGCCCATCATTCCCGCTTCGGCTTCGACGCTGTGGCGCTGGGTCAAGGCTGGCACGTTCCCCGCACCGCGCAAGATCGGCCCCAAGGTCACGGCCTGGCGTGTAGGCGACGTTCGCGCCTGGCTGGCAGAGCAGTCCGTAAAGACATGGGCACCTGCTGAAACACCGCGCAGCCGCTCCAAAAGCAAAGCATCGGCCAACGCATAAGGCAGGCCCATGCACAGCGCCGCCCAAAAAGAAGTGGCCCACCTGACAGCAACACCAGGCGAGCCCCACAGCAACACCGCAATTCTGCCACCCAGCAACAAGTTCTCGAATACACTTTCCACCGGTGCTGAACACACCACAGTTAGCGTCCCAAAGCCCCACGACAGCGGGCCTTTGCTATGCCCAGAATTTCGGTTTTCGGGCTGGGTGTCCCGTATCCGTAAGGTGCGGGGGGCGTCTAACTGCGCCTGTTCAACCACCCAGCCCACCCGGTACAGCTTGAACACTGTGCCGAGTGGTTTTCAGTCTCAGTTAGGAGCCGAAACCATGCCCAAGGCAACCATGCCCGTGGTGCGCCAAGCCGCGCCCGCCATCGCGTCCAACGACGCAATCTCCCCCTCCCAAGCTGACGCCGTGCAACTGCACCTGGCCGCCTGCAACGCCCTGGCCGAAGCCCTGCACACCCTGCGCACGGCCGACCTGAGCCCCGAGGCCATGCACCGCGCTATTGGCAAAGCCCGACGTGGAACCACCGCCCTGAAGCGCTTGGCCGCAATGGAAGGGGTCGCAGCATGAGCAAGCCGATTCAACCCGTCCAACTCAAGGCGAACTCCATCCCGTACGCCGAGGCCCACGTTTCTACCGAGGCTGGCCTGGTCAAGATGCTTGTGACCGACAACAGCACCCGCATGGCGATGAATCTGGAACTGCACCCTGACGCCGCCATCGCCCTGGTGCAAGCCCTGCTGGCCGCATCCCGCGAAGCCAACTTCACCCGGCTGGAAAGCCTGACTGGCAAGGGGGGCGCGAAATGACCAAGAGCACCAAAGCCACCCAGGCCGCGCCCATTCCCCAAGAGCCCGAGGAGCAGATTCATTTCCGCGACGTGAACGGCGTGTACCGCTGGCACGAGGAACCCGAGCACACCGCCATCCTGCTGGAAGCCGAGGCCCTGCGCCGCATCGGTGCTGCACTGAGCGCGATCAAAACGTGCAGCGACTTGCTCTGCGACCGCGAAGCCGACATGGCCAGCGGCACCCCGGCACTGGGGCAGGTTGAGGCAAACGGCCTGCTGGCCGCGATTCACTGCTGCGCCGAGCTGATCGACAGCCATGTCAATGACCGGGCCGCCGAGGGAGTGTTGAAACTGAAAGGCGAGGACGCCAAGGAAGTCGGCTCCCAAGCCTGGCGGACCTGGCACCGCAGCTACATGAAGGGAGGCCGTCCATGAGCCCAGCCGTCTATCTTTTTTGGGCCTGCTGCGCTGCCATCGGCCTGAGCATGGGGGTGCTGCTGTGACCTTCGCAAAAGACCGATTGCCCGACCCGGTGAGCTACTACGAAGCCCAGGGCCTGAAGTTCCGCGAGCGCAATGGCAAGTGGAGGACGACCGAGTGCCGCTTTCATGGCGGCAGCGACAGCCTGCGCGTCAACACCCAGACCGGGGCCTTCGCCTGCATGGCAGGTTGCGGAGCCCGTGGGGGTGACGTGCTGGCCTACGAGATGGCCACCACTGGCGACGACTTCGTGACCGCCGCCAAATCCTTGGGCGCATGGATCGAGGACGGCAAGCCCGAGCCCAACCGCCGCCCCGCGCCATTCCCGCCACGTGACGCAATCCAAGTGCTGCGCGACGAAACCATGCTGATCGCCATTGCCGGGGCCAATGTTGCCCACGGCATCCAACTGACCGACGACGACAGGCGCCGCGTCCTGATCGCCGCCAATCGCATCCAACACATCACGGAGGCGTTCCAGTGACCACCGCCATCTTCCAAGACAGCCGCACGGCTGAAGCCCTGGCGAGCATTGACGCCGCCCGCAACTACCGCCCACCACCAAGGACGAGTCCATTGATTCCGCCGTGGGAGGAAGCGCCCGACGATGTAGCAGCCCAGCCATCAGCCTGGCCACCCCTTCGCCCGCTGGGGGAGCCCCAGGAGGTCAAGCCATCACCGTTCCCATTCCACGCCCTTGGAGTGATCCTTGGGTGCGCCGCAGACGCCATCGCCAAAGACGTGCAAGCGCCTGACGCGATGGCCGCCGGGTCCGTGCTGGCTGCCGCATCCCTGGCGACACAGCATCTGGCAGACGTGGTGTTGTTACATGGCGCTGCTGCACCTCTGAGTCTGTTTGTGGTGAGTGCCGCAGAGAGTGGCGACCGCAAGAGCGGCACCGACGCCATCGCCTGCGCCGCCATTGAGGAAATGCGCAAGCAACAGGCCCGCGACTACGTGGAGGCTGTGCAACAGTGGGAGACCGCCAAGCAAAGCCGACAGGCAGGTGAGGACCCGGCAGGACCACCACCCACGCCCAAGGCCATCAGCATCGGGAACGCCACCATCGAGGGCCTGAGCCGTCAACTCAAGCACCAGAGCAGCATCGGCGTTTTCAGTGCCGAAGGCGGTGACGTGCTGGGAGGCCACAGCCTACGCGATGACCGCCGCGCCGCTGGCCTGGCCTTCTACCTCAAAGCCTGGAGCGGCGAGAGCCTGGACAACCTGCGAGGCGGTGAGGGCCTGACGACGCTGCTAGGCCGCCGTGTCGCCTTGCACGTCATGGCCCAGCCCGTGCTGGTGCACCAACTGCTGACCGACCCGCTGGCCAAGGGGCAGGGCCTGCTGGCCCGCTGCCTGATTGCAGCGCCAGAGAGCATCGCGGGGACACGGTTCTATCGGGAAGCAAGCCCCATGCTCAACGAGGCCGTGGTGATCTTCAACAACCGTATCCGCGAGCTGCTGAACACCCCTGCCGAAGTCTGGAGGCGTGGCGACGGCTACGAGCTGAACCCCAAGCGCCTGGAGCTGGACCACGAGGCCCGCACCATCCTGATTGAGTTTCACGACCTGATCGAGAAGCAGCAAGCCCCTGGCGGTGAGCTGGAACAGGCCCGAGCTTGGGCATCCAAGGCGGCAGAGCACGCAGCCCGCATTGCTGGGGTCATCGCGCTGGTGGATGGGCACGAGCAGATCAACGCCGAGGACATTCAAGGCGGCATCGAGGTGGCAGGCTACTACTTGGGCGAGCACCTGCGCCTGACCGGGGCAGGCCGTGAGGACCGCGAGCACAAGAACCTGCGCCTGCTGCTGGATTGGCTACTGACGCAAGATCAGTTTGTTGACCGCGCCCACGTCCTGCAAAAGTCACCGCGTGCAATCCGTGCCCTCAAGGCACCCGGCATTGATCCGCTACTGGCCGAGCTGGAGCGCCGGGGCTACATCCGAAAGTTCGCCAAAGGCTACGAGGTGCGACATGGCATTCAAGATTGACATGGACGACCTGAAGGCCAGAGCCAAGGCCCGCGCATCCGGCCAGAAAACAGCCCAGCCGGAGCCGTGGCTAATGGCTAAAACGGCTAACGTGGCTAAAACGGCTAACGAAACCCCAGAGGTTTTAGCCAAATTAGCCGGATTAGCCACATTAGCCATTAGCCAGCAACCCCGAGAGGGGGTTACGACAAGCCCGCCACCCGTCCCGCAGCCAACAGAGTCGGACACCCGCAAGGTGCAAGCCGTGGTTGAAAAGGCTGGCAGGTATGCCATTCGCGTGGAGCATTTCTCCCGCCTTGGTTTGCCAGCCGGAGAGGCCGAAGCCCTGGCCGAACGCCTGGCGCTGCGGGACCGGGACTTTGACAACCGGACCGCCTGCGCGGAGTGCGCCTGCCTGACAGGCCGCCCAGGCGCTTGGAGGTGCACGAACTACCGGACTGCGGGAGTTGGAGCCCCTTCACTCCCCGGCGTGTTCGTGGCGCAGATGCTCCAGCACTGCCGAGGCTTCAAGGAGGGAATCAAATGATCGACGGATTGATAAGCGGCAAGCTGCACGGCACCGCCCTGGAGCGCACCAGCAAGAACGGCAAGCCCTTCACCACGGCCAAGATGCGAGCAGCAAACCACGAGGGCGAATCGCTGCTCATCACCCTGCTGGCCTTCGCAGATAACGCCCAGGCTGCTTTGCTGGCGCTGGGTGACGGCGACGCCGTGGCCGTGTCCGGGTCCATCAAGCCGACCAGTTGGACCGACAAGGACGGCAACACCCGCGTGGGCCTGGACGTGATCGCCGCCAATGTGCTGACCGCCTACCACGTGGACAAGCGCCGCCGTGCCGTGACCCTGCGCCAGCCCAGCCCCCAGGACCAACCCCAGCGCCCACGGCACGACGCCTGGATTGCCCGGACGCCTGGCAGGCCACCAGCCCAGGAGCATCTCGACCACGGCGACCTAGATTTCTGATGAGCACCAGCATGAACACCACCACGCCGTCCCCGCTGCGCTCCCAGGTGCTAGCGCTGCGCCGCACGCAATCGGCCCGCGCTGTGGCCCAGGCCCTGAACATCCCCGTGGGCACGATCAAAAGCATCACCAGCCGGGCAGGACTCACACGCGATAACCAGAAGCTGCGCGAGTTCTTCCGCCTGCCAGAACCCACGGCCAGCACCTGCACTGCACTGCAACCCCCGGTTGCACCGCCTGAGCCCGTGGCCGTCACTGGGGAGAAGGACTTGGACGCTGTGCTGTGGCTACGCCAAGTCGTGCAGACGGGAGATGCCGCCCTGATTGCCAAGGCCATGCAGGCCGCCGAGCGGATCAAGACCAAGCCCGACGAGCTGGAGAAACGCTACGGCGACTTCATCATGCGCCAGAGCAACGGCAACACCATGGCCGCAGTGTTTGGCTCTATCGGCTTTGCCAACATCAAGGGACTGGCCGAGCGGGTACTGGACAAGCAGCAGCGCCGGACTGAGGCACTGGCCGCTACGGCAGCATGGAAGCCGTGTTTGCCACCTTGCCCCAAGAGCAGTTCTGCATGGATGCGCTGGCGCTGGTCCCTGCATCGGCAATCGGCTGGCACGACTACGACCCGGAGCTAGTGAATGCCGCCTTCGCCCAGCAAACAGAGCTGGTGCCGCACACGCTGGCCGACTGCCTGCACGAGCTGGAATACTGGGATGCGCTCTACCGCCTACGCAACGGCTGGGACAACGCGGGGGATGATCTGCCCGAGGTCAGTGCACGCCGCCAGTACATCGAGGCTCACTGCATGGCCACCATCCGGCCCAAGAGCCGCGAGGAAGCCAAGGCCGTGCTGCGCTTCATGGCTGCGCACGAAATGTTCGACCGCACCGAGACAGATGATGTGCTGGAGAACCTGGCGGGGTAGAGCCGCACCAAAGTGCACCAAAACGCAACAGCGTATTGGCAGGCCACCAGCCCAGCGACACCACCGACCCGGCCAAGTGCCGGGTTTTTTGTTGGGCCTCTGGCCGTGGGAGAATCGCGCCGCAGTCCTCCCCGGCGTGGTTTCCATGCGACAGGAGGGGGTACCAAAAAGTTACTGCGGTACTTTTCGATAGAAAAGCGCGGAGGTCTAGCATTCATGCGGGTTTGCGAGGGTTTTTGGATTCCCTTCACCGCTCCAAATCGCTGACCCCACGGGTTCTTCTCGAACCGTGGGTTTTTTTACGTCCTGGCCCTGCGGGGTGTGTGGGGTGGCCCCATGCGGGCACCAGGCCGCTGTCGCTTCAAGGAGTTCCCATGAGCCTGATTCTGAAACAGAAGATCACCAGTCCCGCCGCCTGGAAGGGCAGCGATTTCCCCACCGAAGCCAGCTACGTCCAGACCCTGACGCCGGCGCAGATTGCCGAGCTGGACCAGGCGCTGGCCACCGTGAAACAGCGCGGCCTGGGGTTTCCAGGCTTTGGCAAGGACGACTTTCCGCTCGACACCCTGCGCCCGGTGTTGGACGGCATCTCCGAGGAGCTGGAAAACGGCCGGGGCTTTGCGCTGCTGCGCGGCTTGCCGGTGGCGCGCTACAGCGACGAAGAAGTGCGCATCCTCTACTACGGCATGGGCCTGCACATGGGCCTGCCGGTCACGCAGAACCCGCGCGGCGACCTGCTGGGCCTGGTGATGAACGTGGGCGACCTGTCCAACAAGAACACCCGGGTGTACGAGACCAACGCCTACTTACCCTACCACTCCGACCTGTCCGACGCCGTGGGCCTGCTGTGCGTGCGCAAGGCCAAGGCGGGCGGACTGAGCAGCCTGGTCAGCTCGGCCACGGTCTATAACGAGTTCCTGGAAAAGTACCCCGAGTACCTGGCCCTGCTGTGCAAGCCCATCTACTTTGCCCACCTGGGCGAGGCCCTGCCCAGCCTGTCGCCCATCTTCAGCTTCCATGAGGGCAAGATGAGCTGCCGCTACCTGCGCCAGTACATCGAACTGGGCCAGGAGCTGCGCGGCCAGCCGCTGTCCCGCGTGGAAATCGAGGCGTTGGACCGGTTCGACGAGATCATCCACGACCCCGCCATCCGCCTGGACATGATGCTGGAGCCGGGCGATATCCAGTTCGCCAACAACTACGCCATGCTGCATTCGCGCACCGAATTCGAGGATTTCGGGGACCCCGCCCAGCGCCGCATGCTGCTGCGCCTGTGGCTCAAGATGCCCAACGCCCGCCCCCTGGCCCCCGACTTTCCGGGCCGCAACGGTATTCCGGCGGCAGCCTGATGTCTCGCCTGTCTGCGGTTGACCTCTGCCCCTGCGGCCGCCAAGACGCTCGCCAGCGCCCGCTGGCCTATGCTGCCTGCTGCGGCCGCTACCTGGACCACTGGGACGAGGCCACCGCGCCCGACGCCGAAAGCCTGATGCGCTCGCGCTACACCGCCTTTGTGCGCGAGCGGGCGGACTACTTGCGGGCCACCTGGCACCCCGACCATTGCCCCGCCACGCTCGACTTTGACCCCGGTACGCAATGGCTGGGCCTGGAGGTGCGCGAACACCGCGTCACCGGCCCCGACCAGGCCGAGGTCGAATTTGTTGCCCGCTACCGCCTGGGCGGCCGGGCGGTGCGCCTACACGAGCGCAGCCGCTTTGTGCGCCAGGACGGCCGCTGGGTGTATGTGGACGGTGACCAGCGATAAGGTTCGTAATGAAATTGGCCTCCAGGCCAATGAATACCAGCGGTAGTAGCTATGAAATTTGAAGCGGTTTTGTTCGATTGCGACGGCGTGCTGGTGGACAGCGAGCCCCTGACCCATGGCGTGCTCTGCGCCATGCTCAACGAGGCGGGCTGGGCGCTGTCGCTGGAGGAGTGCATGCGGATCTTCGTCGGCAAGACCGTGCGCAGCGAGGCCGCCCGCATCGAGGCCCACACCGGCCAGCCGCTGACCGATGCCTGGATGGCCCAGTTCTACGCCCGCCGCAACGTGGAGCTGCAGGCCAGGCTCCAGCCCATTCCCGGCGCGGTGGACGCCGTGCGCGCGGCGCATGCGCGGCTGGACGGCCGCATTGCCTGCGCTTCGGGCGCCGACCGGCAGAAGGTGGAAATGCAGCTGGCCCAGGTGGGCCTGGCGCCGTACTTTGGCGACCGTGTGTTCAGCGGCCATGAAATGCCGCGCACCAAGCCCGCGCCGGACGTGTACCTGGCCGCCGCGGCGGCCCTGAAGGTGGACCCGCTGCGCTGCCTGGTGGTGGAAGACACGGTGACCGGCGTGGCGGCGGGCGTCGCGGCGGGGGCGACCGTCGTGGGCTACAGCCCCTCGGCCCTGGGCCATGGCACGCCCGAGGCGCTCTGTGCCGCGGGCGCGGTGCGGGTGATCCACGACATGGCGGAATTGCCGGCGCTGCTGGGCGCCATGCGCTGAGCGCCCGCGCCCGTGCGCCGGGCGGTTCCCGAAGGACGGTGTTGTTGCAAAGCTGAACACTTGGCGGCGGCCCTGCTGCGTCTGGGCGCACGCCAGCAGGCGGTCTGCCAGGGGAGGCGGGATTGGCATGGATGTTGCTGCCTGTGGTGCACGTGTTTGACCCCTCACAGAAAGGCCCTTCCGTGCGCACCCCCCTAGTCCTCCTTGCTTCCCTCTGGGCCGTTGCCGCGGCCCATGCCGCCCCCGACCTGGCGGCGGCGGCCGAGATCGCCAAAGGCAACGGCTGCTACAGCTGCCATGCCGCGGCCGAGAAAATCGTCGGCCCCTCTTTTGCCGCCATCGCCGAGAAATACGCGGGCGACAAGGACGCCGTGGCCTCGCTGGCGCAGTCCATCCAGATGGGCTCCAAGGGCAAGTGGGGCCGGGCGGCCATGCCCGCGCATTCCAGTCTCAGCGCGCAAGACCTGAAGCTGCTGGCGCGCTGGGTGCTCACCACCAAGCCATGAGCCCCGCCGTGGCGGCCCCCCACCCACGCACCCTGCTGGGGGCGGCCAGGGCCATGCTCCAGCCGCCTTCCGAGGCGCAGGACCTGCGGCTGCGGGCCCAGGCGGCCTGCCTGCTGGGCGACTACCCGCGTGCGCGCCAGCTGTGGGAGCTGCTGGCGCAGCAGGGCGATGGCGAGGCGCTGGCCCAGCTGCTCCAGCTGGCGCAGCGGGAGGCTGGGGCCTTGACCGAGTTCAGCGGCTTCAGCGGTCCCAGATGTCCGCGCTGATGGCCGCGTACCAGGCCGCGCCATGGTCGGCCTCGGCGGCGCGGTGGGCGGGCGGGGCGTCCAGCGGGCTCACGCCCACGCTGTGCGGCAGGTCGACCAGGCGCCCCTGCTGCGCCCGGTACACCCCCGCCACCGAGATGCCATAGCCCGGCGCCAGCAGGCTGTAGCAGGTGTTGGCGTACCAGGCGGTGGGCGCGGGCTGGCCGCTGAGTGCCGCGGCCAACGCCGCCGCCACCACCTTGCCCTGGTTGTTGGCGGCAAAGCCGGACTTGGGGATGGGGCCCGCCATGGCGGCGTCGCCCAGCACGTGGATGCCGTCCACCAGCGGCGAGGCCAGGTCTTCCCCACGCACCGGGGCCCAGCCGCTGGCGTCGGTCACGCCTGCCCGTTCGGCGATGCGCCCGGCCTTTTGCGGCGGGATCACGTTGAGCACATCGGCCCGGTGGCGCGTGCCGAAGACCGTCTCCACCTCCAGCGCCGCTGCATCCACCCGCACCACCTGGCCGTCCTGCGCCAGGCTGACCCATTCGATCAGGTCGCCGTACAGGGCCTTCCAGCCCTGCAGGAACAGCGCTTTCTTCGAAAAGTTGTTCTTCGCGTCCAGCAGCAGCACCTTGCTGCGCGGCTTGTGCTGGCGCAGGTAATGCGCGACCAGGCTGGCGCGCTCATAGGGCCCGGGCGGGCAGCGGAAGGGGTTGTCGGGAATCACCATCACGAACACGCCGCCGTCGGGCATGGCCTGGAGCTGGCGGCGCAGCAGCTGGGTTTGCGCGCCGGCCTTCCAGGCGTGGGGCGCCCGCTCGGCGGCGGCCGGGCCATAGCCTTCGAGGGCGTCCCAGCGCATGTCCACGCCGGGCGAGAGCACCAGGCGGTCCCAGTGCAGTACCTGGCCCGTGTCCAGGCGCAGGCGCCGCCCTGGGCCGTCCACGTCCTCGGCCTGGGCGTGGACCACCTCGACGCCGGCGGCGCGCAGGCCGTCGTAGCCGTGGCCCAGGCTGTCCCAGCTGCGCAGCCCGGCGAGGTAGTGGTTGGAGAACGGGCAGGTGATGAAGCGCGTGGCCGGCTCGACCAGCGTGACCTGGACTTGCGGCGCCCAGGCCCGCAGGTAGCGTGCCACCGTGGCGCCGCCAAAGCCGCCGCCCACGATCACCACGCGCGCAGGGGCACCCCGCGCATGCACGGCCGGCGCGGCCAGGCTGGCGGCGCCCAGCAGGAGCTGGCGGCGGTGCAGCGCGGGCTTCATGGTGCCTCCGTGGGGGGCTGGGCGAACCACTGGGCCAGGGCCTGCAGCTGGGCTGCGTCATGGCCCTGCATCAGCAGCGGCATGACGGTGGCACCGGCCACCTGCCCGGCCTGGAAGGCCTGCATGCGCGCGAGCAAGGCGGTGCTGCTTTGCCCACGCAAGGCCGGGATGCTGCTGCCGGCGGGGGGCTGGCCGCCCGGGCCGTGGCAGGTGACGCAGGTGCCAGCCAGCAGGGCGGTGTCCTGGGGGCTGGGCAAGGGCTGGGCCAGGCCGGGCTGCAGCCACAGCAGGGCGGCGCAGGCGGTGAGCCAGTGGGGGCCCTCAGTCAAGCCAGCCACGGCGTGTGCCCTCGGCGATCAGCGCGCGTACCTGGGGAGCGATGCCCTGGGTGTCGAACAGCGCTTCGAGTTCGCTGACGATGTCCGCCACGGTGTGGCGCCCGTCGCAGCGGCGCAGGATCTCGGCGGCGCTGTCGTTGAGCTGCACCGTGCTCTCGGGGGAACGCAAGATCCAGCGCCGGGGCGTACTTTCGCAGTGCAGGCGCAGCCGGGGTGACAGCCGTGGCAGCGCGGGGAGGGCGACGCCGGTACTGGATGCTATCGAATGGATAGCTTCTTGCGCTGGAGACATAAGGGGTTCAGGCCATTTCTACTTCAAGGGAGCGGTTTCCACATAGCTGCGCAGCGCCCAGGCCAGCTCCGGGCTGATCACGCCTTCCCAGGGGGGCATGTGAACGATGCCGAATTTCTGCTTGCCGTAGCGCACCGATTTGATGAAGAAGGCATCGGCATCGCCCAGGCAGCGCTGGCGCAGGGCCTCGTCCTCAATGCGCTTGCAGCGGGCGCCCATGCGGCGCAAATCGGGGGCGGGGGCTCGCGCGCCATTGGCGTTGTCGCCATGGCAGCGGGCGCAGCTTTGCTGGAAGGCCTGTTGGCCGATGGCCGCGGCCTGGACATGGCCGCGCAGCGGATTGGGCTCTTGCCAGGTCTGCGCCTGGGGCGGCAGCGCTGAGGTATCGACCTGGGGCGCGACGCGCTCCACGGCCTGGGCGCTGCAAGCAAAAAAGGCAGGCAGTGCAATGCTGTAAAGCGTGACGTGCTTCAGTTTTGAGAGCGATCGCATATCACCTCCAGTCGGGCCGGCAGCCCTTGCAGCCCTTGAGTTCGGACTCGGACACCAGGGTGTAGAGGATGTGGTTACCTTCGAACACCGCATCGGTCAGGTTGGTGGCGACGAACTTGGCTTCCTGCAGGTCGCTGCCGATGAAGCGCGTGCCCACGAACCAGGCGTGGTTCAGGCGCGCCATCTCCAGGCTGGCGCCCTCGAACACGGCGCCGGAGAAGTCGGAGCGCATCAGGCGCGCGCTTTCCAGGTCGGTGCCGATGAAACGGGCATTCTTGAAATCGGTGTTGGCCGCCGAGGCCTTGGACAGGCGTGCGCCAGTGAGGTTGGCGCCCTCCAGGTCGGCTGCCGACAGGTTGGCCCCGCGCAGGTCGGCGCGCGTCAGGTCGGCTCCGCGCAGGTTGGCGCCGGCCAGGTTCTTGCCCACCAAATTCGCGTGGCGCAGGTCCGCGCCGGGGCAGCGGGTATAGGCCCAGATCGGGCAGCCGTTGATGACCAGGGGCTCGGCATTGGGGCCGTCCGGTGCCGGTTGCGCGGCCACACTGCTGGCCAGGGCCAGCCAAGCCACCCCTGCCAGGGCGACGCGGGTGAAAAGGTTCTGCATGGTGAGGGGCTGCAAGAAAAGTGAAGAAAGTCCCTGCCCGCCTAGGCGGGACAGGGACACGTGTGGACGGGGCCTTTACTTGCTGGCCACCTTTTGTGACTTGGGCAGCTTAAACACCCACATGGAGCCGCCCTGCGAGACTTGCTTGGTCAGCTCGGCCATGTCACCGCCCCACAGCGGCACGGCACCACCGTAGCCCGACTGGATGGCCAGGTACTGCTCGCCGTCCATCTCCCAGGTCACCGGCACGGAGACGATGCCCGAGCCGGTCTGGAACTTCCACAGCTCCTTGCCGTTCTTGTTGTCGAAGACCTTGACGAAGCCGTCCGAGGTGCCGGTGATCAGCAAGCCGCCGGCCGTGGTGAGCGTGCCGGCCCACAGCGGGAACTGTTCCTTGTGTTCCCAGGCGATCTTGCCGGTTTGCGGGTTGATGGCACGCAGCGTGCCCACGTGGTCGTCGTACAGCTTCTTGATGCGGAAGCCCTGACCCAGGTAGGCCGCACCCGCCTTGTAGGTGATGTTTTCGGCCCAGTAGTCCATGGCCCAGTGGTTGGCCGGGATGTAGAACAGGCCCGAGTCCGGGCTGTAGCTCATCGGCATCCAGTTCGTGCCGCCCAGGAACGGGGGCGAGACGAAGATGCTCTCGCCCTTGTCCTCGCCCGCCTTGGGCTTGGGGGGGTATTGCTTCTGATCCACCAAGGGCATACCGGTCTTGAGGTCGAAGCCCGAAGCCCAGGTGATGCCATCGACGAAGGGGTAGGCGCCGATCAGGGCGGTTTGCTTCCAGGGGTGGCCGCCTTCGTTCTTGGCGAGCTTTTCACGGTCGGTCACGAAGAAGAAGCCATTGCGGTCGGCGTGGGCCGAGGCCTTGATGGTCTTGCCCGTCTTGCTGTCCTTGTAGTCGAACAGCAGCACCGAGTTGTTGCCCGAGAAGTCCCAGGCGTCGTTGGGCGTGTGCGAGAAGAAGCCCTTGAGTTCGCCAGTGCTGGGATCGACATAGGCCTGGCCCGAGGTGTACAGGCTGGGCCAGTCGGTGGGTTTGTCGCCGTCGGCGGTGCGCTTCCAGGTGTTCCAGGGTGCCGGGTTGCCGGTGCCCACGATGATGGTGTTGGTTTCGATATCGAAGGAGGGCGTCTGCCATGGCGCTCCGCCGCCCTGGCTCCAGGCCTCCACCTTGCCGGTGGGGCTGTTGGGGTCGTTGGGCCAGGTGGGGGCCTTGGGGTCGCCGGTGGGCGTGCTGGGCTGGCCGTTCAGGCGGCCCACGTGGCCTTCGACCATGGGGCGGGCCCAGACTTCCTTGCCGGTGTCGGGGTCGCGGGCGTAGAGGTAGCCGACCACGCCGAACTCATCGCCCGAGGAGCCGTGCACCAGCAGCACCTTGCCGGTCTTCTGGTCCTTCACGATGAAGGGGGCCCCGGTCATGGTGTAGCCCACTTTGTGGTCACCGAATTTCTCGTTCCACACCACCTTGCCGGTGTTGCGGTCCAGCGCCACGACGCGGGCGTCCAGGGTGCCGAAGTAGACCTTGTCGCCATAGATGGCGGGCCCGCGGTTGACCACGTCGCAGCAGGGGCGGATGTCCTCGGGCAGGCGGTGCTCGTAGGTCCACAGGCGCTTGCCGGTGCGTGCGTCCAGCGCCACGAAGCGCGAGTAAGAGGCCGTGACGTAGATCACCCCGTCATGGATCAGTGCCTGCGCCTCCTGGCCGCGCTGCTTCTCGCCGCCGAAGGAATAGCTCCACACCGGCACCAGGCCGGCGACGTTCTTGGTGTTGAGCGTCTTGGCCGGGCTGTAGCGCTGCGCCGTCAGGCCCAGGCCATAGGTCAGCACGTCCGCCGTGCTCTTGTGGTCGTTGGCGATCTCTTCCCAGGTGACGGGCTTGACGTTGGCGGCCTGGGCGGTCAGGGCCAGGGTGGCTGCCGCCGCCAGGCTGCTCAGGCGCAGATGCTGGAATACCGGTGATGTCATGGTGCTTGTCTCCTTGCGTTGTGGTGGATGAATCCGTCCGCTGTGACGCAAGAGGCGTGCCAAACGGCATTTGCCTGCAGGCGACCCTCGGTGGCCGGCGCGGGCGTTCAACTGTTGCGCAATCGCTGCGCCGCAGGGTGTTCCTTTCAGGAGCAATCGGGCAGGGTGGGCGGTGCATTGGCACGGCGCGGCGTGTCGGATCCGGGAAGGCCGCGCATGGCATGCAAATTGCGAAAGCCGGGGGGTCTGTTTTTCAATAGGAGACAAGCCATGCAGCAATCATTCTTCGTCCAGGCCCGTCGTGGCCTGCTCGCCCTGGCCCTGGCCTGTGGCGCCACCACCGCCATGGCCCATGGCGACATGGTCCCCCAGGCGGTGGACACCAGCAGCCTGCCCCAGCTCGGCCCGAAGTGGCTGGAATCCAACCCCTACGGCAGCGGTACTCCCGGGCATAAGGAGGCCCTGCGCATCGGCAGCTCGGCCTACAACCAGAACTGTGCCCGCTGCCATGGGCTGGAGGCCATTTCCGGCGGCATCGCGCCCGACCTGCGCAAGTTCGACGAAGAGTGCTCCGGCTATGCCGATGCCGCCAAGGCCAAGGCCTGTTTCAAGGAAATGGACGACTTCTACGCTGGGACCGTGCGCCGCGGCCGCACGCGCGACGGACGGGTGTACATGCCTCCCTTCGAGGGCACCTTGACACAGGAGGCCATCTGGGCGATCCGCACCTACCTGGAAGACCGCCGCCCGAAATAAGGTGACCAGCGCCCTGAGGGCGCTGTGCGGGGCCGCGCCAGCGCTTCAGGGCTGCGATGGCCGCAGCGCTTGCCGTTCGTGGGCCGGGTACCACTGCACCAGGGTGCGGTGCCATTCCGCTGGCTGCGCGGCCCAAGCGGCAAACCGGGCGGGCACCGGGGTGCGCAGCAGCTCGCTCAGGTCCCGCCCTTGTTGCGCGCTGTCCTGCATCCAGTCCGTCAGCCAGCGCAGCCAGTCCCGCGTCTGCTCGATGCCAGCCAGCCCGCCGTCCACCGGCCCGTGGCTGGGCACCAACTGCGTGAATTGCCCTTGCTGCCGCCACTGCGCGAGCTGGTCCAGGCTGTGCAGCCATGGCGCCGGCTCCGCGTGCGGCGTGGTGGGCACGCGATCGGCAAACACCAGCCCCCCCGCGAACAGCACGCCGGTGTGGTGGTCGAGCAAGACCAGATCATCCTGGGTGTGGCCTTGCAGGCGGCGCAATTCCAGCCGGTGCCCGCCCAGGGTGAAATGGCCAGGCTCCAGCGCCTGGCGCGCCGGGGTCGCCTCGGTGCCCCGCATCCAGTCGCCACACAGGCGGTAGAGGTTGTCGGCATAGTGATCGCCTTCGGCGCGCATGCCGGCGATGCTGCCCGCCAGGGCCTGGGTCGGTACGTCGTCCCAGGCCTGGTTGCCGAAAAAGTAATCGGGGTGCAGGTTCAGGTTCAGCACCGCGCGCACGGGCTGCGGCGTGACGGCGGCAATCGCCCGGCGTTGCTGCTCGCCATAGCGCCGAGAGGGGCCGGTGTTGATGACCAGTACGCCGTCGCTGGTGGCGATGAACGCCGTGTTGATGATGTTGCAGCCATTGGCGGGCAGGAAGTCGGCCACCGCGCCTTCGATCACCCAGGTGTCGGCAGCGATCTGCCGTGGCCGCAGGCGGTAGTCCAGGGTGCTCGGGTCGGGGCGCGCCTGGGTGGGGCGCAGCGCGGGCTCGGCCCGCGCCGCAGGACTGGTGACACAGGCCAGCGTGGCCAAGGCAGAGAGCAGGATTTTTTTCATTGCCGGAGCAGGGGGCGATGGTCATGCACGGACCGGTGCATCGATCCGGTTGCCATTGTTGTCTTGGCCCACCAGGCGAAACGCCCGGGGGCCCTGTACAGGCATGTCGATGGTGAGCAAGGGGTTCTCCGAGACGGGCTCGCGCAGGTGCAGGCGCCACCAGGGCTGTTCGGCCGCATCCAGCAGTTCCAGCTGTTCGACGTAGAACGCTGGCACCCCCGGCACCAGGCCGGTGTCCATGGGGTGCATGATCTGCAGCCGCAGGCGCCGGGTGTTCTCGGCGAGCTGGCTGAAAAAGCGCGCATGCACCTGGTTGAGCGTCTTGCTCCAGGAGCCATCGGCGCGCGTGGCGCCGGGCACTGTGCACCCTCCGCCGGCTGCCTGCACCAGGGCCCCGCCCACATGCCAATGCCCGTCGCGCGTCTGCACCAGGCAGCGCACTGGCGAGGACTGTTCCAGCCGCAGGCGCAAGGCCAGTACGGGTAGGGCCTGCAGCGGCTCGAACACCAGGACTTCGCGGATGGGGTTGCGGTCGGCCAGGACGACCAGGCGTGCAATCCCCCCGCCCACCGTCTGCAGGGCCCGAGCATCGATCTGCAGCGGCACGTTCAGCGCGTCGTCGGCAAACAGGGGGGTATGTACCCGCACGGCCTCGGTGAAGTGCAGGGGGGCGTCTTGCGCGTAGTACCTGCGCAGGGCCGGCCATTGCGCAGAGCCCAGCGGGTCGCCGCCCGCCGGGGTTTCAGGGCGTGCGGAGTGGGCCTGGGCCTGGGCCGCCAGGCCCCAGCACCCTGCCAACAGCAGAGGGCGGCGTTTCACCACGGTTCATCCTTCCTTTTCGGGCGCGGTGCGGCACAGGCGCCACGCAGGTGTCACAGGGCTCCTGTGTCATGTGTCATCGTGGAGCAGAGCGGCGGCCCCAGCGCATGCGCTGCAGCAAGCCGTCCTTCAGCACGCACTGGTGGTACAGGGCGGCCAGCACGTGCAGCGCGATCAGCAGCCCCAGGGCGATGGCCGACGCCTGGTGTAGGGCGCTGCACAGGGCCTTGGCCGCGTCCCAGCGCTGCGCGAGCTGGGGCAGCTGCAGGCCGAAGAAGCGGATGGGGTAGCCGGAGAACACCGAGCCCAGAAAGCCCGACAAGGGCATGAGCAGCATCAGCGCGTACAGCAGCTGGTGGGTGCCGCGGGCGGCGATCTGCGGCAGCCGCGCCTGGGGCCAGGCCGCCACGCGGGGGCGCAGCAGCGCCCAGGCCAGGCGCAGCACGATGAGCAGGCCCAGGACCATGCCCCAGGACTTGTGGACATTGAACCAGGACGCGCGCAGGCCGCTGCCGTCCTTGGGCAGGCCGATCATCCACAGGCCCAGGGCGATCTGGCCCAGGACCAGGGCAGCCATCAGCCAGTGCAGGGTGACGGAAAAACGGTCGTATCGGACGTGTTGCACGGAAACCTCCTGTCGCGCATCAATCGAGCAGGTCGGGTGGCAGCAGGCTCCGTTTGCGGTAGATGGTGTTGCGTGACACGCCCAGGGCCTTGGCTGCTGCCGACAAGTTGCCCTTGTGCAGACGCAACATCTGTGCCATGGCCTTGAGGGTCACGTCCTGCAGGCGCTTGCCGTCCTCGCCGGGGTCCTCGGCGGCGGCTTCGGGCGGGGCGCCCACGCTGGGCACCATGGGGGGCGGCTCGGCCGCCAGCAGGCCCGTGGGCATGGGGCTGGACAGCGGGCGCAGGGGCGCGCGCAGTTCGTCGAGGAAATCGTCGGGCAGGTGTTCCATGCGCACGGTGCAGTCCTCGTCCACCATCACCGACGCCGTGCGCAGCAGGTTGTGCAGCTGGCGCACGTTGCCCGGCCAGTGGTAGGCCTGCAGCAGCGCCATCACCTCGGGTGCGATGGTGATGTGCGTGCAGCTCTCGCACAGCGACTGCAGCACCTTCTTCACCACGGCATCGAAGTCGCTGCGCTCGCGCAGGGCCGGCAGGCGCACGACCAGGCCGTTCAGGCGGTAGTACAGGTCTTCGCGGAAGTCGCCGCGCGCGATCAGCTCCTTGAGGTTCTTGTGCGTGGCGCTGATGACGGTGACGTCCACCTCCACCTCCTTGCCGGAACCCAGGGGGCTCACTTTGCGCTCCTGCAGCACGCGCAGCAGCCGCGCCTGCAGGTGCTTGGGCATGTCGCCGATCTCGTCGAGGAACAGCGTGCCGCCATGGGCCTGCAGGATCTTGCCGGGCGCGCCCTTCTTGCGGGCGCCGGTGAAGGCGCCTTCCTCGTAGCCGAACAGCTCGGCCTCGATCAGCGTGTCGGGAATGGAGGCGCAGTTCACGGCCACGAAGGGCTGGCGCGCCCGCGCCGAGTCGTGGTGGATGGCCTGGGCCAGCAGGTCCTTGCCGGTGCCGGTTTCGCCCAGGATCATCACGGGGATGTCGCGGTCTACCACCTTGCGCAGCTTGCCGATGACGCTGGACAGCTGCGCATCGCCCGTGTCCAGGTACTGCAGGGACGACAGCGGTGGCGTCTTGCGCGGCGTGCTGCCCGTGCGCGCTGGCGCCGGCGCCTGCGCGGCGCCGGCCTCGGTCAGCGGCGAGACGATGGGCGTGACCCAGGGGCCGGAGGGCTTGACCTCGGTGCGGCACCAGACAGTGACCCCGTTGTGCAGGCACAGCTGGCGCGGCGTTGCGCTGGTGCTGCCGAACAGCTCGAACAGGGCCGAGATGGGCAGGTTGAACAGCGAGGAGAAGGTGTGCGCCTGCAGGGCGCCGAACGACATGCCCAGCTGGAACTGCGCGCTGCGGTTGGCCGCGACGAAGCGCCCCTCGGGCGTGAAGGCGGCAATCCCCTCGACCAGGGTGCCCAGGAACTCGGGGCGCGCGTGAAAGTGCACGCGCACGGCCTTGGGAAAGCTGCCGGCGAACATGTGGTTTTCCACCATCTGCGCCGACATGCGCACCAGCGCCAGCGTGTGCTGGTGGTAGCTGCGGTGGTCGCCCGTCACGTCCAGCGCGCCGACGATCTGCCCGTAGGGGTCGAAAATCGGCGCGCACGAGCAGGTCAGCGCCTGGTTGATGCTCATGTAGTGCTGGTCGCCATGCACCGTGACGGCCTGCTGGGCCGACAGGGCGGTGCCGATGGCGTTCGTGCCCTTGGTCTGCTCGCTCCAGTCGATGCCGGGCACCAGGGCCACGCGGTCGGCTTTCTCCAGAAAGTCGTTGTCGCCCATCGAGTGCAGCACGATGCCCTGGGCCGAGGTCAGCAGCACCATGCTGTGGGTGTTGGCGATCTGGCTGTGCAGGGTCTCCATGACCGGCACGGCGTGCTGGAAGAGGAAGCGGTTTTCTTCCAGCGCGCCTTTCAGGCGGCTGCTGGCCAGGCCCGAGTAATCGGGCTGGTCGCTGGACGAAATCCCGAAGGCCTTGGAACGCAGGTGGGCCTCGTGGATCAGCGCGCTGGTGTTCTGATCCGGGCCCCCGTGGGCGGGCTTGGCCAGACTGGTGTCCATGTTGTCTCCTGAACCCGGGTCAGAGGCTTGCCCGGATGCCTGCTGGTGTTTTGTGGGGCGCAAGTATACAAAGATCAACGGCCATCAGCCCTTGGTATCCCAGCGCCGATAGCTATCTTATTTGTAGCAATTCAAGGCGGCGGATACCGCTCAGAACTGGTAGCCCAGGTTCACGCCGGCCATCCATTGCCGTCCTGGCGCGGCCTCGTAGTAGCGGCCGTTGCCCTCGTTCACGATCACGGAGCCGACGTACTTCCGGTCGGCCAGGTTGTCGATGCGGGCGAAGGCGCTGAGCTTCCAGGCGCCCCATTGCCGGGTGTAGCGCGTGCTCAGGGCCAGCACGTCGTAGGCCGGGGCCAGGGTGCT
This sequence comes from uncultured Burkholderiaceae bacterium, assembly GCA_964480105.1. Classification (GTDB taxonomy): domain Bacteria; phylum Pseudomonadota; class Gammaproteobacteria; order Burkholderiales; family Burkholderiaceae_C; genus CAYZPX01. Next base: position 2,458 of record CAYZPX010000018.1, on the reverse strand, counting down.
GTTGCTGTCATTGGCGGCGATGTCGCCCACATGGCGCCATTCGGCGCCGAGGCGCCAGTCGGGGTGGGGGCGCCAGTCCAGTCCGAGCGCGGCCTGGGTGCGGGCCGTGCCGGCCAGGCGCTTGCCGGCGGGCACGCAGCTGCCCTTGTTGTCGCAGAAGCCCTCGCGCAGCTGGGCGTCCAGCACGGTGAGGGCCGCGTTCAGCTGCCACTGCGGCCCCAGCCACAGCTGGCTGCCCAGTTCCGCGCCCTGGCGGCGCGTGCGCCCGGCGTTGCGGTAGGTGGCCCGCCCGCCGGTGTTGTCGGCGACGACGATTTCGTTGCGGGTCTCGGTCTGGAACAGCGCCGCCGACCAGTGGCCGCGCAGTCCGTCGCCGGCCCAGCGCTGGCGCAGGCCGATCTCGGCGCTGGTGGCGGTGGCGGCCTGCAGGCCGAAGTTCAGGCCCGGCAGCCCGCCGGGGCGGTAGGAGAGTTCGTTGAACGTGGGCGTTTCCATGCCGCTGCCGACCGAGGCATAGGCCTGGGTGCGGGCGTCCAGCGCGTGCTGCAGCGACACCATGGGCAGCCAACGCCGAAAGCGCGTGCTGCCGCTGTCGTTGCCATTGCCGGGGGCGAGGTAGTGGTCGTCCGAGGCGAAGCGCGTGTTGCTCCAGCGCAGGCCGGCGTCCAGCTTCCAGTGCGGCGCCAAGGCCCAGCTGGCCTGAAGGTAGGGGTCGGCATTGCTCAGGGTGTTGCGCTCGTCGCGGCGCAGCGCGCCCTTCACGCCCAGCTGGCTGCCCAGGAAGTTGTTGTAGCCCTGGCGGTCTTCCTGGACCACGTTGGCGGCCAGGCCCAGTACCAGGCCCAGGGGCTTGCCCGCGAGCTGCGTGTCGTGCGCCCAGCGCAGGTCCAGGCCGCCGTAGTCGCGCCCCAGGTCGATCACGCCGCCGGCGCTGGTGGCCGGGGTTTGCGCGGCCACGGGCGTGGACTGGTACTGGGTGATGCGGCGCTGGCCGGCGTAGGCCATCAGGCGCAGCGTGTTCTGCGCGTCCACCCGCACGTCGTAGGCCAGGCCCAGCTGGGTCTGGCGCGTGTCCTTGCGCGCGTTGAAGTCCAGGGCCCTTTGGGCCGTGGTGCGCGGGTTGGCCCGCCAGTCGGCCGGGGTGACGCCGCCCGGGTCCTGGGCCTGCACGTTGATGTCGCTGGCCACCAGCATCAGGTGCTGGCCGTCGCGGGGGCTGGTGTCCAGGCGGGCGTTGAACTGGGTCTTGTCGGCGGCGCTCTGGGGGCGGATGCCGTCGGTCTGGAAGCGGCTGGTGCTCACCACATAGCCCACGCCCCCGTGTTCGCCCTGGGCCTTGAGGCCCAGGCGCTGCTGCCCGTTGCTGCCCAGGGCAAAGCTGCTTTCCACGCGGGGGGGGCCTTCACCGCGCTCGGTGTAGGCCTGGATGACACCGCCCGAGGCGTTGCCGTACAGCGTGGCATAGGGGCCGCGCAGCACCTCGATGCGCTCGACCGACTGCAGGTCGATGTGGTTGGTCTGGCCCTGGCCGTCGGGCATGGTGGCGGGAATGCCGTCCACGAAGATCTGCACGCCGCGCACGCCGAAGGTGGAGCGCGCCCCGTGGCCGCGGATGGACAGCTGCAGGTCCTGGGCGTAGTTCTGGCGGTTTTGCAGCAGCAGCCCGGGCGTGCCGGACAGCGACTCGGACAGGTTGACCTGCCATTGCCGGTCGCGCAATGGCTCCCCCTCGATGAGGGTGAGCGCCGCGGGAACGTAGTCCAGCGACGATGGCACCAGGGTGCTGCGCACGGTGACGTCGGGCAGGGCGGGGGGCGCCGTGGCGGGGCCGGCTTGCGCCGCGGCGCCCTGCGCCAGGGCCATCAGGCTGGCCAGGGCGGACAGGGTGGACCAACGCACGGGTCTGCCGGCGGGCGGGCAGAAGGGGGTAACTTGCATCAAGGTTTGTCTCCAGAGGTGGGGCTGGCGCCCTCTGCCCTGGAGGCAATCAAGCTTCGTGCCAAGCGCTTGGCGCGGGGGAATGCAGGGCCCGTCCCCCCGCGCGGGGGCCGTTTGTTCCAGATTGGCTCAGGGGCTTGTGCCGTTTTGTGACAACTCCGGCGGGGGCGGGCTGCCCGGTCCGGGCGCGGGAGGTGTCTGCGCCTGCCGGCGAAACTCCGCAGGGGTCAGCCCGGTCCACTGGCGGAAGGCGCGGCTGAAGCTTTTCTCGTTGCTGAAGCCCGCCGCCTGCGCCACCTGCTTGATCGCCTGGCGGCCCCGGGTCAGCAGGGTTTCGGCGCGCTCGCGGCGCACGGCGTCCTTCAGCGCCTGCAGGCTGGCGCCCTGCTCGTGCAGCTGGCGGTGCAGGGTGCGGGGCGAGAGGTGCAGCGCGGCGGCCAGGCCCTCGGCCGTTTGCTGCGCGGGGGGCAGGGTGTGCAGCCATTGGCGCACGCGCTCGACCAGCAGGCGGTCGCGGCGG
>CAYZPX010000017.1:0-22467 GCA_964480105.1 uncultured Burkholderiaceae bacterium | reverse complement strand
AGCGCCTTCCCAGGTGCTTGTTCAAGGCACCCAGTGGCATGTGGCTGAAGAGAGAACCCTCATGGGTTCGTTCGCTGACCGTTGCGGGGGCAGCGCAGGCTGGAAATCCTTCTGACCAAAGACCTCTCCCTGCTTCCCGTTGAACTGCAGCCTGTGAACCAGGCTGCGAGCACCAACCGGGCGATTCTAGACCTGATCCACAGGCCCACTGCGCGGGTGAGCACCCTACAATCCACACCGCTATGACCTCGACCCCCCTTTACGAGCAGGTGGCTGAACGTGTGGAGCTACTGCTTGCACGCCATGTCGCACTCCAGCAATCCCACCAGGCGCTCGCCCGTGAACTGGCGGCCTGCCGCCAAGCGCGCGACATGCTGGAGACACGCCTGGCGCAAGCAGGCCTTCGGCTGGAAGGCTTGCTTGCGCAATTGCCTGGAGCCTCTCCAGAAACCTCCCAGGACAACGCACCATGAAACAACTGGAAGTCCAGATCCTGCGACAGTCTTTTCGCCTGTCCTGCCCAGAAGGGGAAGAAGGGCGTCTGCGGGCGGCAGTGGAGAAAGTGGATACCGCGATGGGGCGCATCTTGGAAGCAGGCAAAGTCCGCTCGCGCGAGCGCATCGCTGTGCTTGCGGCCATCAACCTGGCTTTTGATGGCCTAGAGGCCACAGCACCGCAGCCACTCCCGCAAGCCACCCTGCCCGAGGAAACATCCGCAGCGCACTGGCAAGGGCTGCTTGCCCGCCTGGACGAAGCCCTTGCCGAACCAGACGTGCAAAAGGCCACCGACGCGGCAGACTGAGGAGCGACCCGGATTTACAGCGGCACTACAATTGCGTTGTCTGCAGTTCCGCCGGGCTTTATATTTCCTTGAACCAATGCTCTCTGAGCCCGGGCTTGGTACATCGGCCGATGAGCGTGATCGTCTCGCGTCAGATGAACCCAACGTCAGCCTGCCCTCGCCCACCTGAACCCCCGGTTCAGGATGCGGGTCCGGTGGCTTCTGCAGACACCTTCTCTCCCCCACCTCCCCAGTTTCCATGATCGATCCCTTCTTGGTGGTGCAACTGGCCCTGCTGGGCCTGGGCGCCGGTTTCCTGGCGGGGTTGCTGGGCATTGGCGGTGGCATGCTGATGGTTCCCTTCCTCACCTATTTTCTGAGTGCCCAAGGGGTCGCCCCCGATCTGGCAGTGAAGATGGCCATCGCCACATCCATGGCCACGATTGTGTTTACCTCGGTTTCCAGCGTCCGCGCGCACCACCGACGTGGTGCTGTCCGCTGGGACATCGTCAGCCGCCTGGCCCCTGGCATTGTTCTGGGCGCCATGGGGGCCAGCCTCGGCGTGTTTGCCTGGCTCAAGGGCAGCCACTTGGCTGTCTTTTTCGGGCTGTTCGTAGGTTTCTCGGCGCTGCAGATGTTTCTGGACAAGAAACCAGCACCTGCCCGGCAAATGCCAGGCACCACTGGGCAACTGGCAGTGGGGGGTGGCATCGGCTTTTTGTCCGGCCTCGTCGGGGCGGGTGGTGGCTTTGTCAGCGTACCGTTCATGGCCTGGTGCAATGTACCCATCCACAATGCCGTAGCAACCAGCGCTGCTCTGGGGTTTCCGATTGCACTGGCCAACGTGCTGGGCTATGTGATCGGTGGACAGGGAATGGAGCACCTTCCCACGGGCTCGCTGGGCTATGTGTGGTTGCCAGCCCTGGCAGTGATTGCCGTGTGCAGCGTCTCCACAGCCCCGCTGGGGGCCAAGGCTGCACACCAACTCCCCGTTCGCCAGCTCAAACGGGCTTTTGCCTCGGTCCTTTGCCTGTTGGCAGGCTACATGCTGTGGAAAGGCCTGAGCAACTGAGCCGCACACCGTTCAGCGGCACCACAGCGAAGGTTTGTAAACCAGGTCCATCCAAAGGGCCCATGTGGCCACACCGCAAAGTAAAGCACCAGAGATCCGGGTACCCCACTGTGCACGCCAATGGTTCCCCCGCTCACGCAAGCGCCCCCAGATCCAGGGAGCGATCCCCAGCCAGAGGCCACTGCCCAGCGCAAAGGCAGCCATGGTCGTTGCGCCTTGCAGCGGACCACCACTCAAGGCTGCGACCAACAAGGCGGAATAGAGCAAGCTGCACGGCATCAAGGCCCATGCCACCCCAAAACTTGCGACACTTCCCCGCCCCTGCACACGGGGCTGCACCCAGGCCCACAAACGCCGCCCGGCCTTTTCCACCCAGGCGGGTTGGCGGGACTGAAAGAGCATCAACAAGCCCCAGGCCAGAACCAGTACATGCGACACCGTCCACAGGGGGTGCAAGGCCTCTGTTTGCTGGGTGAGCCAAGCCATCCGCTCCATGGCGAAGGCTGCAATGCTGCCAGCGAGGGCATAGCCCAGCAAGCGCCCGGCCTGGAAAAGGCCCATGCGCTGCCACCAGCCCCCTGAGGTCACCGACCTGCCGTTCCCCGTTGGCGACAAGACCTGGACAGACACCGTGCCTGGGACTGCCGTGATGGCCCCACAGGGCGCCGCGCACATCGCCAGGCAATGGGGGCCACCGGCCAAACCCATTACCAAGGCGGTCAAGAAAAAACTCACCAACATTCGCTGACGTTCCTTACGGAGGAAGGTTTGGCAAAACCACCAGGGTCTGTGCCGTGCACCCAGTGGACTGCAAGCGGCTTAAAGAGAGTACTTGAACGCGGAGCATTGCCTTCGCAGCTTTTTTACTCTCGGGAAATGAAAACTGCCCTTTTACCTCTAGTTGATCTGGATCAAGTGGACAATGCCGGTTTATCCTGTCTGGCACTTTGCTCGCCTCCGCTATGAACCCCCAACTCTTCAAAGCCGCCTGTTCCAACTGCAATCTACGTGAATTGTGCATGCCCGTAGGGCTGAACGAACAGCAACTGCAACGCATTGATGACATGGTGTCCATCCGGAAGAAAGTCAAACGGGGACAGGCCCTTTTTCACAACGGTGACCGGTTCACCGCACTGTTTGCCATCCGCACGGGGTTTTTCAAGACTGCCATTGCGACCGAGGACGGACGTGATCAGGTTACTGGGTTCCAGATGGCTGGGGAAGTGCTAGGGCTGGATGGGATTGTGAACGACCGGCACAACTGCGATGCGATTGCCTTGGAGGACGCCGAGGTGTGCGTGATGCCGTTTGAGAAGATCGAAGAACTGGCCCGCGAGGTCAACGCGTTGCAGCACCATGTGCACAAGATGATGAGCCGTGAAATTGTGCGTGAGCATGGCGTGATGTTGCTGCTAGGCAGCATGCGGGCAGAAGAGCGTTTGGCGGCGTTTCTGTTGAATTTGGTAGAACGCCTGCACGCCCGTGGATTCTCGCAATCCGAACTGATCTTGCGTATGACCAGGGAAGAAATTGGCAGCTACCTGGGTTTGAAACTGGAAACAGTGAGTCGGACGTTCTCCAAGTTCGCCGAAGAAGGCTGGATCGAAGTCAAACAGCGGCATGTCCGCATTGTGAACGCGGAAGCGCTGCGGCGCACGCTGAACCATCCGCTCCACCCTTGCAGTTGAACCATCAGGGTTCCAGCTCTCCGGCACTGCACACACCGCTACGGGACAGGCTGGTTGAAATCCATCGGCTGGCCATGGCCCTGTCGTCAATCAAACGGTCGGGAGACTTCGGGCAAATCGAGCTTACGGCACGCATCCGGACGGTCTGTGGGCGTTACCGGACAACGGTGCCTTTCAAAAGGCGACATGGACAAGAGGGTGGTGAGGGCGCTGGCCATCATGGCCAATCCCCAGAATACGAAGAACGCCACGGTGTACACCCCTTGTCGGCTGACCCCGAGAGGCTGCCCGTCAAACCAGTGCAGATCCTGGGGGTCGACCATGGCAAATACCACCATCTCCAGAATTCCAGCCACCAAAAAGGCAGGCCAGGCAATCCACATGCAACGTTGGGCCAGCATGGACATCAGAAGTCTCCATTCATTGTGAGAAAAGCAGCATCGTGGTCAGGGCTGAAACGTGCCACCTACTGGGGCTGGTCCTTCGATGGCGTGACCGCATGGTTACGGCCTTGCATCGCAGGAGTCAGACTCTTTTCAGAGGCCTCCAGCGTTTTGTTGATTTCGATGCCCTGGCGGTAGTAGTCCTCTGCGACCATCGTCTCTGGATTGCGCACCGCCAGCCAGAAGGTGGCGATGCCAGCCACAATCACCACAATCGGCCCCGCCAAAATCAGCCATACATGACCAAATTTCCACCATGGCGGAGGGGTTTCAATCGTTCCCTGACAAGGGGACAGGGGTTGCGTGCTCATCCAAAACTCCTTGACGTGGCTTATCTGGGAACCAGGAAAACAGATTTTTCCACCACACGGCTGCCATCGGTCGCCCCTTCCACCACGAACTCCACGGGGTAAGAACCGGGGGCAATTCCGTAAGGCACCTGCAAGCGCACGGCCACCCAACGGGACTCAGCAGGCCCAATGTCCACCTCAGGGTCAGAAGCGAATACCAAGCCCTCCAAGCCCACAGCACCCATGCGGTAGCGCTGTGCGGTTTCGTTGGCATTCATGATTTGCAGACGGTAGACGTTTTCCAATTTACCGCCAGCCACAATGCGGGCCAGCGAAGCGCGGTCGCGGACGACATCGACTTTGAGTGGTGTGCGGTTCACCAGACTGACCAGCATGGCGACACACAAGGTTGCCAATAAGGCCGTGTAGACCAAGACACGCGGACGCAGGACACGACGGAAAATCTGTGACTGGCTCCAACGGTTCAGCACGCCATTCTGGGTGGAGTAACGGATCAAGCCCTTGGGGTAATGCATCTTGTCCATGACGGTATCGCAAGCATCGACGCACAAACCACACCCGATGCATTCGTACTGCAGGCCGTTTCGGATATCGATACCGACGGGGCAGACTTGCACACACAGCTTGCAATCGATGCAATCGCCCAAGCCTTGCGACTTGGGGTCAACCGTCTTGCTGCGGGGCGCACGGGGCTCACCACGCGCAGTGTCATAACTGACGATCAGAGTGTCCTTGTCGAACATGGCGCTTTGGAAGCGTGCGTAAGGACACATGTACTTGCACACCTGTTCGCGCATGAACCCAGCGTTACCGTAGGTGGCAAAAGCGTAAAAGAAGACCCAGAACAACTGCCAGGTCCCTTGAAAGGCCAAGACTTCTGCCCCCAAGGACCGGATTGGTACAAAGTACCCCACAAACGTAAATCCAGTCCACAAGGCAACGGCGATCCACGCCAGCTGCTTGAACAATTTCTTGCGGATCTTTTCGAAGGTCCAGGAACTGGCATCCAGGCGCAGGCGTGCGCTGCGATCGCCTTCAATCTTGTGTTCAATCCACATGAACATTTCGGTATAGACGCTCTGTGGGCATGCAAAGCCACACCAAAGGCGTCCTGCCACCGCCGTGAACAGGAACAGCGACATGGCCGAAATGATCAACAAGCCGGTCAGGTAAATAAAGTCCTGAGGGTAGAGAACCAGGCCAAAAATGTAAAAACGACGGGCTCCCAGATCGAACAACACCATTTGCCGCTGTCCCCAGTCGAACCAGGGCAAACAATAGAAAACGAGCTGGGTCAACCAGACCATGGCCCAGCGCCAACGGGAAAACAGGCCAGTAATGGCCCGCGGGTAGACCTTTTTATGGGCTTCGTAAAGGGAAACCACCTCGCCTTGGGAAGACGTTTTTGAGCCTTCCGCCACGATTGGAATCACTTTGCGGGGGGAATCGCCGGGTGTAGTCATGGCAAGAGACAAGCCTGTGAAAAAACCAATGAAAAAGACCTTGTCACAGCGTCACCACACTGTGGCAAGGTCTCCGCAAGGGACAAGCCCCTCAACGCCCAGCCGCTTGGGGCTGCTTGGACAGGTTCCAAACATAAGCCGCCAAGACACCGATCTGGGACTCGGTCAGCTTTTCTGCCTGGGCTGGCATCTGGTTGACCTTGCCATTGGTGATGATGGTGGTAATTGCAGCCTCGCCCCAACCGTGCAGCCAGACATCATCTGTCAGATTGGGCGCACCAATGGCCTGATTCCCTTTGCCATCCATGCCATGGCAGGCGGCGCAAACACCAAACTTAGACTTGCCCAAAGAGGCGCGAAGCGAATCATGGGGACTTCCGGACAGACTCAGCACATAGTGTGCGACGTTACGGACATCTTCGGGGGAGCCCACGGCGGCTGCCATGGGGGGCATGTTGCCGTTACGGCCCTGAATCAGGGTCTCGCGGATCTTTTCAGGCGCTCCACCGTACAGCCAGTCTGCATCGGTCAGGTTGGGAAAGCCCTTGCTGCCACGCGCGTCCGAACCATGGCACTGGGCACAGTTGTTCATGAACAAGCGTTCACCGATGGCCATGGCCTTGGGGTCCTGGGCCACCTCTTCAGGTTTCATGCTGGCAAAACGCGCATACAAAGGTTCAATCTGCTGCTTGGCCGCATCCATTTCCTTGTTGTACTCGCTCCGAGTCGACCAATCGAGCTTCCCGGTGTAAGAGCCCAGCCCCGGAAAAGCGAAAAGGTAGGCGAAAGCAAAGATGATCGTGATCACGAACAACCAGATCCACCACCGTGGCATGGGGTTGTTCATTTCCTTCAGATCAACGTCCCAGACGTGGCCAGTGGTGTTGTCGTCCGAGGACTGAACGCGTTTGCGGGCCGTCAAGACCAAGAGCAGCAGGCACGCCACGATGCCCACAATGGTGATCGCGGCAACAAAGACCGACCAGAAATTGCTGGTGAAGTCACTCATGATGTGTTCTCGTGTTGAAGGTCAATCTTGTTCAAAGGGCAAATGTGCCGCCTCATCGAACCGTTGTTGGTTGCGGCGCGAGTAAGCCCACAGGGCAATGCCCAAGAAGCACACCATGGAAGCCAGGGTCGCAAAAATGCGCATGGTTGTCACATCCATCATTGACTCCTGGTTATTTGAGGGCGCGGCCCATGACTTGCAGGTAAGCCACCAGGGCATCCATTTCAGACTTGCCCTTGACCTCTTCTGCTGCACCGGCAATTTGTTCGTCGGTGTAAGGAACGCCAACAGTGCGCAGGGCTTTCATGCGGGGTGCCACACCATCGTGGTCCACTGTTCTCTTTTCCAGCCAAGGGTAAGCGGGCATGTTGGACTCTGGCACTACGTCGCGCGGATTGTTCAAGTGCACACGGTGCCACTCATCACTGTACTTGCCACCCACCCGGTGCAGGTCAGGACCTGTGCGCTTGCTGCCCCACTGGAAGGGGTGGTCATAAACGAATTCGCCCGCAACCGAATAATGGCCATAGCGAAGGGTTTCTGCGCGGAAGGGACGGATCATCTGCGAATGGCAGTTGTAACAGCCTTCCCGAAGATAAACATCCCGTCCCACCAATTGCAGAGCCGAATAGGGTTGAAGCCCTTTCACAGGCTCAGTGGTCGATTTCTGGAAAAACAAGGGAACGATCTCGACCAAGCCCCCGATGGCGATCACGACCAAGATCAAAACGATCATCAAAAAGTTGTTGGTCTCGATCTTCTCGTGGGTAAAGCTGGAGGAGACCGAAGAATGGTTGTCAGACATGGAAAACTCCTCTGCACTCAGGCGTGGGCCGGATTAACGGACGGAATCGCAGTCTTAACCGAGCGACCGGAGATCACGGTCATCCAGACGTTCCAGGCCATGAGCACCATGCCGCCCAAATAGAGCAGGCCACCCGCCACACGAATCACGTAGAAGGGATAGGTCGCCTTGACACTTTCGACAAAGGTATAGGTGAGAGTCCCGTCTTCGTTGATGGCACGCCACATCAGGCCTTGCATCACACCAGCAATCCACATGGCGGCGATGTAGAGGACGATGCCAATCGTTGCCATCCAGAAATGCAGCTCGATGGCACGGACCGAGTGCATCTTTTCACGACCGAACAAGCGCGGAACCAGGTAGTACAGCGAACCCATCGAAATCAGGCCCACCCAACCCAAGGCACCCGAGTGCACGTGGCCGACGGTCCAGTCCGTGTAATGGCTCAGCGCGTTCACAGTCTTGATGGACATCATGGGTCCTTCAAAGGTGGACATACCGTAAAAAGACAAAGAAACGATCAGAAAGCGCAGGATGGGGTCATCACGCAGCTTGTGCCAGGCACCCGACAGGGTCATGATCCCGTTGATCATGCCGCCCCAGCTGGGGGCCAGCAGGATGAGCGAGAAGACCATGCCCACCGACTGGGTCCAGTCAGGCAAGGCGGTGTAGTGCAGGTGGTGAGGGCCTGCCCACATGTAGGTGAAGATAAGGGCCCAGAAGTGAACGATGGACAGGCGATAGCTGTAAACAGGACGTCCTGCCTGCTTGGGAATGAAGTAGTACATCATGCCCAGGAAACCAGCCGTCAGAAAGAAACCCACCGCATTGTGGCCATACCACCATTGCACCATGGCATCTTGCACACCGGCATAGGCAGAGTAGCTTTTCATGAAGCCAGCAGGAATGGCAGCACTGTTCACTACATGGAGCAAAGCAACGGCCAAGATAAAGGCCCCGAAGAACCAATTGGCCACATAGATGTGCTTGACCTTGCGGGTCCCGACTGTGCCGAAAAAGACGATCGCATAAGACACCCAGACCAGGGTGATCAGGATGTCAATCGGCCATTCCAGCTCTGCGTACTCCTTGCCCTGGGTATAGCCCAGGGGCAGGCTGATCGCCGCAGCAACGATCACCAGTTGCCAGCCCCAAAAGGTAAAGGCAGCCAGCGGACCTGCAAAAAGGCGGACTTGACAAGTGCGTTGGACCACGTAGTAGCTGGTGGCGAACAAAGCACACCCGCCAAACGCGAAGATCACTGCGTTGGTGTGCAGTGGACGCAGACGCCCATAGCTGAGCCACGGTATGCCAAAGTTCAGTTCAGGCCACGCGAGCTGGGCGGCAATGAAAACGCCGACCAGCATGCCAACCACGCCCCAGGCGACAGCCATGATTGAGAACTGTCGCACCACGGTATCGTTGTAATGCGCAGCAGGGGTTCTTGGAGTATCCATTAGGCACCTCTTAAATTGCGACGAAAGTATTCACCAGACAGCTAAGGCCCAGCTTGATCAACATCAATTATCCCGAAGAATCCGTTCTGCCTCTTGGTCAAGGCTATCGAACTGCCCTCGGTCGACCGCCCACCACAGCCCTGCCAAGATGCAGAGCACCAGCACGACCGACAGAGGAATCAACAAATACAGCACATCCATCACATGCCTCCTGCGGCCATGGCTGACTCACCCACCGCTTGGCCAAGCGGAGTGGCGGATACCTTGGACACCACCTCCGGCAAGGCCCTGGCCAAGCGGGCGGAATTCAAAACCACCCAGAGCGAACTGAGGGCCATGCCCAAACCTGCCAGCCACGCAGGCATCCAGCCTACCCAAGCCAGGGGAACGGAAATGGCGTTATACGCGGCTGCCCAAGCCAAGTTTTGACGGATGGTTTTCAGGGTGCGTCGGGCCAGTGCCACGGTTTGGACCACCCGCTCCAAGCACTCCCCCACCACTACAAAATCCGCTTGGGACTGGGCCAAAGGCACCGACCGACCAAAAGCGAACGACACGTGCGCGCCCGCAAGCACAGGACCATCGTTCAACCCATCCCCCACCATCGCGACTTTGCGCCCTTGTGACTGCCATTCGCGCAGGGCGTGCAATTTATCTTGCGGGCGACAATCGGCCAGCACCTTGTGGATACCTACCTGCTCTGCCACCGCCTGGGCAGCCGCTTGCAGGTCACCCGACAGCAGACACACGCTCCCGCCCTCGGCCTGCAAGGCCTGCACTGCTGCGGCAGCATCGGGACGGACAAACTCACTCAGGCCAAAGCGGGCTACGATGGTTTCACCTCCATCGGGAGCCACTAGGCTCAGAAAAACTTCGGGGCCTTGGGAAGGTCCTTCCCCAACACCAGTCTCAGCCTCCCTTAGAGAGCCCAAGCACAGGCGTTGCCAGGGAGACGAGTCGGCCAGCAAGGCATCACGGACTTCACCGTGCATCCCCCTGCCAGCCTCTTCCGTCACGTCGCGGACCTGCCATCGGGAATCATCGCTTCCGCCCTCAGCCAAGGCAGCCTCCAGCACCGCACGGGAGACAGGATGGCGTGACCGGCGCGCCAAGGCTGCCGCCATGGAAAGGGCCTCTTGCTTGCAAACCCCGGGGGCCGGGGTCACAGAGCGCACCACCATGCGATCGGCGGTGACGGTTCCGGTCTTGTCAAAGACAAAGGTATCGACAGCGGCAAGGGCCTCCAGGCCCTGGAGGTTTCGGACCAAGACCCCATGGCGGGCCAGGGTCCCTGTCGCCGTGAGCATGGCCACTGGCGTGGCCAAGGACAGGGCACAAGGACAAGTGACGATCAGTACGGCAACTGCCACCATGACGGCATGGCCGGGATCGGAAGGCCACCACCAGACAGCCGCCAGAGCGGCAGCCAGGAGAACCGAAACCAGGAATGGACGGGCGATCCGATCGGCCAGTTGCGCAAGGCGGGGCTTTTGGGTGGAAGCACTTTCCATCAACCCCACGATTTCAGCAAAACGGGTGTGGGCACCAACGCCCTCGACCCGCACCTCAACGGGAGCCAGCAGGTTGTAACTTCCAGCGATGACCGCTGCACCGACTCCGCGCGGCACCGGCGTGGACTCTCCTGTCAGCAACGACTCATCGGCCTGGGTCAGCCCCAGCAAGATGCAGCCGTCGGCTGGAAAGGCTTCGCCCGGCAGGACACGCACCACATCGCCGACAGCAAGACGACGAATCGCGACCCGCTCAAAGCCCCCCTCGGCGGTCTTGCGCTCTATGCTGTCTGGCAAACGGTTCATGACCGCCTCCAAAGCGCCGGCAGTCTGATCGCGTAGACGCAACTCCAGCCAGCGCCCTGTCAGCAGGAAAAAAACGAACATGGTCAGGGAATCAAAAAAGACCTCCCGGCCGAACATGCCAGCAGGATCAAAGGTGCCCGCCGTGCTGACCACAAAAGTGATCAGCATCCCCAGGGCGACCGGCAAATCCATGCTGACACGCCGCTGAACCACATCCCGCCAGGCACTGACAAAAAATGGACCGCAGGAAAAGAAGACAACGGGCAAGCTCAGGACCCACGAGGCCCAGCGCAGCAGCCGCTCCATCTCCAGCGACAAATCACCCGGTTGCGCCACGTACGCAGGCCATGCATACATCATGACCTGCATCATGCAAAAACCAGCGACCAACCAGCGCCACAGGGCCTGACGGCTTTCCTTCTGGCGCTGCTCGCGGGCCAGGCGGTCCATGGCAGGCAAGGCGCCGTAGCCTGCGTGCTCGATCGCCCCTATCCAGCCAGAGGGCCGTATCCGCTGGGGGTCCCAGACCACCTTTGCGCGCTGGGCCGCCGCGCTGACTTCGGCACGCAGCACGCCGGGCGTGGCCCGCAGGGCATCCTCGATGGTGAGGGCGCAAGCAGCACAGTGCATCCCTTGCAAAATGACCTGGGAGTCCCAGACCATGGCTTCCGGAATGGCTTCAGCCTCTTCTTTGCGCTCGGCCCCGGACGCACAAGGACGCCCAAACGATGCCCACTCGGCGGGGTCGTCAAGGAGATGGACGTCGGGAGCTGCAGGAGACAAGGAAAGCGCAGGCGCCTCGGGAGGCATCGTTAACATGGCGTCAGGTTAAAGCCGTGTTGTGACAAAGTCATTGACGGAGATCAAGCCTTCACAGGCGAGCGACTTTAATCTAATCCCAATACCCCCTAGGAGATGACAGATGTACCAACGGATCTTGATTGCCACCGACGGCTCCCCCCTTTCCGACAAAGCCGTGGCGCATGGGCTGGAATTGGCAGCCCTTTCTGCGGCGACCGTCATTGCCCTGAAAGTGGTCCCACGCTACCCGCGCAGCTATTTTGAAGGTGGGATGCCCGTCGATGCGGTGGACATCAAACGCATCGAGCAGCAATGGAGCGACAGCGCCAAAAACCTTCTTGCCCAGGTGCAAGTGGAAGGCAAGGCCCAGGGGGTGACCGTCAAGGCCGTGGTGGCCAAGTCCGACCTGGTTGCTGAAGCGGTGATTTCTGCCGCCAAAAAGCACAAATGCGACCTGATCGTGATGGCCTCCCACGGACGCAAAGGCCTCAAGCGCCTGTTGCTGGGCAGCGAAACCCAGCATGTCCTGACACATTCACACATCCCAGTGCTGGTTTTACGCTAAAAATGTCTCTAGGCCAATGGATACCAGCGGTACAAGCTACTAAATCTATAGCTAACTCATAAACTGACACCCCAGCGCCAAAAGCGCTGGAGGTGTTTGTCCACTGCTCCCAAGAACCCGCGTTTTGAGCTATCAGCCAAAAAGATGCTGATACTCTGCGCGCAGGAGGTTCTTCTGTACCTTGCCCATGGTGTTGCGCGGCAATTCGGCAACGATGAAGCAACGCTTGGGGATTTTGAAATTGGCCAGCTGCGCCTTGAGCTGCCCGATGATGGCCTCGCCATCGAGGGCAGCGCCCAGCTTGGGAATGACCACCGCCACGCCCACCTCGCCAAAGTCAGGGTGCGGTACACCCACCAGGGCGCTTTCGGCCACCCCCGGCATCTCGTTGATGTAACCCTCGACCTCGGCCGGATAGACGTTGTAGCCTCCGGAGATGATCAGGTCCTTGCTGCGGCCCACGATGTGCACGTAGCCGCGTTCATCCACCTTGCCGACATCGCCGGTCTTGAACCAACCATCCGCGGTGAATTCTTCCTGGGTCTTTTCGGGCATGCGCCAGTAGCCAGCAAACACATTCGGCCCGCGCACCTGCAGGTTGCCAATCGCATCGACCGGCAAGGGCTGGCCAGCGTCGTCCAGGATTCGCAGGTCCACGCCCGGTAGGGGAAAGCCCACCGTGCCACCCCGGCGCTCGTCCTGGCCGCCATGGCGGGCGTCCGCCTGGTAGGGGTTGGAGGTCAGCATGATGGTCTCGCTCATGCCGTAGCGCTCCAGGATGGTGTGGCCGGTGCGCTGCTGCCAATCCCGGAAGGTTTCGATCAGCAAGGGCGCGGAGCCGGAGATGAACAGGCGCATGTTCCGTGCGGCTTCGACGCTCAGGCTGGGCTCGGCCAGCATGCGGACGTAAAGCGTCGGGACGCCCATGAAGACCGTGGCGCGAGGCAAGGCAGCAATCACGGCCTTGGGGTCGAACTTGCCAAACCAGAGCATCTTGCTGCCATTGAGCAAGGCCGCATGGATGGCGACGAACAGGCCATGGACATGAAAGATGGGCAAGGCGTGGATCAACACATCGCCAGGCACCCAGCCCCAGTAGTCCTTGAGCATGACCGCGTTCGACAGCAGGTTGCCATGCGACAGCATCGCGCCCTTGCTGCGGCCCGTGGTGCCGCTGGTGTAAAGGATGGCGGCCAGGTCATCGGCCTTGCGCACGGCTGGCTCGTGCGTGTCGGCATGGTGGGCGGCGCGCTCCAGCAAGCTGCCGGTGCGGTCGTCGCCCAGCGTGAACACCGATTGCGTGCCAGCCTGGAAGGCAATCTTCGAGACCCAGCCAAAGTTGCCCGGGGTACAGACCACCACGGCGGGCTCGGCGTTGCCGATGAAGTACTCGATCTCGGCGGACTGGTAGGCGGTGTTTAGGGGCAGGAACACATAGCCGGCCCGCAGCGTGGCCAAGTACAGCACCATGGCCTCGACGGATTTCTCCACCTGGACCGCGATCCGGCTGCCCTCGGGCAGGTTCAGCGAGGCCAGCAGATTGGCCATGCGCGCACTGGCATGGTCCAGGTCGCGCCAGGTGTAGAGAAGGGGCGCGCCATCAGCAGCCGTGGTTTCTACCGAAATGCTGTCCAGGTCGTCAGGGAAAGCGGCATACAGGGCACTGAAAAGGTTTTGGGATGAAGGCATGGCATGCATGGGGCAGGTATGAAACAGTCAGAAGAAAAAACACAGAATGCAATGGGACCTCAATCGAGCTTGGCACCAGCCGCCTTGACCACCTGGGCCCAGCGCCTGACCTCGGCGCTGACCATGCTGCCGAACTGTGCCTGGGCCATTCCACCAAAACTGGCACCGTTTTGTGCCCAGATGGCCTTGAGCTCATCGGCCTGGCCCAGGCGCTGCATCTCTTCAACGATGCGGGACTGAAGCTCCGGTGCCAGGCCCTTGGGAGCCCACAGGCCATACCACGTGGACACGGTGTAGTCTGGCAAGCCCAGTTCGGCTGCGCAGGGCACATCCGGAAAGGCGGGGTTTCGCTGCGGCCCTGAGACCATCAACGCCCTGATGCGCCCGCCCTTGATGTGGGCGGCAGAAGACCCCAGGCCATCAAACATCATGTCCACGTTCCCAGCGATCAGGTCTTGCAGGGCAGGCCCAGCACCACGGTAGGGAATGTGGGTAATGAAGGTACCTGTTTGCTGCTTGAACAGCTCTCCAGCGAGGTGGTGGGACGTCCCAGCTCCTGCTGAGCCATAGTTGAGCTTGGCGGGATTGCGCCGGAGGTGCTCCAAAAACGGCTTGAACTGGGTGCTGGGCACGGTCCTGGGATTGACCACCAACACTTGCGGGACATTGGCCAGCAAGATCAAGGGAACGAAGTCCCTTTCCAGGTCATAGTCCAAACGGGGGTACATGGACGGGGCAATGGCATGGTGAACAGCACCCATGAACAGGGTGTAGCCGTCAGGCGCGGTCTTGGCAGCCGCGCTGGCACCCACGGTCCCCCCTGCCCCACCCCGGTTGTCGATCACCAGGGTTTTGCCAGTCGCCTTGGCAAATTGGGCAGCGAGCGGGCGGGCAAACGCATCGGTACCACCGCCTGCAGGAAACGGTACGATCAGATTGACCGGTTTGGCGGGCCAGCCTGCGCCAGCAGATTGGGCGCGAACAGCCCAAACACTGCTGCCCAAGCCCAGAAGGCTGGCGATTTGAATGGCCTGGCGCCGGCGCAATGAAACTGCCTGGATCATCTTTGTCTCCTTAGAGTGGCGTATCAGATGGGTGAGATGAATGCACGGCACAGTGCCGCACTACCGGGATGCCAAGGTCTTGCAAAGGGCCTCGACCTCGCTGGACACCGCTACCCGCCCCTGGGCCAACAGGGTACGGTGTTTGTCCAGGCGCTTGAGGTCATAGAGGTAATTGACCATCAGTCCATACGACTGCTTGACGCCTTTGGCAGAGGGGTCTCCCGCCCAGTTCAAGCGTTCGATGCGTGCCCCATTCCCAAGGTGGAAGCGGGCCACAGGATCTGCCGGCCGACCTTCGGACAAGCTGACAGCAAGGTAATGTGCTGCACAGGCTGTCACCCATTGCGCAGCAGGCGCCTGCGCATCCAGCAGTAGCGGTTTGTCAATCGCTGCCATGGCGCTGGCCGGCGTGAGGGCTTCGCCACCCAGCGTACGCTCCCACTGTGCACGGCGTTTGGGGTCGAGCAGCGCAAGCATGGGCTCGGCATGCTTGGTCAGCCACCCGCGAAACCCGGGGATGGGGGACAAGGTGGCGAACGTGCGCAAGCGTGGAACCTCGGCAGCCAAGGTTTCGACGACGTTCTTGATCAAGGAGTCCCCAAAGCTGACGCCGCGCAGTCCGGACTGGGTGTTGCTAATGGAATAAAAGATGGCGGTGGTGGCTCGCGTCAGGTCCGCCGGCTCAGCCGATTCGTCCAACAGCGGGGCAATGCTGCTGGCCAGGTGGTCCTGCAAGGCCACTTCGACGAAGATCAGGGGCTCATTGGGCAAGCGTGGGTGAAAGAAGCCGTAGCAGCGCCGGTCGCTGTCCAGACGGTTTTTCAGGTCCGCCCAGCTGCGGATGTCATGCACGGCCTCGTACTGAATGAGCTTTTCCAGGAGCGAGGCCGGAGAATCCCAAGAGATGCGACGCAGTTCGAGAAACGCCACATCAAACCATGTGGCAAACAGCTGCTCCAGTTCGGCATCCAGCACCAGCAGACGCGGGTTGCTTTTGAGCGCCCCCAACAAGGCAGCCCGCAAATCGACCAGAAAGCGCATGCCTTCGGGAAAGACGGCAAAGCGCTGCAACACACGTGCCCTGGGCGAAGCGAGCGCACGGCGCAACTGGACTTCGGCAGACGCCGCCTGAGCAGTACCGATGGCCCCCACATACCGGGCGCGGGCAGCTTCCAGTTGCGACAAATCTGGCGCGAAGTGCTCACACAGGAGCAGCCACAGGTCCTGACGTGCCTGCGCGGAAGCCTGGACATACCAATCCGCCACAGTTTTGGCATAACGCCCTCCCTCGACTTAGCTGAGTTCGGGCGCAGCAACGGCCTCCAGGGCGTCCCGTAAACGCCGCAGCTCCCTCGGCGACAAGCCCTCCTCTGAACGACGTAAGGTGGCATCGAGGCGGTCGCTGAGGCTGCGTGGGGGGGCTCCAGAAGGAAGGGTCCCTGGCGGCTGCCTTTCCAGGGCTTTTTCCGCCTGCACCGGCTCCGCCTTGCGCAGGCGGGATACGGCCTCGGCAATCCAAGTGGTGGTTCGGCCCATGGCATCGTCTCCTTTTTGTCGTTGCTACTGTACCTTCAGCGCCGCTGCTGGGTATGCAACCCCGGTGGAGTCCGGGAATTTATCGCCGATGTGCCCAGAGCCACATGGTCAAACCTGCCAACACCATGGGCACACAAAGCCACTGTCCCATGGTCATCCCAAAAGAAAGCACCCCGAGAAAGCCGTCGGGCTCACGGAAGTACTCCGCCACAAAACGGAAAAATCCGTAGCCCACGAGGAACAGGGCCGCTACAGCGCCCTGGGGGCGCTGACGGTGTGCGTAGATCCACAGCATGGCAAACAACAACAGGCCTTCCAGTAAAAACTGGTAGATCTGGGAAGGATGACGGGGGAGCATGGATCCACTGTGTGGGAAAACCATGCCCCAAGGCAGATCCGGACTGGCAAACCTCCCCCACAACTCACCATTGATGAAATTACCAATCCGACCTGCAGCCAGGCCCGTAGGAACGCAGGGAGCCACAAAATCTACGACCTGCAGCCAAGGACGCGGGCGACTGTGGGCGAACCATGTGAGCGCAAGCAGCACACCGAGCAAGCCACCATGAAAACTCATCCCCCCTTGCCAGACTGCCAAAATCTCAATTGGATGGTTCCAGTAGTACCCGGGCTTGTAGAAAAGACAGTAACCCAACCGGCCGCCCACAATGACTCCGGCAATGCCCAGGAAAAGAATGTCTTCAACATCTTGCCGCGACCATGCAACCTTGCCTTGCAAGTTCTCAAATGGGGGATGCTTCAGACGGAGAAGGCCCAGCCACATGAACAGGCCAAAAGCAGCCAGGTACGTCAAGCCATACCAGTGGACAGCCACAGGCCCTAACTGAAGGGCAACGGGATCTATAGAGGGGTAGATTAGCATGTGTGCGATTGTGCACAAGCATTCTAGGCCTTAGATCAGGATAATGAACTGCACCGTCCGGCACCACACACAACGATTTTCAACGCTGCTCCAGAGGAATGCCCTGTGTCCTTCAGGACACAGGGCAGGTGCTCTCCACACTCAGCGCCTGATTTCAGTGGTGGTCCAGCTGTGACAAGTCGCGTACAGCACCCTTGTCCGCAGAGGTAGCCAGCATGGCGTAGGCCTTGAGTGCGGCGGAAACCTTGCGCTTGCGCGGGTGCACTGGCTTCCAGCCCTTCGCATCCTGCTCTGCCCGGCGGCGGTCCAGTTCCTCGGCCGACACCAAGACATCAATCCTCCGGTTGGGAATGTCAATGCGGATACGGTCGCCATTGCGCACCAGGCCAATGGAACCACCAGCTGCAGCCTCTGGAGAAACATGCCCGATCGAAAGGCCTGAAGTACCGCCAGAGAAACGGCCATCGGTCAACAGGGCACAGGCTTTACCCAAACCTTTGGACTTAATGTAGGACGTGGGGTAGAGCATTTCCTGCATACCAGGCCCACCCTTTGGACCTTCGTAGCGGATCACGACCACTTCCCCCGCCTTCACCTCGTCCCCCAGAATTTTTTCAACCGCCTCATCCTGGGATTCGAAGACGTTTGCGACACCCTCGAACACCAACAATTCGTCATCCACGCCAGCGGTCTTGACCACGCAACCGTCCTGCGCAATGTTGCCATGCAGCACCGCCAACCCCCCCTCCTGGGAAAAGGCGTGGTCAATCGACCGGATGCAACCCTCCGCACGGTCAGTGTCCAGGGAAGGCCAGCGGGTCGCCTGGCTGAAGGCCACCTGCGTAGGAATCCCAGCTGGACCCGCCATGTAGAAAGTCTTGACGTCCTCGGCAGGCATGCGGGCGATGTCCCATTGGTCCAAAGCCTCTTTCAGGGATTTGGTATGAACGGTTGGTACATCGGTGTGGAGTCGACCGGCACGGTCCAATTCACCCAGAATTCCCATGATGCCGCCCGCACGGTGGACATCTTCGATGTGGTACTTCTGGGTATTGGGCGCCACCTTGCATAGCTGCGGGACCACACGTGAGAGGCGATCAATGTCCTTCATGGTGAAGTCAACCTCTGCCTCCTGGGCAATCGCCAGCAGGTGAAGGATGGTGTTGGTCGAGCCCCCCATGGCAATGTCCAGGGTCATGGCATTTTCGAAGGCCTTAAAACCCACCGAGCGGGGCAAGACAGTAGCATCTTCCTGTTCGTAGTAGCGCTTGCACAGTTCTACGGCCAAGCGCCCTGCGCGTTTGAAAAGCTGCTCACGGTCGGCGTGGGTGGCTACGACAGTACCGTTGCCTGGCAGGCTCAAGCCCAGGGCTTCAGTCAGGCAGTTCATGGAATTGGCTGTGAACATGCCAGAGCACGACCCGCAGGTAGGACACGCAGAGCGCTCCACTTCGGCCACTTCGGCATCGGACACCTTGTCGTCCGCCGCCATCACCATCGCATCGATCAGATCCAACTTTTTGATCTCAATGGTCTTGGTCAGAGGATTGGCCAGACGCACCTTTCCCGCTTCCATGGGACCGCCAGAGACGAAGACAACCGGAATATTCAGGCGCATGGCAGCCATCAACATGCCTGGGGTGATCTTGTCGCAATTCGAAATACACACCAAAGCATCCGCGCAGTGAGCGTTCACCATGTATTCGACACTGTCGGCGATGATGTCCCGGCTAGGCAAGGAATAAAGCATGCCATCGTGTCCCATGGCAATGCCATCGTCCACGGCGATCGTGTTGAACTCCTTCGCAACCCCGCCAGCAGCTTCGATTTCGCGGGCCACCAACTGGCCAAGATCTTTCAGGTGCACATGCCCGGGGACGAACTGGGTAAAGCTGTTGGCAATGGCGATGATGGGCTTGTTGAAATCATCGTCTTTCATTCCCGTGGCGCGCCAGAGGGAACGAGCACCAGCCATGTTGCGACCAGCAGTGGAAGTTTTAGAACGGTAAATGGGCATGTCGATACCAGTTGAACAGAGTGGTCGGAATTATGAGGCACTGCGCAGATGCGCCTAGAGGGAAAGCCAACCGCCAGTGCCTTGTAAAAAACCGCGCTTCAGGGCCGACGGCGGGGTGGAAGCCCCAGTTCCTTACGCTGTTTTTCAACCCGTTCGCGCTTGCGCTGTTCCATCTTTTCCGCAGCCTTGCGTTTGGAATAGCCGATGCTGTCAGCAAACGCCCACCACAAGGCTGTTAAACCATACGGAAGCAAAATCCACCACCATGGCCAGTTGGCCACAAAACCCACTTCAAGGTACCTGAGCACGGTCAGCAGCAGGGCAAGTAACAACAGGTACATTTTCTTGGCTCCTAAAGGATGGGCACACGATGCTATAGCCGCACGCGCCACGCAGACGGATACTGCCTAAAATTGGTCTTCAGCTCCTGTATTTCCTGCCATGAACCTACAACACACCTTCTGGCCAATCGCCATGGCATGCTGCCTAGCACCATCCGCAAACGCGGAACTCGCACTAGCCCAGGCCAAGAACTGCATGTCCTGTCACACCGTGGAAAAGAAGGTCGTAGGGCCTGCCTTTAAAGATGTCTCCATCAAGTACGCAAACCGCAAGGACGCAGCAACCCAGTTAAGCCAAAAAATCGTCAAGGGCGGGGGTGGGGTGTGGGGTCCTGTGCCCATGCCTGCCAACGCCCAAGTCAGCGAAACCGAAGCGCGCAGGCTAAGCCAGTGGATCCTTGGTCTCAGGTAACAGAAAAGCCTTGCACAAGGCAAGGCTTTTGAATATCGCCACCACCTGAATGGACATGGCCGATGTCGATAAATGGCTCCTAAATGCAGGCTTAGGGTGGATTTGATCAGTTGGTTTGCGTCAATTGCTTCAAGATTGCGGGATTTTCCAACGTACTGGTGTCCTGGGTGATGGCCTCTCCCTTTGCGATGCTGCGCAACAAACGGCGCATGATTTTTCCACTGCGCGTCTTGGGCAAATTATCACCAAAGCGAATGTCTTTAGGTTTGGCAATCGGGCCAATTTCATGGGCAACCCAGTCACGCAACTCCTTGGCAATCTGCTTTGCCTCTTCGCCACTGGGGCGTGAGCGCTTGAGGACGACAAACGCGCAAATGGCTTCGCCAGTCACATCGTCAGGGCGCCCTACCACGGCAGCTTCGGCCACCAGGTCGGTTTTGGCGACCAGTGCCGACTCAATTTCCATGGTTCCCATGCGATGTCCGGAAACGTTCAGGACGTCATCAATGCGACCTGTGATGCGGAAATAACCACGGTCTTCACTGCGAACAGCTCCATCACCGGCCAGGTAATATCCCCCGAGTTCTTCCGGAAAATAACTCTTCTTGAAACGCTCAGGATCCCCCCAAATCGTTCGAATCATGCTGGGCCAAGGACGCTTGACCACCAAAATTCCTCCAGCACCGTTTGGCAACTCGTTACCGGACTCATCAACAATCGCAGCCATGATGCCGGGCAACGGCAAGGTGCAAGAGCCAGGAACCAGGAGGGTGGCGCCGGGCAGTGGCGTAATCATGTGCCCGCCTGTCTCAGTTTGCCAAAACGTATCGACAATGGGGCAGCGCTCGCCGCCGACGTTTTTGTAATACCACATCCAGGCTTCAGGATTGATCGGCTCTCCGACGCTACCCAGAATGCGAAGGCTGGACAGATCAAAGCGGTCAGGATGAACAGACACATCAGAATCTGCGGCCTTGATGAGCGAACGGATCGCAGTAGGTGCCGTGTAGAACAGCGTACAGCGGTGTCGCTGGATCATCTCCCAGAAACGTCCTGCATGGGGAAAGGTAGGAACACCCTCAAAAATGATCTGGGTAGCGCCTGCCACCAGCGGACCATAAGCCACATAGGTATGCCCTGTGATCCAGCCGATGTCGGCAGTACACCAAAAAATATCGTCAGGGCGCAAGTCAAAAGTCCACTCCATGGTGAGCTTCGCCCAAAGCAAATAGCCCCCTGTGCTGTGCTGCACACCCTTGGGTTTTCCAGTGGATCCACTGGTGTACAAAATGAACAGTGGGTGCTCTGCGCTGACAACCTCAGGAACGCAGACAGTGGCTTGACCAGCTAGTGCACTGGCAAAGGTAATGTCACGGCCTTGCTGCATGGCACACGGTGTGTCGGTGCGCTCGTAGACCAAGACATGGCGAACTGATTCACATCCTCCCATGGCCAAGGCTTCGTCAATGATCGCTTTCAACGGCAATTCCTTGCCACCGCGCATCTGGTAGTTTGCGGTCACCACCAACACAGCACCAGCATCGATGATGCGCTCATGCACAGCCTTGGCGCTGAAGCCCCCAAAAACGACGCTGTGCGTTGCGCCGATGCGCGCGCAGGCTTGCATTGCAACCACGCCCTCAATGGTCATGGGCATGTAAATCAGAACGCGGTCACCTTTGCGCACCCCATGGGCCTTCAGCGCGTTGGCAAACTGACTCACCTTGTCCAACAATTGTCTGTAGGTGACGGTGGTGACTTTGCCATCATCGGACTCAAAGACGATCGCCGTCTTGTGTTCATTCGAGGTTCCAATGTGCCTGTCCAGGCAATTGGCGGAGGCATTCAAGGCGCCGTCGGCAAACCACTGGTAGAAAGGCGCATTCGATTCATCCAGCGTGCTGGTGAACGGCGTATCCCACTGGAGATGCTGATGTGCCAGCCGGGCCCAAAAACCTTCGTAATCCTGTTGCGCCTCGTCACACAGGGCGTGGTAGCCCTGCATCCCAGAAATGCGTGCAGTACCAATCAAAGCCTGTGATGGGGGGAAAACGCGGTTTTCGACCAGGACTGACTGAATCGCAGAAGAAGTGGGTTTCATGAAAAAAGGTCTCCTGTGTTTTGGAATGGGGATCGGTAAACACTGTCCAAGCTTGGACTTACACCCTACTGACTGGCGCGAGACTGACAGCCTTTGACCCCTCAGAGAAATGGAGCACGACGGGCCCTACCCCCCTTCCGAACAGCCACTTACCTTTTAGAGCGTGTTATGAACTTTGATTCTGAGCCAATATCCGCGCAGCCCCCGGCAGC
>CAYZPX010000016.1:0-22774 GCA_964480105.1 uncultured Burkholderiaceae bacterium | reverse complement strand
TGAGCTTTGGTGGCTCGCTGATCCGCCCCGAAGCCACCGGCTACGGCACCGTGTATTTCGCCGACGAAATGCTCAAGACCCGCGGCAAGTCCTTCAAGGGCATGCGCGTGTCCGTGTCTGGTTCGGGCAACGTGGCCCAGTACGCCGTCGAGAAGGCCATGGAACTGGGCGCCAAGGTCGTCACCGTGTCGGATTCGAGCGGCACCATCATTGACGAAGACGGCTTCACTCCCGAGAAGCTGGCCATTCTGATGGACGTGAAGAACCACCACTACGGCCGCGTGAGCGACTACGCCGCCCGCACCGGTGTGAAGTTCGAAGCCGGCGTGCGCCCCTGGCATGTGCCGGTGGACATCGCCCTGCCCTGCGCCACGCAGAACGAGCTGGACGAGAACGATGCCAAGACGCTGATCAAGAATGGCGTCCTGTGTGTGGCCGAAGGCGCCAACATGCCCTCGACCATCGAAGCTGCCAAGGCCTTCGAAGCCGCTGGCGTGCTGTACGCGCCTGGCAAGGCCTCCAACGCCGGTGGCGTGGCCACGTCTGGCCTGGAAATGAGCCAGAACGCCATGCGCATCAGCTGGACCCGCGAGGAAGTGGACGCCCGCCTGCTGCAGATCATGCAAGGCATCCACGCCGCCTGCCTGAAGTACGGCAAGCGCGCCGATGGCAGCGTGAGCTACATCGACGGTGCCAACGTGGCCGGTTTCGTCAAGGTGGCTGACGCCATGCTGGCCCAGGGCGTGGTCTAAGCCCAGGCCTGGCTGGCACACAGCACCAACTGCGAGGGGCCTTCGGGCCCCTCTTTTTTTGCCTGCACCCCCCAGGGAAAAAGGCCTTCGGGTAGGATGCAACGCTGATTTTTCGAGGTACCCCGTGGAAGTTTTCAGTTTTCTCCAAGTGATGGTTGAAAAAGGGGCGTCGGACCTGTTTTTCAGCGTCGGCGCGCCAGTGAACGTCAAGATTGAAGGCATCACCCATCCGTTGAAAATGCCGCCATTGGCGCCGGGCGACGTCAAGCAGATGGCTTACGCGGTCATGAACGAGAAGCAGATTTCCGAGTTCGAATCGGCACTGGAAATGAACCTCTCCGTGTCCGCGCACAACCTGGGGCGTTTTCGCGTGAACGTGTTCATGCAGCGTGGCGAGGTGGGCATGGTGATCCGCTACATCAAGAACAAGATCCCTCCCTTCGCTGCGCTCGGCCTGCCGCCGGTGCTGGAAAAAATGATCATGCGCAAGCGGGGGCTGCTGCTGGTAACCGGTGCGACGGGCTCGGGCAAGTCCACGACGCTGGCCGCGATGATTAACTACCGCAACGAGAACGCGACCGGGCACATCCTCACCATCGAAGACCCGCTGGAATTTCTCCATGCCCACAAACGCTCGGTGGTGAACCAGCGCGAGGTGGGCATCGACACCCAGTCCTACGCCGATGCGCTCAAGAACGCACTGCGCGAGGCACCGGACGTGATCCTGATCGGGGAAATCCGGGACCGCGAAACCATGAAGCACGCGCTGTCCTTCGCAGAAACTGGGCACCTGTGCCTGTCCACCCTGCACGCGAACAACGCCAACCAGGCCATGGAGCGCATCATCAACTTCTTCCCGGAAGAGGCCCACCGCCAGCTCCTGATCGACCTGAGCCTGAACCTGGTCGGCGTGGTGTCGCAGCGCCTGGTTCCCGGGCAGCGCGAAAAACTTGTGCCGGCCGTGGAAGTGCTGCTCAACTCGCCCTACATCGCCGATCTGATCGCCAAGGGAGAGTTCTCCGGAATGAAGGAAACCATGGCGCGCAGCACCGAGGCGGGCATGTGCACGTTCGACCAGGCGCTGTTCCAGCTCTACACCGAGGGACGGATTTCGCTGGAGGAAGCGCTGCACAACGCCGACTCCCGCACCGACCTGTCCTTGCGCATCCGCCTGTCGGCCGGGGTCAACGCCCAGGAGACGGGCAGCCTGTCGATCGACACCTCGAACCCGCCCCGCGCCGCTTCGGGTCTGGCCTGATCCTGCCCTCGCCCTGCGACAAGCCCAGCGATGGACAACTGGCCCCTGCCCCCGTTTTTCAAGGACGCCCGCGCACAAACCGAGGCGGCGCCAGTGGATGCCATCGTGTTCACGCTGGCGGGGCAGACCCTGGAAGGTCGTCTGGAGAGCTTTGCCCCTGAAGCGCATACCGCGGTGTTCTCTGGCCGCAAGGGCGAAGAGTCCCGCACCCTGCCGTTCAGCGAGATCAAGAGCATCCACCTGATGCAGGCGATCCCGATGGCGATCGACAAGGAACTCACCGCCCTCTACATCAGCGCGGGAGGGCACGAGGTCAATCCGGAGATGCGGCCTTTCTTCGTCCACTTTGTGGATGGGGAGCAGCTGCGGGGGCAGACCAAGGGCTTCATCAAAACCAGCTACGGGCTGTTCATTTTTCTGACCACCGATGCCGACCGGACGGTGCGCATCTTCATCCCCGACACCGCCCTGCAAAACTACCAGGTCGGCGGCCTGCTGGGTTACCACCTGATCCGCGCGGAGATGGTTTCTCCCTCGACCATTGACCGCGCCCTGGAAGAGCAGAAGAAGCGCCGTGAAGGCGCCGGTGCCGACCCGCTGGGCCATGTGACGGTGAACACCCCCGAAGAGCTGCAAGCCCGCCTGGGTGCGATCGGCCGCTTCAGCCCTGTGCGGCTGGGGGACATCCTCATCAACCAGGGCCTGCTGACCCGGGACCAGATGGTCGATGCCCTGGGGAAGTTACGCGGGGGCAAGCGCAACATGCTGGGACAGATCCTGGTCGAGATGGGTGCGCTGACCCACGAACAGCTCACCCTGGCCGTGGCCGACCAGCTGAACATTCCCGTGGTGGCGCTGGCAGGCTTCAGCATCCAGCCTGAAGTGCTGGCGCTGGTCGCCAAGAACTATGCGATCGAGCACCAGGTCTTGCCCCTGCTGCTGACGGACAAGGCGCTGGTGGTGGCCGTGGAAAGCCCCCTGGACGCCGAGCACCTTGACAAACTGCGCTTCTCGACACAAAAGCAGATCGTGCCGGTGATTGCACCGGCCGAAGAGCTGCGCAACCGCCTGCAACACGAATACGCCCATGTGCGCAGTGGCACGGCGACACGCTCGATCGAAGAAGAGCTGGACCTGCTGAGCCAGCAGTTGTCCCAGGAGGACAGCCCCCCCAGCCGACAGCCCGTGGCACGGCAGGTTTCTGACGAGGACAGCCTGGTCGTGCGGCTGGTCAACAAGATGATTTCCGATGCCCAGTCCATGGGCGCCTCGGACATCCACATCGAGGCTTACCCGGAGCAGCAACCCACGCTGGTGCGCTTTCGGATCGACGGCGACCTGACCGAATATGTCAAGGTGCCTTACGTGCTGCGTTCGGCCCTGCTCTCCCGGGTGAAGATCATGGCCAACCTGGACATCTCGGAGCACCGGATGCCGCAGGACGGGAAGATCGACTTCTCGCGCTTTGCGCCGACCAAGCTGGAGTTGCGGGTGGCGGTGCTGCCCACCACCAACGGGCTGGAAGACATCGTGATGCGGCTGCTGGCCTCGTCCAAACCCATTCCCCTGGACCAGCTGGGCATGGCCCCCGAATTGGTGGAAAGCCTGCGCCGCATGGTGCACCGCAACTACGGGCTGATCCTGGTCTGCGGCCCCACCGGTTCAGGCAAGACGACGACGCTGCATTCGCTGCTGGCCGAAGTCAACACCACCGAAACCAAGATCTGGACCGCCGAAGACCCGGTCGAGATCACCCACCAGGGCTTGCGCCAAATCCAGATGCAACCCCGCATCGGCCTGACCTTTGCCGCTGCGATGCGGGCCTTCCTGCGGGCGGACCCCGACATCATCATGGTCGGCGAGATGCGCGACAGCGAAACCACGCACATCGCCATTGAGGCGTCGCTGACGGGTCACCTGGTGATGTCCACCCTGCACACCAACAGCGCCCCAGAAAGCGTGATCCGCATGCTGGACATGGGCCTGGACCCGTTCAATTTTGCCGACGCGCTGATTGGCGTACTCAGCCAGCGCCTGGCACGGCGTCTGTGCAAGGACTGCAAGCAGCCCGTGACCAACCCTGAGGACGAACTGGAGCAGCTGGCCCAGGACTACTGCAAGGAGTCGCACTTGAACCCCCAAGACTTGCTGGCGCAGTGGCGCCCCCAGTTCGCACCCGGCAGCGGACGGGTGCTGTTCCGGGCTGTGGGCTGCAGCCACTGCACGCAAACGGGGTACAAGGGGCGGGTAGGCATTTACGAACTGATGTCCGCCACCCCCGCGATCAAGAAACTGATCCAAACCCGGGCCCCGGTGGACCGGCTCTTTGACCTGGCCATCCAGGAAGGCATGCTCAAGCTGCTGCAATACGGCGTGCAGAAGGTGCTGGACGGTGTCACCGCCCTGCGCAGCGTGCGGGGTGCCTGCGCCTGATACGCTCTGCGCATGCCTCTGCTCTCTTCCGCCGCCACGGCGACGGCCGTGCCCACCTCCACTATCCCTGCCACGCTGGTCACCGGACTGCTGGTCCTGCTGCTGGGCCTGCAGCCGGTCACGACCGACCTCTACCTGCCGGCGCTGCCCGAAATCCAGACCGAATTTGCCGCCAGCACCGCCCAGGTCCAATCCACCCTGACCGCCCTGCTGCTGGCCTTTGGCTGCGCCCAGCTCGTCTGGGGCCCGGTGTCGGACCGCTTTGGCCGCCGTCCCGTGCTGCTGGCAGGGCTGGGGCTGTACGTGCTGGCCGCGGTGGCCTGCCTGACAGCCTCGTCCATGGGCTGGCTGACCCTGTGGCGCATGGTCCAAGGCGTGGCCATGGGGGCGGCTGTGATGGGTGCCCGGGCGGTGGTGCGCGACCGCTTTCCTCCAGCGGCCGGTGCACAGGCCATGTCCCGCGCCTTGACCGGCCTGGGCGTGACCGCTTGCCTGAGCGCCCCGCTGGGGGCCTGGCTCAGCGAGGCCCTGGGCTGGCGTGCCACGATGGGTTCGCTGGTGTGTTTTGGGCTGCTGACCTGGGCAGCAATCTGGCATTACCTGCCAGAGACCCTGTCGCACCGGGACGCGCACGCCCTGCAGCTGCGCCGCATCGCCCGGACCTGGCGGCACATTATGGGCCACCGCAGCTTCCGGGCCTACGCGCTGCTGACCACAGCCACCTTCTGCGGTCTGTTCACCTTCCTGGTGACCTCGGCCTTCACCTTCATTCAGGTGCTGGGCTGGAGCCGTAGCCAGTACGGCATCGCCTTTGGCGGCGTGGCCGCCAGCTATGTCGCAGGAACTTTCCTGTGCCGCTGGCTGGTGCCCCGTTGGGGTGTGCGCCGCAGTGTCGCCCTGGGGGGACTGCTGAGCCTGCTGGGAGGCAGCACGCTCGGCATTCTGGCGCTGGCCGGGGTGCACAACGGCTGGGCGTACGCAGGTGGGTTCCTGCTGTTCCAAGTGGCCCATGGCATCCACATGCCCTGTGGGCAAAGTGGTGCCGTCAACCCTTTTCCGCAGGCGGCTGGCACCGCAGCGGCCTTGAGCGGCTTTGTGATGATGCTGACCGCCTTCGCAACCGGCATCCTGCTGGGCCGCTGGATGGATGGCACCGTGCTGCCCATGGCGCTGGGCGTCTGGTTCTGGTCGGCCACCACCGCGCTGGCGGCCTGGGCGCTGGTGCCCCGCATTCCCGAAACCTCCTATTGAACCATGTCCGAGCCACTTCTGCCCCCCACCAACAACGCCACCCTACCTGTCCTGGCACTGGTGGGCCCCACCGCCAGCGGCAAAACGGCGGCTGCTCTGGCCTTGGCACGGGCGCTTGCAGGTGCACTGCCGGTTGAAATCATCAGCATGGACTCGGCCCTGGTCTATCGGGGGATGGACATCGGCACCGCCAAGCCCAGCCCCGAAGAGCTGGCGGCGGTACCCCACCATTTGATCGATATTCTGGATCCCCTGGAGAGCTTCAGCGCGGCTGCCTTCGTGCAGGCCACCACCCGTCTGGTGGCGGAAATCCGTGCGCGCGGTGCGCTGCCACTGCTGGTGGGAGGCACGATGCTTTACCTGAAAGCCTTGCTCGACGGCCTGGATGCCATGCCCGGGGCGGACCCGGCGATTCGCGCAGACCTGGATGCCCAGGCCGCCACCCAGGGCTGGCCGGCGCTGCATGCGGAACTGGCCCGGGTGGACCCGGTCACCGCAGCGCGGCTACCCCCTGGCGATAGCCAGCGCATCCAGCGGGCGCTGGAGGTCTGGCGCTTGACTGGACAGCCCCTGTCGCACTTTCATGCTATAAAAAAAGTAGCTAGTACCGCTGGTATTCTCTGGCCCGGAGACGTTTTTAGCCTTGAACCTTTAGAGCGGTCCTGGCTGCACACCCGCATTGCCCAGCGCTTCGAAGCGATGCTGGAAGCCGGCTTTCTGGACGAGGTCCGGCAGCTTCGGTCACGGGGAGACCTGCACCTGAACCTCCCATCGATGCGCTGTGTGGGCTACCGCCAGGCCTGGGAGGCCTTGGACCTGCAAGCCCAGCAGGGCCCTGGCGCAGCTTTGGACCTGCAGGGTATGCGTGACAGAGGAATTGCTGCCACCCGGCAATTGGCCAAGCGCCAAATCACCTGGCTGCGCAGCATGCCCAAGCGCCAAGTGGTGGCCTGTGACCAGGCCGGTGCCGAGCAGGCCATGGTGGCGGCCCTGCTGGCGCGGGTGCGCCAGGGGCTCTCTGCAGGTGGGCCAGCGCCCTGCCCGCCTTCAGACCTTGCCTGAAGCGCGCCAGCGGGTGAGCAAGGCAATCACCTCGCCCATCACACCGCGGCGGAACGCCAGCACACAGACCACGAAAATCAGGCCAGTGACGATGGTGACCGACTCGCCCAGCGTGGTGAACCACTCGATCTGAGTCCAGCGGGCCAGAAGGTTGCCCAGCTCACCGATCTTGTTTTCCAGCAACACGACGACGGCCGAACCCACGATCGGACCGGACAGGGTGCCCAGTCCCCCCACCAGGGTCATCAGCACCACATGGCCCGACGAAGACCAGTGCACATCACTCAGGGTGGCAAAGCCCAGAATCAGGGTTTTGAGGGAACCAGCCAAGCCCGCCATGGCCGCCGAAATGACAAAAGCCAGCAGCTTGAAGCGGTTGGTGTCATACCCCAGCGAGATGGCACGAGGTTCGTTTTCCTTGATGGCCTTCAGCACCTGGCCGTAGGGTGAATGGATGGTGCGCACGATCAGCAGAAAGGCCGCCACGACGACCGCAAGGACCACGTAGTACATCACCAGGTCATCCTTCAGGTCCAGCAAGCCGAACAGTTTGCCGCGTGGCACGCCCTGTAGGCCATCCTCGCCGCCTGTGAAAGGCGCTTGCAGGAAAACGAAAAACAGCATCTGGGCCAGGGCCAGGGTGATCATGGTCGAGTAGATGCCCTGGCGGCGAATGGCAAAAAAGCCCATCACCAGCCCCAGGAGTGCACCGCTGAGGGTGCCAGCCAGCAGGCCCAACTCGGGCGACAGGCCCCAGACCTTGATGGCGTGGCCTGCCACGTAAGCAGCCCCCCCGAGAAAGGCCGCATGGCCAAAAGACAGCATGCCCGCATAGCCCAGCAGCAGGTTGAAAGCCGAAGCAAACAGCGCAAAGCACATCAGCTTCATCACGAACACAGGGTAAGCGCCGAGGAGCGGCGCCAGCAACAGCCCCAGGAGGAGCAGGCCATAGCCCAAACCGGAAAGGTGCTTGGAATTCATGGTGCAAGGGCCCCTTATTTTTCTTTGCCGAACAGGCCCGCGGGACGGATCAGGAGAACGATCACCATGATGACGAACACCACGGTGGACGAGGCTTCGGGATAGAAGACCTTGGTGAAGCCCTCGACCACCCCCAGGCCCAGGCCAGTGAGGATGGAACCCATGATGGACCCCATGCCACCGATCACGACCACAGCAAACACCACGATGATGAGGTTCTGTCCCATCAGTGGCGACACTTGGTAGACGGGCGCAGCCAGCACACCAGCAAAGGCGGCCAAGCCCGCACCAAAAGCGTAGGTGAGCGTGATCATCACAGGCACATTGACGCCGAAAGCTTCCACCAGGCGCGGGTTTTCGGTACCAGCGCGCAGGTAAGCCCCCAGGCGGGTCTTCTCGATCATGAACCAGGTCAGCAGGCAAACCACCACCGAAGCCACCACCACCCAGGCCCGGTAGTTGGGCAGGATCATGAAGCCCAGGTTCGTGGCACCTTCGAGCAGTTCAGGGGTGTCATACCCGAGGCCCGACACCCCATAAATGGAGCGGAAGACACCCTCAATGAGCAGGGTCAAGCCCAAGGTGAGCAGCAGGCCATAGAGGTGGTCGAGCTTGTACACCCAACGCAACAGCAGTTTTTCAATCACCACCCCAAACACGCCGACCAGCAAAGGGGCCAACACCAGCATCAGCCAGTAGTTGATCCCCAGGTAGGTCATGGCCATCCAGGTCAACACCGCTCCCATCATGAACAGGGCCCCGTGGGCAAAGTTGATGACGTTCAGCAGCCCGAAAATCACGGCCAGGCCTAGACTCAGGATCGCGTAAAAGGACCCATTGACCAGGCCCAGCAGCAATTGGCTGAGCAAGGCCGGCATTGAGACACCAAAGATTTCCATGGGATGCAGCGGTTTGGAGGATGGATCAATGCGAAAGGCTTACTTCCACAGCGCGCACTTGCTCTCGGCCTTGGTCGTGAAGACCGCGTCACCGGAGAGCTTGCTCACGACCTTGTAGTAGTCCCAGGGCTGCTTGGATTCGGCCAGAGACTTGACCTGCATCAGGTACATGTCGTGGACGTAGCGGCCGTCGGGGCGGATCTTGCCCTTGGCATAAAAGTCGTCCAGGGGTGTGCTCTTGAGATAGGCCATCACTTTGTCGCTGTCCTCGGACTTCACGGCCTGCAAAGCCTTGAGGTAGTTCATGGTGGCGGAATAGTTGGCGGCCTGGATGTCGGTGGGCATGCGCTTGGTTTTCTCGAAGAAGCGCTTGCCGAAGGCACGGGTCTGGTCGTTCAGGTTCCAGTCCCAGCTGGTGGTGAGCAGCAGGCCCTCGGTGTTCTTGAGGCCCAGGCTGTGCACGTCGGTGATGAACACCAGCAGGCCGGCCATCTTCATGGATTTGGAGATGCCAAATTCCTTGGCCGCCTTGA
Source organism: uncultured Burkholderiaceae bacterium (assembly GCA_964480105.1). Taxonomy (GTDB): domain Bacteria; phylum Pseudomonadota; class Gammaproteobacteria; order Burkholderiales; family Burkholderiaceae_C; genus CAYZPX01. The sequence continues at coordinate 13,605 of CAYZPX010000016.1, read as the reverse complement.
TCGCGTTGATGGTGTCGCCACCCGCGTTGGCCAAGCCCAGCACCTGGGCCTTGGAATTTTGCGCCTGCAGCAGGAACGAGGAAAAGTCAGAAGCGTTCAGCGGATGGCGGACCGCCCCCACCACCTTGCCGCCCTTGGCATTGACCACAGCAGACGCATCGCGCTCCAGGAGTTGGCCAAAGGCGTAGTCGGCGGTGAGGAAGAACCAGTTCTTATCCCCCTTCTCGACCATGTAGGCAGCCGTGCCCTTGGCCAGGGCGACGGTGTCGTAGGCGTAATGCACGGTGTAGGGAGAGCACTGCTCGTTGGTCAGGGCCGAGCCGCCGGCACCGTTGACCAGAAAGACGCGCTTTTTCTCTTCGGCAACCTTGGACATGGCCAAGGCTGTGCTGGTGTTGGTACCACCCACGAGCATGGACAGGCCCTGGGTATCGATCCATTCGCGGGCCTTGGTGGCAGCGATGTCCGCCTTGTTCTGGTGGTCAGCAGAAAGCAGCTCAATCGGCTTGCCATTCACCTTGCCGCCAAAGTCATCGATCGCCATCTGAATGGCGATCGCACCATTCTTGCCGTCCACGTCCGAGTACAGGCTGGACATGTCGGTGATAAAACCGATCTTGACCTTGTCCTGCGCCTGGGCGGCCACCGAGCCCAGACCAGCAGCCAGCAGCACGGCCGCGATTTTGGAAAGTTTCATCGTCATTTCGTCTCCTTGGGGTTGGTGAAATAGGTCCGGAATGGATCAGCAGGGGAATCGGGTCACAAACCGCTCAAATGCCCAGCAATTCGTTGAGCACGGACATCTTGGCGTCCAGTTCGGATGCACCGAACTGCTCGACGATGTGGCCGTGTTCCATGACATAGAAGCGGTCGGCCAGGGGGGCTGCGAAGCGGAAGTTCTGCTCCACCATCACGACGGTGTAGCCCTTCTCACGCAGGGTGGTGATCATCCGTGCCAAGGCCTGGACGATGACCGGCGCCAGTCCCTCGGAGATCTCGTCGAGCAAGAGCAGTTTGGCACCGGTGCGCAGGATCCGCGCCACGGCCAGCATTTGCTGCTCGCCGCCAGAAAGGCGGGTTCCCTGGCTATGCCGGCGCTCTGCCAGGTTAGGGAACATCGCATAGATCTCGTCCACGCTCATGCCAGCACCGCCTGTCTTCAAGTTGGGGGGCAGCAGGAGGTTTTCCTCGCATGACAGGCTGGAGAAGATACCGCGCTCCTCAGGGCAGTAGCCTACCCCCAGGTGGGCAATCCGATGGGTGGGCAGGTGGATGGTTTCGGCCCCATGGATCTTGACGGACCCCTTGCGCGAACCGGTCAGGCCCATGATGGCGCGCATGGTGGTGGTGCGGCCAGCGCCATTGCGGCCCAAAAGGGTGATCACTTCCCCCGGTTGGACGACGATGTCCACACCGTGCAGGACATGGGACTCGCCATACCAGGCCTGGAGATTGCGGATTTCCAGCGCGGGCACTTGCGTTGTGGCGGACGTCATCTCAGTGCGCTCCCTGGAGTTGGCCATCGGTGGTCCCCATATAGGCTTCCATGACTTGAGGGTTGCTAGACACCTCGGCATACGGGCCTTCGGCCAGAACGGCTCCGCGCTGGAGCACGGTGATGCGGTCGGCAATGGTGGACACCACTTTCATGTTGTGCTCCACCATGAGAATCGTCCGGCCCGCGGACACTTTCTTGATGAGTTGGGTAACCCGGTCCACGTCTTCATGCCCCATGCCCTGGGTAGGCTCGTCAAGCAGCATCAATTCCGGCTCCATGGCCAGGGTTGTGGCGATTTCGAGTGCACGCTTGCGGCCATAGGACAGATTAACGGTGAGTTCGTCCGCAAAGTCTTCAAGACCGACCTCGGTGAGCAAGGCCATGGCACGGTTGTCGAGTTTCCGCAGGGACCGCTCGCTGCGCCAGAAGTGGAAGGTGGTGCCCAATTGGCGCTGTAGACCGATGCGCACGTTTTCAAGCAGGGTCAGGTGCGGGAATACCGCAGAGATCTGGAAAGACCGGATCACCCCACGGCGTGCAATCTGTGCAGGACGTTCGCGGGTGATGTCGTGGCCGTTGAAACGGATGACGCCGGAGGTGGGCTCCAGGAACTTGGTCAGCAGGTTAAAGCAGGTGGTCTTGCCAGCGCCGTTGGGGCCAATCAAAGCGTGGATGCCCCCCCGACGCACAGAAAGGTTGACATCACTGACGGCGGTGAAGCCCTTGAACTCTTTGGTGAGCCTGCTGGTTTCCAAAATAAAGTCGCTCATTGCTCCCACGCCACTCCAATGAAGGCCAAGACCAAAACCGACCATCGGCTTTGCACGGCTTTCGATACTAGCGGCAGGACACCCAGCAGGGTGTGATGAAAGGCCTAGGACCTTCGCTTAGGTAAAAACACGGACGGTGCAGAAGCACCACAGCAGAGGACCGAGCAGCCCACACGGTGCAGGCAGACCTCGCAAGGCCCGGAAGACAGACCAACGGCAGAAAGGTCACGGCGACCGACGCTCAGAACCCGCGCAACGACCGGTCAAACAGGCTACTGCAGGGTTTTCTTGGATGCCGGAGGAATCGCCAGAGGAACCACCGGAATACCGTCATCCAGCAAAGCGCGGACTTGCTCCAGCGTGGACTCACCACGGATCGCGCGCTCGGGGATGTCACCTTCGTGCATTTGCCGTGCCAGATCGGGGAAATCGGTCCCAACGTCTTCCGTTTGCGAGGCAATCTGGCGTGACCAAACCAACCAAGCGGCCTGCAAATCACGGCGGGGGTCGTACTCGGCCTTTGCAATGGGCGAGGAAGATGGCGTGGATGGGTTGTGGTGGCGAGACCCGAGTTGCAATCGGGGGGCGCTGGGAAGCTTGGTGACCTGGGGTTCGTCACAGACAGGACAAGACAGCAGGCCTTTTTCCAACTGGTGTTGAAAATCCAGTTCAGAGGCAAACCATGCCTCGAAGATGTGGCCATGGCCACACTGGAGGTCCAGAACTTTCATGGCAGCACCAAAGCGACAGCCTGTACGGTCAAACAGAGTTACGTTTGGCCATCAGGAACCGCAGCACAAAACCAGGGAAAGCCAGGGTCAGGAACAGGGTGGCCGTGACGGCGTAGAACTCCCACCCCTGTGGAGCGATCTGTCCGAGCCTGCGTTCCAGCGCCACGGCAGCAAGGCCCACGATGGCATACAAGCAAACGAGTTCCAGCACACAAACCAACAAAGACTTACCCTGCGGTAACCGGGGACCAAAAGCCAGGATGCGGTGGTTGGCAAATGGCAGGTTGGCGGCAACCAAGGCCAAACCAATCACCAACCACACCGAGATTTGCTGGGAAGACACTGCGGTCGCTCGGATACGAACGTTCAGGTCGCCAGGGAACGGACGATGGCGTCTGCGCAGAGGCTCATGAGGGCGCCTGGGAAAATCCCCAAGCCCAGAACCAGAAATCCATTCACTCCCAGCACAGTGCGCACTTCCCAGGGCGCTGAAATCCCGGACACCGAGGAAGCTTGATCAAAGTACATGACTTTGACAACGCGCAGATAGTAGAACGCACCCACCAGCGACATGACGACGGCAAAAATGGCCAAGGCAATGTGCGTGACTTGGCCAGTAGTGACCAGGGCTTGCAAAATGGACAACTTGGCGTAAAAACCAACCATCGGAGGAATGCCCGCCAGCGAGAACATGCAGATTGCCATGATGGCGGCATACAAGGGGCTGCGCTGGTTCAGGCCCGCCAAGTCCGCAACCTCTTCGCTCTCGAAGCCTTCACGCGACAACAACAGGATCACACCGAAGGTCGCCAAGGTCGTCAGCACGTAGGTGATGACGTAGAACATAGAGGCGCTGTAGGCACCCTCCACGGTTGCAGCATCCACATTGCCTTTGACCACCCCTGCCAGGAGGCCGAGCAACACAAAACCCATCTGAGAAATGGTGGAATAGGCCAACATGCGCTTGAGGTTGGTTTGTGCGATGGCAGCGAGATTCCCCACCAACAGGGAGGCCACCGCCAAGACCGCCAGCATCTGCTGCCAATCAAAAGCCAACGGGAGCAGGCCGTCGACCAACAGGCGAATGCAAATGGCAAATGCAGCCAGTTTGGGGGCGCCACCAATCATCAGGGTCACGGCGGTTGGTGCACCCTGGTATACGTCCGGGATCCACATGTGGAATGGCACCACACCCAGTTTGAACGCCAAACCAGCAACCACGAATACCAAACCAAATACCAAAACCTGGTGCTGAACCTGGCCGGAATTGATCGCTTTGAACACCTGACCGATGTCCAGCGAACCAGTCGCCCCATAGAGCATGGACAAACCATACAAGAGGAAACCGCTGGCCATGGCACCAAGGACGAAATACTTCATCGCTGCTTCAGTGGCCACCGTGTGGTCACGGCGCAGCGCCACCAAGGCGTAACTGGAAAGGGTCAGCAGTTCCAAACCCAGGTAAATGATCAGGAAGTTATTCCCAGAGATCATGATGAAAATACCGAGCAAGGCAAACAAACCCAGCGTGAAGAGTTCTCCTCCGCGCAACATGCCACGGTCTGCAGCGTAATGGCGACCATAAATGAGGGTCACCATCATGGCCAAGGAAGCAAAGCACTTGAGCCAGTTCCCCATGGCGTCACTGACCACCATGTTGCCAAAGCCATAAAAGGTGTTTCCGCTGCTGGCGTACATGGCCTGCAGGCCAGCAACAACCGCCAAGGTCAGCAACGTGAGTACAAAGGTTGCGGAACGCTTGGCGCTGTGTACGCCCAGATCGACCAGCGCGATCACACAGGCCATGACCAGTAGAACGATCTCGGGATAAACCGCAAGCCAGCTGATGTTTTCAATCATATTGTTTCTCTTAAATCAGGCTGGTCAATTCAGCTTGCTGACCGCAACATGCTTCAAAAGTTCGGCAACAGAGGAGTTCATCACATCGGTGAAGGGTCGTGGATACAGCCCCATCGCCAGCACCGCCACAGCCAAGACCGCCATCACCAGGAATTCGCGGGCATTGATGTCGATCAGCGCCTTGACATTGGCGTTGCCGATTGCACCCAGGTAAACCCGTTTGAACATCCACAGGGTGTAGGCAGCACCAAAGATCAATGCCGTCGCTGCTGCCATACCAATCCAGAAGTCGTATTGCACCGCACCCAGAATCACCATCCATTCGCCGACGAAACCTGCCGTACCAGGCAAGCCACAGTTGGCCATGGCAAACAAGAGCGCAAATGCCGAGAACTTGGGCATGGTGTTCACCACGCCGCCATAGTCAGCAATCTCACGGGAATGCACACGGTCATACAAGACACCGATCGAAAGGAACATGGCGCCAGAAACGAAACCGTGAGCAATCATCTGGACCAAGCCACCAGCGACACCAAGGTCATTGAAAATGAAGAATCCCAGGGTAACAAAGCCCATGTGCGCCACCGACGAATAGGCCACAAGCTTTTTCATGTCTTTCTGCACCATGGCGACGAGGCCAACGTAAATCACGGCCACCAGAGAGAGAGCGATCATCAGCCAAGCCCACTCGCGCGATGCATCGGGTGCAATGGGCATGGAGAAACGCAGGAAACCATAGGCACCGAGCTTCAACATGATGGCAGCCAGCACGGCAGAACCGCCAGTCGGCGCTTCAACGTGCACGTCAGGCAACCAGGTGTGGACCGGCCACATTGGCACTTTCACGGCAAACGCAGCCAGGAAAGCGAAGAACAACAATGTCTGCGTGCCCAGACTCAGTGGAAGTTTGTGCCAGGCCTGAATGTCAAACGTGCCACCAGCCAAGTTGTACAAGGCAACCAGGGCAATCAGCATCAGCAAGGAGCCGAGCAGGGTATAGAGGAAGAACTTGAAAGCTGCGTAAATCTTTCGAGGCCCTCCCCAGATACCAATGATCAGGTACATCGGAATCAGTGTGGCTTCAAAAAATACGTAAAACAGAATGCCATCAAGGGCACTGAACACACCGATCATCAAACCAGAGAGAATGAGGAACGCCCCCATGTACTGGTTGACACGCTCGGTAATGCTTTCCCAAGAGGCAATCACCACAATCACTGTGATGAACGCTGTCAATGGCACAAACCAGAAGGAAAGACCATCCAACCCAAGATGGTAATGAATGTTAAAACGTGCCACCCAGACCGATTTCTCGACAAACTGCATGGCCGCTGTTCCCAGCTCAAAACCCTGATAAAGCGGAAGCGTAAGGGCAAAACCCAACAGGGCACCCAACAAGGCGAACCAACGAACAAACCCAACCTGGCTATCGCGTCCCAAGGTCAACAGGAGGACACCGAAAGCAATCGGCGTCCAGATCGCAAGACTCAACCAACCCATTTTTATCGTTCTCCTTACTTGTTGAGCCAGACGAAGTACGTCAGGAAGGCAAACACACCAAGCACCATTACCAAGGCATAGTGGTACAGGAAACCCGATTGGAGCGAACGTACACGCCCTGCAATCCAACCAACCAGTTTCCAGGACCCATTGACCACAGCCCCATCAATCACGGCTTGGTCACCCGCCTTCCAGAAAACCGTTCCGAGCAAACGGGCACCACGGGCCAGGACGTTTTCGTTGAACCAGTCAAGGTAGTACTTGTTTTCGAACAGGGTGTAAATGGGCTGGGCTGCCTTCTTGATGGCAGCAGGAAGTGCTGGATTGACCATGTACATGTAGTACGAAAGTGCCACGCCAGCGAGGGCCAGCCAGAACGGCGCCGTCTGGAATGCATGGATTGCCATGGCAACAGGACCGTGGAAAATTCCAGCCAGTTGGGCCATGGCCATGTGCTTGCTGGCGTCCACGTAGATCACGTCTTTGAAGAAATCACCGAACAGCATGGGCTGAATGGCAACGAATCCGATGAGGACTGAAGGAATCGCCAACAAGATCAGAGGCACAGTCACCACCCATGGAGATTCATGGGGATCGTGGTGGTGGTCATCATGCCCATGGTGGGCATCCGGATTCTGGTCGAAACGCTCTTTTCCATGAAACACCAGGAAGTACATCCGGAAGGAATAAAACGCAGTGACAAAAACCCCTGCCAACACTGCAAAGTTGGCAAAACCAGCTGCGGGCAGCTGGCTGAAGTGCACTGCCTCAATGATGCTGTCCTTGGAATAGAAACCCGAAAACAAGGGCGTTCCGATCAAAGCCAAGGAACCCAGCAGAGAGGTGATCCAAGTAATGGGCATGTACTTACGAACACCACCCATCCAACGGATGTCTTGGTTATGGTGCATGCCCATGATGACTGAACCTGCGCCAAGGAACAGGAGGGCCTTAAAGAACGCATGGGTCATCAAGTGGAAAACCGCCACAGAATATGCCGATGCACCAAGAGCCACGGTCATGTAGCCCAACTGTGACAACGTCGAATAGGCAACCACACGCTTGATGTCATTCTGAATGATGCCCAGAAAGCCCATGAACAAAGCAGTGATCGAACCAATTACGAGGATGAAGTTGAGTGCGGCATCCGACAACTCGAACAGAGGTGACATACGAGACACCATAAAGATACCCGCTGTCACCATGGTTGCAGCATGGATCAGTGCAGAAATGGGGGTCGGACCTTCCATGGAATCTGGCAACCAGACATGCAAGGGAAACTGTGCGCTCTTGCCCATCGCACCAATGAAAAGGCAAATACAGACCACGGTCACCAGCATCCAGTCAGTTCCTGGGAAGCTAAGGGTGGAAATCTCAGTGGTCTTGGCAAAAATCTCGCTGTAATTGAGCGTTCCGGTGTATGCCGCAATCAAACCAATGCCAAGGATGAAACCAAAGTCACCAACACGGTTCACCAGGAAAGCCTTCATGTTGGCAAAAATAGCTGTGGATCGGTTGAACCAGAAGCCGATCAACAGATACGAAACCAGACCCACGGCTTCCCAACCAAAGAACAACTGCAGGAGGTTGTTGCTCATGACGAGCATGAGCATAGAGAAGGTAAACAAGGAGATATATGCGAAGAAGCGGTTGTAACCTTCGTCTTCTTCCATGTAGCCAATGGTGTAGAGGTGAACCATCAAGGACACAAAAGTGACCACCACCATCATCATCGCGGTCAGGCTGTCAATCAGGAAACCCACTTCCATCTTGATGCCACCAACGACCATCCAGGTGTAAAGCGTGTCATTGAAATGGGCACCATCAAGCATGACGCTTTTCAGCGTCAAGACCGACAAAACCAGGGCAACGAAAACACCCAGGATGGTCAACACGTGGCTAAGGCGCCGACTGATCCAATTGCCACCGAACTTGGTACCGAATATCCCCGCCAAAACGGAGCCTGCCAGCGGCGCCAAGGGCACAGCCAGAAGGGTTGATGCTGAAAGGGTTTGACTCATGCTTGAAACCTAGAAAATGCCAATGTTCCACTTACCCCTTCAGGGTGTTGAGGTCTTCTGCGTTGATGCTCGACTTGTTACGGAACAACAAAACCAGAATGGCGAGACCGATGGCCGATTCAGCGGCAGCAACTGTCAAGATAAAAAATACAAAGATCTGACCGTGCATGTCTCCCAAATAATGGGAAAAAGCAACAAAATTCATGTTTACTGCCAACAACATGAGTTCGATGGCCATCAAAAGAACAATCAGATTTTTGCGATTCAAAAAAATCCCGATCACAGAGAGTGCAAACAGCATTGCACCGAGGGTAAGAAAGTGTCCGAGAGACAGTGTCATGCTTTATTCTCCTGCAAGGCTGCAGAGGCTTCTTGGGCAACCGCCTTTTGAGTAGGCGCCAGCTTCACGACTTGGAGGCGATCACTGGCTTTCACACGAACTTGCTCACTGGGGTTGATAGCCTTGGAATCCTTGCGTTGACGCAAAGTCAGGGCAATCGCAGTGATCATGGCCACCAACAAAATCACCGCCGCAATTTCAACGGCGTAAAGGTACTCGGTGTACAGCAGCTTTCCCAAAATCTTGGTGTTAGAGAAACCCTGAGCACTGTTGGCTGCTTCTGCCATCGCTGCAAAAGTTTTGGGTTCATCCACAGTGCGAAACCCCCCCATCAGCACGGTGGCCATTTCCAACGCGATCACGGCTCCCACAGTAGCCGCCAAGGGAAAGTGGCGCCAAAAGCCCTTACGGACAGTGTCGATATGAATATCCAACATCATCACGACGAACAAGAACAGCACCATGACTGCGCCGAGGTAGACCAGCACCAGCGCGATAGCCAGGAATTCGGCCTTGAGCAAAAACCAGACAGCCGATGCCTGGGAAAAAGCCAGGATCAAAAAGAGCACCGCATGAACGGGGTTGCGTGCCGTAATCACCCGGAATGCAGAAAACAGCAATACCAGGGAAAACAGATAGAAAAAACCAGTCTTGGCGTCCATGAATGGGATCTTTATAAGTGGTCTGGCGAAAAACGGTCCATCAGGGCGATGGGTCAGCGGTATTTGGCATCGGCTGCTTTGGCAGCTGCGATCTCGGGCTCATACCGGTCACCTACAGCCAAGAGCATGTCTTTTGTGAAATACAAATCCCCACGCTTCTCCCCGTGGTATTCAAAAATGTGCGTCTCTACGATTGAATCGACAGGGCAGCTTTCTTCACAGAAACCACAGAAGATGCACTTGGTCAAATCAATGTCGTAACGGGTCGTGCGACGGGAACCATCCTCCCGAACATCCGACTCGATGGTGATTGCCATTGCAGGACACACGGCCTCACACAATTTACAGGCAATGCAGCGCTCTTCTCCGTTGTCATAGCGACGGAGGGCGTGCAGGCCACGAAAACGTGGGGACAGCGGTGTCTTTTCCTCAGGAAATTGCACCGTGACCTTGCGCTTGAAGGCATAACGACCGGTCAGGGCCATGCCCTTGAACAACTCGACAAGCATGAAGCTCTTCAAGAAGTCCTTGACGGAAAAAGGAGCAGCAACAGCGGCAGACATGGTTCTCTCGTTTATTTCCAGATATTCCAGGGCGACAGCAACCAGCCGGCGACCACCAGCAACCAGATCAAGGTCACAGGAATAAAGATTTTCCAACCCAGACGCATGATCTGGTCGTAGCGGAACCGTGGAAAGGTGGCACGAATCCAGATGAACATGGACACCACGACAAAGGTCTTGATCCCCAACCAAATCCAGCCCGGAACGGCATGGAACAGGGCATGGTCAAACGGTGGCAACCAACCGCCCAAAAACATCAAAGCTGCCAAGATGGAAACCAGCCACATGCTGGCGTATTCAGCCAGGAAGAAGATCGCAAAACCCATTCCAGAATATTCAACCATGTGCCCAGCCACAATCTCAGCCTCGCCCTCTACCACGTCAAAGGGGTGGCGGTTGGTTTCAGCGACACCAGAAATCAGGTAAACCAAAAAGATCGGCAACAGTGGCAACCAATTCCAGGACAGAAACGACAGACCCAAGTCCGCAGCCATGCCTTTGCCCTGGGACATCACGATTTCGGTCAGATTCATGCTGCCTGAAACCATGATCACCACCAAGAAGCAGAAGCCCATGGCAATTTCATAGCTCACCATTTGAGCGGACGCACGCAAAGCGCCCAGAAAGGCATATTTGGAGTTGGAGGCCCAGCCGGCGATGATCACACCATACACCTCGATCGAAGTGATGGCCATGATCAGCAACAACCCAGCGTTAACGTTGGCCAACGCCACATCCGGGCCAAAAGGCACAGCCACCCAGGCCGCCAGGGCCGGCATGATGGCCATCACAGGGCCCAAGACAAACAGCCCCTTGCTGGCCGCAGAAGGCTGGATGATTTCCTTGGTCAGCAACTTTAAGGCGTCGGCAATCGGCTGCAACAGCCCCATGGGACCCACACGGTTGGGACCATGGCGGACCTGCATGAAGCCCAGGAGCTTGCGCTCCCACAGCGTCAGGTAGGCTACAGCCCCCATCAGGGGCGCCAGGATTGCAACGATTTTCAGCAGGATCCAAAGAACTGGCCACGCAGCTGCAGTCCACCAAGTCTGCGGGATCAAGCTGAGACCACCTTGGTACAAAGCATCAATCATGCCAAGGCTCCTTCGCGTACCAAGCGGGCATCCGCAGTGAGTTGCAAGGTGGTGGAACGGCGTACCAAGCCGTCCAACTGGTAGATCGATGCCACCGCTGGAGATTGGACCGCAGCAAGCACTGGCGCACTAGGGGCAAGCGCAGTGCAGTTGTCCAAACCAGACACGGTAACAGGCAAGTCCTTGATCGCAGAAACACCTACAGCGTGGAGGAGAACATCTTGGGAAGTTTCAAAACCACCATCGTCCAAGCCCAACAGGTTGGAAAGAACACGCAGGACCTTCCAACCTGGACGGGTGTCGGCCAAAGGCTTCACCACCGCATGGAAGCTTTGCAGGCGACCTTCTGCGTTGACGAAACTGCCAGACGTCTCAGTGAAAGGCGCGATGGGCAGCAGCACGTCGCTGAATTCCATGTTGGTCTTAAAGGGACTCAAGGTGACCACCATGTCAATTTGTGCCAAGGCTTCCATGGCCTTTGTAGCGGCCGCCGTGTCCAAAACAGGCTCGGTGTTCAGCAACAGCAGTGCTTTCAAACCAGACCCCTTGGTTGTCATCTGGGCAGTATTCAGCCCCTGCTTGAGAGGCTGCCCACCCACGAGTTGGGCGCCCACTGTGTTCGCTGCTTCGGTCAGATAACCAAAGGCGGCACCGGTGTGCTGGGCAATCCACTGTGACAATGCCAGCAAAGCTTGTGCGGCTGGATGGTGGGCTGCTGCATTGCCAAGCAGGACAGCCTTGCGCTCGCCCTTGAGCAAAGCGCGGGCGATTGCGAGGGCTTCAACGTCAATCACACCGTGGGCGACAGGCGAAGGCATGCCTTTTTCTTGGGCGACGGCCGCTGCGACATTCGACAGCACCTGCTGCCACGCAGAAGACGGCTCCACATGGTGTTGGGCCGCCATGGCCCAGTCACTCGACTCTGAATTGATAGCATGTACCGTACAGCCCTTGCGGGTTGCCTGGCGAATTCGCTGGGCAAACAAAGGATGGTCCTTGCGCAGGTTAGAACCCAGGACCAGCACAGATTCCAAGGTGGAAAGGCCCGCAATCGGCATTCCCAACCAACGCACGCCCTCAAAAGCCGGAAACTGGGCGTGGCGCAGGCGGTGGTCAATGTTGTCGCTACCGAGTCCACGCACAAGCTGCGTGGCAAGGAAAAGCTCTTCCAACGTACTGTGGGGGCTGAGCAGGGCCCCGATCGCGGAGGCACCATGGTCGCGCTTCACACCGAGAAGACCGTTTGCGACGTATTCCAGCGCAGTCTGCCAATCCACTTCCTTCCAGACGCCACCTTGCTTGAGCATGGGCTTAGTCAGGCGGTCATCACTGTTCAGAGCTTCGTAGGAGAAGCGGTCGCGGTCAGCAATCCAGCACTCATTGACGGCTTCGTTTTCCAAGGGGACAACACGCATCACCTTGTGGTTTTTCACCTGAACAATCAGGTTCGCACCAGTGGAGTCATGGGGGCTGACGGATTTGCGGCGCGACAGCTCCCAGGTCCGTGCGCTGTAACGGAAGGGTTTGCTGGTCAGGGCGCCCACCGGACAGATGTCGATCATGTTGCCGGACAGTTCCGAGTCGACCGTGTCGCCAACGACTGTGGTGATTTCAGAATGCTCGCCACGGTTGACCATGCCCAGCTCCATCACGCCAGCCACTTCTTGGCCAAAGCGGACACAGCGCGTGCAATGAATGCAACGGCTCATCTCCTCCATAGAGATGATGGGTCCAACGTCTTTATGGAAGACCACGCGCTTTTCTTCCGCATAACGCGAGGCCGAACCGCCGTAGCCGACGGCCAGGTCTTGCAACTGGCACTCACCACCTTGGTCGCAAATGGGGCAATCCAAGGGGTGGTTGATCAGCAAAAACTCCATGACCGACTGCTGGGCCTTGACCGCCTTATCGCTCTTGGTGCGTACGATCATGCCTTGTGTGACTGGGGTCGCACAGGCGGGCATGGGCTTGGGCGCCTTCTCGACGTCCACCAGGCACATGCGGCAGTTGGCGGCAATCGAGAGCTTCTTGTGGTAACAAAAGTGGGGAATGTAAGTTCCGGCCTTTTCAGCAGCATGCATGACCATGCTGCCTTCTGCGACCTGAACTTTCTGCCCATCTAGTTCAATTTCGACCATGGCTTATCTCGCGCTCAGACGGAGGCTCCGCGACCTTGAGACGCGGATTGGATTTTTTGCTCGAACTCGTGACGGAAATGCTTGATCATGGCCTTGACCGGCATGGCAGCAGCATCCCCAAGCGCGCAAATTGTGCGACCCATGATGTTCTGGGATACATCGTCCAACAGATGGATATCTTCTGGACGACCCTGACCATGCTGGATACGGTTGACGACACGCCACAACCAGCCTGTTCCTTCACGGCAAGGCGTGCATTGACCACAGGACTCGTGTGAATAGAAGTACGACAAACGCAGCAAGGATTCGACCATGTCACGGGAATCGTCCATCACGATCACCGCACCCGAACCCAGCATGGAACCAGCCTTGGCGATGGAGTCATAGTCCATCGTGCACTCCATGATGATGTCCGCAGGCAACACCGG
>CAYZPX010000015.1:0-22781 GCA_964480105.1 uncultured Burkholderiaceae bacterium | reverse complement strand
TGATGTCCTTGAGGTTGTTCAGGCCCGAGAACAGGCTGACCTTGCTGAATTTGGAAACGCCGGTCAGAAAGGCAAAGCGGATGTGGGCGTCGCTGTCCTTGATGACGGCATAAAAGTCCTTGAGTACCTCGCGAATGGCCAGGGCCTTGTCGCGGTCTTCGATGCGGTCCAGGATGGGCTTGTCGTATTCGTCCACCAGGACGACGACGCGCTGGCCGGTGGTTTCCGCCAGCCTCAGGATCAGGCGCTTGAATCGGCTGCGGGCATCGACGTACTCTGCGGGGAGGCCAAACCGGGCCTCCAGCGTGCCCAGTTGCTCATCCAGGCTGGCCTGCAAGTCCGCCACCGAGCCCAGCACGCCGCCGCCAAAGCTCAGGCGCAGCACGGGGTATTGAACCGACCAGTCCCAGTGGTGTTCGGCGTGCAGCCCCTTGAACAGCGGTGCATTGCCCTCGAACAGCTCTTTGAGCGTGTCCAGAAACAGGCTTTTGCCAAAGCGGCGTGGGCGAGAGAGGAAGTAGTGCGTACCCTCGTCGATCAGCTGCAGCGCCAGCGGCGTCTTGTCCACGTAGTAGTAGTGGGCGCCGCCCTCGCGGATCTTGGCGAAGGTCTGGATGCCGATGGGGAGCTTTTTGCGGGTCATGGCGGGGTGTTCTCTGGTTCTGGTTTGCTATGTTAAAAATAGCTAATACCGCTGGATTTCATTGGTCTGGAGACCGATTTCATTCCAAAGTCTCAGTCTCGAAGGCCACCACGTTGCGGCTGTCCTTGCTGAACTCCACGCCGATCAGGTGCACGGGCCCGGCGCCTGGGGGGCGGTACTTGTCGGCGTAGCCCCGGTCCTTGAGCTGCTGCAGGGCCTTGCCTTCGGGGACGAGTTCGACGACCTTGAATTCGAACAGGTAGGTGTGTCCCTCAAAGCGCACGGCCATGTCGATGCGGCCCTTGTTGGTGACGTCTTCCAGGGTGATGTCCAGCCCCAGGGCGGCAAAGTGGCTGTAGAACACGCTGGCCCAGTAGCCTTCGTACTGGGCAATCGGGCTGTTTCGGTACCAGTCATGGGGGATGCTGGCAAAGAAGGCGTGGAACAAAGCCTGCATGCCGGCCACATCACGCGCTTGCAGCAGGTCGTACAGCCGGCTGATCTGGGGTGCGGGCACCGCTGCGCCGCCGCACAGCGCACCCAGCAGGCTGTCGTTGAGGCTGGCCTTGACTTCGAGGTTGGGGTAGCGCAGCTGCATTTCCATGCGCCCGGGCAGGTAGCGCACCTTGCCAATCGTCAAGTAACCCGCCTGGAACATCAGCGCCACGGTGGGAATATCGTCCACGTCGAAGGTGGAGACCAGCCGCTCCGGCGCGACCAACCTCTCCAGCTCGGGCGTGAACTGTTGGCGCTGGGTGAGCAGCTTGATCAGGAAGGTGGGCGTGCCGGTCTCAAACCAGTACGGGCGGAACCGGCGGGTGTCAAACAGCAGCAGCAAGTCAAAGGGGTTGTAAACGCTCTCGCCCGTCCAGTGGTAGCCGTTGTACCAGCGGCGGATTTCGTCACGGTCCAGGCCGGGCAGCTCTGGGGCAAACACGGTGTCCACATCCGCATCGGTGTAGCCGCAGATGGCGCTGAACCGGGGGTCGATGGTGATGTCCTTGAGGTTGTTCAGGCCCGAGAACAAACTCACTTTGCTGAATTTGGAGACGCCGGTCAAAAACGCAAAGCGGATGTGGGCGTCGCTGTCCTTGATGACGGCATAAAAGTCCTTGAGCACTTCGCGAATGGCCAGGGCTTTGTCGCGGTCTTCGATGCGGTCCAGGATGGGCTTGTCGTATTCGTCCACCAGGACGACGACGCGCTGGCCGGTGTGCTGGGCCAGCCACAGGATCAGGGTGCGAAAGCGCTCGGGCAGGCTGGTGTCCACCGCGTGCAGGCCATGGGCTTCTTCAAAGCGGCGCAGGTGCGAGTCGATGCGGCTTTGCAGGTCCTGGGCATCGTGGACGACCCCGCCGCCAAAGCTGAACCGCAGCACGGGGTACTGGACCGACCAGTCCCAGTGGTGTTCGGCGTACAGCCCTTTGAACAGCGGGGCGTTGCCCTCGAACAGCTCCTTGAGGGTGTCCAGAAACAGGCTTTTGCCAAAGCGGCGTGGGCGTGACAGGAAGTAATGCGTTCCCTCGTCAATCAGCTGCAAGGCCAGCGGGGTTTTGTCCACGTAATAGCAGCTGTCCTCGCGGATCTTGGCGAGGGTCTGGATACCGATGGGGAGTTTTTTGCGGGGCATGTTCATTCCAAAGTCTCGGTCTCAAAGGCCACGATGTTGCGGCTGTCCTTGCTGAACTCCACGCCGATCAGGTGCACGGGCCCGGCGCCGGGCGTGCGGTATTTGTCGGCATAGCCCCGGTCCTTGAGCTGCTGCAGGGCCCGGCCTTCGGGCACCAGCTCGACCACCTTGAACTCAAAGAGGTAGGTGTGGCCCTCAAAGCGCACGGCCATGTCGATGCGGCCGTGGTTGGTCACATCTTCCAGCACGATGTCCAGCCCCAGGGCGGCAAAGTGGCTGTAGAACACGCTGGCCCAATAGCCTTCGTACTGGGCAATCGGGCTGTTTCGGTACCAATCGTGGGGAATGCTGGCAAAGAAGGCGTGGAACAGATCGCGCATGCCGGCAATGTCCTTGGCCTGCAGCAGGCGGTACAGACGGGCCATCTGCGTGGCGTATTGGCTGGGGTGGGCGGTCAGGGCGGGCAGCAGGGCGCCGTTGAGGGCCGTGCGCACTTCCAGATTGGGGTAGCGCAGGGTGATTTCTTCCAGCCCCGGAATGTCTTCGATGTGGTCGATCGTCAAGTAACCCGCCTGGAACATCAGCGCTTCGGTGGGAATGTCGTCCACGTCAAAGGTGGAGACCAGCCGCTCCGGCGCGACCAACCTCTCCAGCTCGGGCGTGAACTGTTGGCGCTGGGTGAGCAGCTTGATCAGGAAGGTGGGCGTGCCGGTCTCAAACCAGTACGGGCGGAACCGGCGGGTGTCAAACAGCAGCAGCAAGTCAAAGGGGTTGTAAACGCTCTCGCCCGTCCAGTGGTAGCCGTTGTACCAGCGGCGGATTTCGTCACGGTCCAGGCCGGGCAGCTCTGGGGCAAACACGGTGTCCACATCCGCATCGGTGTAGCCGCAGATGGCGCTGAACCGGGGGTCGATGGTGATGTCCTTGAGGTTGTTCAGGCCCGAGAACAAACTCACTTTGCTGAATTTGGAGACGCCGGTCAAAAACGCAAAGCGGATGTGGGCGTCGCTGTCCTTGATGACGGCATAAAAGTCCTTGAGCACTTCGCGAATGGCCAGGGCTTTGTCGCGGTCTTCGATGCGGTCCAGGATGGGCTTGTCGTATTCGTCCACCAGGACGACGACGCGCTGGCCGGTGTGCTGGGCCAGCCACAGGATCAGGGTGCGAAAGCGCTCGGGCAGGCTGGTGTCCACCGCGTGCAGGCCATGGGCTTCTTCAAAGCGGCGCAGGTGCGAGTCGATGCGGCTTTGCAGGTCCTGGGCATCGTGGACGACCCCGCCGCCAAAGCTGAACCGCAGCACGGGGTACTGGACCGACCAGTCCCAGTGGTGTTCGGCGTACAGCCCTTTGAACAGCGGGGCGTTGCCCTCGAACAGCTCCTTGAGGGTGTCCAGAAACAGGCTTTTGCCAAAGCGGCGTGGGCGCGACAGGAAGTAGTACTTGCCCTGAGCGATGAGCTGCAGCGCCAGGGGGGTCTTGTCCACGTAGTAGTGCGCGCCGTCCTCGCGGATTTCACGCAAGGTCTGGATGCCGATGGGGAGCTTTTTGCGGGTCATGGCGGGGTGTTCTCTGGTTCTGGTTTGCTATGTTAAAAATAGCTAATACCGCTGGATTTCATTGGTCTGGAGGCTGATTTCGCCTAAAAACATCACCCCGCCAGCCTTTCCAGAAATCCTCTGGGGTCGTGCGAAAACTGTGAAAAATTCTCCGGCGTGATGAGGATGGGCAGTGCCCCTGGTGCCTGTGCACAAAACGCCTCCAAGCCCTTGGTGGACTTTTTGCGGCCCGACTTGACCTCGATGGCATACAGCCGGTCGCGGTACTGGTACACAAAATCCACCTCGTCGTTGCGCTCGCGCCAGTAGGTCACTTGGCCAGGCTGTTGCAGCAATTCACACCCCACCGCCAGCTCAAACGCCCGACCGCGCTGCTCAGGATCGCTGCCCACGGCCACGCCCGCCGCCATGCTGTAGAGCGCCGGGCAGGCCGGCAGCATCTTGGGGCTGGAGCTGCGCGACAAATGGGCCTTGGGCGAATACTTTTGCAGCGCGTGCAGCAAAAACGCTCCGCCGTACAGCGCGATGTAGCTCTTGACCAGATCGGTGTTTCCCTTGTCCTGCAACTGCCCCAGCAGCTTGGTGTAACTGATCTCTTGCGCGGGGTAGGCGCACAAAATCTCAAACGCCTGCCGAAACAGCGCCGGCTTGGCGACTTGGCGGCTTTGCAAAATGTCCTTGCCGATCACCGCTTCGACAATTGCATCCTTCATGTAGGCATACCAGCGGTCGGGCTCAGCCTCCAGCGCCACCGCGCCGGGGTAGCCGCCATAGGCCAGATAACGCTCCAAGTCGTAGCCGAACGCCGCCTGCAGCTCGGCAAAGCCCCAGTGGTGCACGCGCAGCAGCTCAAAGCGACCGGCCAGGCTTTCTGTCACGCCGCTTTGCAACTGCAGGGCGCTGGAGCCCAGCAGCAGTACCCGCAGACGACCCGGCTGCGCGTCCCACAGGGCCTTGATCGTCTCGGGCCAGTTGGGGATCTTCTGGATCTCATCGACCGCCAACAGCGCCCCATCGCCCAGCAGCAGCGCCTGCTGCCACTGCTGCAACAGCCAACTGCGGTCGCTGACCAAGACATCGTCGGCATTGGCGTAATGCGCGGGCCACTGCTGCTGCGCCAACAACTGGCGTACCCCCGTGGTCTTGCCCACCTGGCGCGGCCCCACCAGCAACTGAATGAAGGGCAACGGGCCTTGCAAGCGCTGGGCCAGCTGGGCGACGAAGGGGCGTTGGTAGGTCATATTGCAAAATACTAGATAGATTTATCAAATATTATAGATACATCTAGTATTTTGTGAATCCAGGATTTGCCGGTATCGCCCCAGTCCTTGAGCTGTTGCAGGGTCCGGCCTTCGGGGACGCGTAGTCGCCCTCTTCGCGGATTTCGCGCAGGGTCTGGAGGCCGATGGGGCGCTTTTTGCGGGTCATGCGAACCATTCTAGGAGGGGGGCTTGGCTACACTAGCCGGCTTTTGTTTTTGCTTTGACCCATGCAACCCCCCATGGCTCCTTTGGATTTGGACCAGCTGCTGGCCCGCCTGCGCGAGGTGGCGGCCGAACATGCCGATGCCGACCTGGCCCACACCCCGCCCACCCAGCCTTGGGCGCTGCCGCTGAGAGCCCAGGCCGGGCGTGGTCCGGCGGGGGCGGCGATGCCGCAGAACATCTTGCAGAACGCCTTGATGGCCCACGCCGGGCGCACGGCGGGGTTGTCGCTCCAGTCGCCGTATTGGGTGGTGGATGCCGAGGGCTTTGTGGCCCTGGCCTACCAGAGCGTGCTGGGCCGCAGTCCCGACCCCCAAGGCCGTGACCATGTGCTGGGCGAGCTGGCCCGCCACAAGCCGCGCACGGAGCTGGTGCTGGAGATGGTGCTGTCCGACGAGGCCCGCCGCTTGCGCCCGGGGCTGTGGACTCAGGGGCGCTGGGTTGGCCATTTGCTGCGCTTTGCGCTGAACTTTCCGGTGGCCCGTGGCCAGGCGCAGTGGCTGGTGCGTGGGGTGCTGCGCCGCACGGAGCGCTGGCTGGCCCGCCGGGCGCAGGGCTCGGCCTTTGGCATTGCCTTGGCGCAGGCGCGGGTGCAGGATGCGGCGCTGCGCCAGTTGCAGGCCCAGGTCGAGGAAGCCCAGACCGCTCTGGACGAGTGGCGTGCCCATGCCGATCGGCAGGCCCGTGCCGAGGCGACGGCCCAGGCGGTGGCGGCGGGTACTGCCGAGGCGGTGGACCAATTCTTCGTCGCCTTCGAGGCCCATTTCCGGGGCGAAGAGGCGGCCTTGCGCGCCCAGCTGGCCCAGGACTACCTGCACCTGCTGCACGCGGCACGCGACACCGTGGGCGACAAACCTTGCCTGGACCTGGGCTGTGGCCGGGGCGTGTGGCTGGAATTGCTGCGCGCCGAGGGCTTCAAGCACCAGGGGGTGGACCTGAACCCCGGCCCCGTGGCGCTGGCCCAGGCCCAGGGCCTGGACGCCCAGGCCGGCGATGCGCTGGAGTGGTTGCGGGCCAAGCCCGCGAATTCGGCCCTGGCGATCACGGCCTTCCATTTGATGGAGCACCTGCCGTTTGCGCTGCGCTTGGCGCTGACCCAGGAGTGCGCCCGCGTACTGGCGCCGGGCGGCGTGCTGATTTACGAGACGCCCAACCCCGAGAACATCTGGGTGGGCACGCACACCTTCTACCACGACCCCACGCACACCCAGCCGCTGACGCCGGACAGCCTGGCCTTCCTGGTCGAGTACTGCGGCCTGCAAGCCCAGCCGGTGCTGCGCCTGCACCCGTACCCTGAGTCCGCCAACGTGCCGGGCGACGAGCCGGTGGTGCAGCGCTTGAACGGCATGACTTGCGGCGGGCAGGACTTTGCGGTGATTGCCCACAAGCCCGTGGCTGCTACACCGGTTCAATAAGAAGCCATGCGAATCCTGTTGAGCGCCAGCCAGGCGCCTTTCCTGCGCGGCGGTGCGGAGCTGCACGCCGACAACCTGCATGCGGCGCTGCTGCGGGCGGGGCACGAGGTGGAGCGGATCAAACTGCCGTTCAAGTTCTCGCCCGAGGCGGACATCGAGAAGCTGATGGCGTTTTGCGAGGGCTACGACATGGCCGCGCCCAACGGCCAGACGGCGGACCGCATGATCAGCCTGCAGTTTCCGGGCTACGGCATGGCGCACCCGCACCACATTGGCTGGGTGCTGCACCAGCACCGCGCGGTGTACGAGCTGTACGACGAGGCCCAGGCCACGCCGGCGCTGCGCCAGCTGCGCGAGGGGGTGACCGCGTTCGACAACCGGGTGTTGCCCCGGCTGCGGCGGGTGTTTGCCAATTCCAAACGGGTGGCCGAGCGGATGCTGCAGTTCAACAGCGTGCATGCCCAGCCGCTGTACCACCCGCCGCCGGGCGCGGAGCGCTTGTATTGCGGCGAGGAATGGGGCTATGTGTTTGTGCCCAGCCGGCTGGAGAGCCTGAAGCGCCAAGACTTGGTGATTGAGGCCGCGCGGCTGCTCAAGTGCCCGCTGCGCGTCCTGATTGGCGGCACGGGCGGGCAGCACGAGCGCTATGCGGGCTTGATCGAAAAGTACGGCCTGCAGGACCGGGTGCGGCTGATGGGCAACTTCAGCGAGTCAGAGCGGCTGGCGCTGTACGCGCACGCGTTGGGGGTGGTGTTTGTGCCCCGCGACGAGGATTTGGGTTACATCACGCTGGAGGGGATGTTTGCGTCCAAGCCGGTGATCACGTGCACGGATTCGGGTGGCCCCTTGGAATTTGTGCAGCCTGGCGAGACGGGCTGGGTGACCGAGCCCACGCCCGAGGCGTTGGCCGAGGCGTTGGAGCAGCTGTGGGCCGACAAGGCGCGCAGCCGCGCCATGGGCGAGGCGGGCAGGGCGCGCATCGAGGCCCTGGGCCTGTCGTGGGACCGGGTGGTGGAGACGTTGTGCGCGTGAGCGCTGGCAAGGACAGGAGCAGGACTGTGGTGAATCGTTTGGCGGCGTTGCCGTGGCCGGGCATCGTGCGCGATGTGTGGCGGTTTCGGACTTTTGTGCTGGGCAGCGTGCGCCGGGACATCGAGGTGCAGTTCAAGGGTTCGCTGCTGGGCGCGGCCTGGATCTTCCTGCAGCCACTGGCAATGATCGCGGTGTACACGCTGGTGTTTGCGAACGTGATGCGCAGCCGCCTGGCGGGCGTGGAGGCCACCTACGGCTACAGCATTTACCTGTGCGCCGGGGTGCTGACCTGGGGCTACTTTGCCGAATCGCTGGGCAAGCTGCAGTCGGTGTTTGTGGCGAACGGCAATTTGCTGAAGAAAGCCTCGTTCCCGCGGATTTGCCTGCCGCTGATTGCGTTGGGCATGACCACCTTCAACTTTCTGGTGATCTTTGGGCTGTTCCTGGCGTTTTTGCTCGCGAGCGGCAATTGGCCGGGCTGGCCCATGCTGGGCTTGCTGCCCGTGCTGGCGGTGCAGCTCTTGCTGACGCTGGGCCTGGGCATGCTGGCGGCAACCTTGAATGTGTTTTTCCGGGACGTGGGCCAGCTGGTGACGGTGAGTTTGCTGTTCTGGTTCTGGCTGACACCCATCGTCTACCCCATGGCGGTGTTGCCCGCCTGGGCGCAGGAATGGCTGTGGTGGAACCCCTTTGCGGTCTTGGTGCACCACTACCAGCATGTGCTGCTGTACGGCAGTCTGCCCGATGCCCTGGCCTGGCAGCGCCTGGGCGCCGTCGCGGTGGTGGCGCTGTTGCTGACGCTGTGGGGCTGGAAGGTGTACCGGGCCCGTGCCCCCGAGATGGCGGATGAACTGTGATGGCGGTGCCCATGTCTGACAACAACAATTCGGTCGGCCACACGCTGGACAAGGGCAGCATTGAGCTGTTTGACCTGGGCAAGGCCTACAAGCGCTACCCCAGCCGCTGGGCGCGTCTGCGCGAGTGGCTGCAACCGGGCCAGACGCGGCACGAGCTGCAATGGGTGCTGCAGGGCCTGAACCTGCGCGTGGCGCCGGGCCAGGCGGTGGGGGTGATTGGCCGCAACGGCGCGGGCAAGAGCACGCTGCTGAAAATGATCACCGGCACCAGCACGCCCACGCAGGGCCATGTGCAGCTGCAGGGCCGGGTGGCGGCGCTGTTGGAGCTGGGCATGGGCTTCCACCCCGATTTCACGGGCCGCCAGAACGCCTGGATGGCGGCGCAGCTGCTGGGGCTGGCCGATGCCGAGATTGCGGCCGCCATGCCGGGCATCGAGGCCTTTGCCGAGATTGGCCGCTACATCGACGAGCCGGTGCGCACCTATTCCAGCGGCATGCAGGTGCGCCTGGCCTTCAGCGTGGCCACGGCTGTGCGCCCCGACGTGCTCATCGTGGACGAGGCGTTGGCGGTGGGCGATGTGTACTTTCAGCACAAGTGCTATGCGCGCATCCGGGGTTTTCGGGAGCAGGGGACGACGCTGCTGTTTGTCTCGCACGACCCGGGTGCCATCAAGAGCCTGTGCGACCGTGCGGTGCTGCTCGATGCCGGCCGCGTGGTGGCCGACGATGTGCCCGACCAGGTGCTGGACCTGTACAACGCGCTGATCGCCGAGAAGGAAAACCGCGATTTCGAGGCCCAGGCCGCCCCGGTGGGCGAGCGGGCGGTGGGCGTGCGCTCGGGCGATGGGCGCGCGCGCATCCAGGAGGTGGCCTGCCACAACGCCCAGGGCCTGGCGCGGGTGTTCATCGTGGGTGAGCGGCTGCAGCTCAAGGTGCGGCTGCTCAAGCACGCGCCGGTGGATGACCTCACGGTGGGTTTCCTGGTGCGCGACCGACTGGGCAACGATGTGTTTGGCACCAACACCTGGCACATCCAAACCCCAGGCCTGGCCGAACTGCCTGTGGGCCAGGAGGCCACGCTGTGCTGGGACGTGCCCGAGTTGAACCTGGGCCCCGGCAGTTACACCGTGTCAGTGGCGCTGCACGGCGACATGACCCATGTAGAAAACAGCTACGACTGGTGGGACAAGGCCACCCTGTTCGAGGTGGTGCGCGGACCCGAGCCGATCTTCGAGGGCGTGTGCCGGTTGACGGGGGTGGTGGCGCGGGTGGAGTAGGCAGGATTTATCTGTACATCGTCCGGACGATATGATGGGACTATTCCAGAAATATGGGGGTTTGCCATGAGCAGCTTGAACTTCTCCAAAACCGAACGGATCGATGTCCGCGCCAGCACCTCTGTCAAGCAGCTGCTGCAGGAGGCTGCACGTTCTTGCCATAAGAACGTCAGTGAATTCCTGCTGGATGCCGGGGTGATTGCGGCCAAACATGCGCTCGCAGACCGGCGCCATTTCGTGATGAGCGAGGATCAGTGGCAGGCCTTTCAGCAAGCACTGGATCGTCCTGTACAAGCCAAGCCTCGTTTGAAGACACTGCTCAGTGAGCCCGGGGTTCTGGGTTGAGGGCCGCCTATGAATCGGTTCGCAAGCTCGCGCCTGCGGATGCGACAGACGGCTTCGACTGCGGGCAACCGCCGCTCAACCAGTTCCTGCAACGCTATGCCCTGGTCAACCAGAAGGCCAACAGCGCCCAGACCTACGTGTGCTGCCTTGGCGGTGAGGTCGTGGGCTTCTACAGTCTGGCGGTCGGAAGTGTTGATCCAGAGGATGCTCCAGCACGCGTCATGAAGGGCTTGGCCCAGCATCCGGTGCCGGTCATGATGCTTGCACGGCTTGCCGTGGACCGTGATCACCAGGGAAAAGGCCTGGGCAAGGCGCTGCTCAAAGACGCGCTGCTGCGCACCGCACAGGCCGCTGACATTGCGGGCATTCGTTGCCTGCTGGTGCATGCCAAAGATGAGACTGCGAGGCAGTGGTACGCGTCTTGGGAATTCGAGCCCAGCCCAACGGATCCTTATCACCTGTTCCTGATGATCAAGGATCTCAAGGCGTTGTTGGCCTGATGTGGATAAACCGGCCCCAGGCCAGTAAATACCAGCGGTGTTAGCTATGAAATTTGGGTCTGCCAAGCTGCCGTAGCCACGACGGTGCTGCTGGATGTACATCCGTGTATCTACAATCGGGTCTCCCCACACCACCGTGACCTGAGCGTCAGACGGCAGAAAGCCATGGCACACACCAAACTTTTCAAAAACGGCAATTCCCAGGCGGTGCGCATTCCCGCCGAGCTGGCCTACAGCAACTGGGACACGGACCTGGTGATCGAGCGCCAGGGGGACGAGTTGCGCATCCGCCCGGCGCGGCGGCGCATGGGCGATGTCCTTGGCAAGTTCGCGCAGTTCTCGCCCGACTTCATGGCCGAGGGCCGGGGTCTGAGCCTGGAAGGGGAACGCGACGCGCTATGAGTTCCCGCCCCCAGTACTTGTTGGACACCAACATCTGTATCTATTTGATGAAGCACCATCCCCCGGAGGTGGCTGCGCGCTTTGCGGAATGCTTTGTGGGCGATGTGATGATCTCCGCCATCACCCTGGCGGAGCTGGAGTTTGGGGTGGCGTGTTCAGGGGAGCACCGGGCGCACAACCAGGCTGCGCTGGACCGTTTGTTGGAAGACCTCATGGTGGCGCCGTTTGAAGGCACGGCGGCGCGTGCCTATGGCCCCTTGCGTGCCGCACATCGGGAGCGCAACCAGAATGCCCTCGACCAATGGATTGCTGCCCATGCGCTGGCGCTGGATGTGACTTTGGTCACGAACAACGAGGCGGATTTTCTGGCGTTCCCGGGTCTGCGCGTGGAAAACTGGGTTCAGAACCACTGAGCTGTTCTCTCACTGATAAAAACCGGCCCCAGGCCAATAAATACCAGCGCTTTTAGCTATGAAAATTGCATTGATCGCCCCCAGCGGGGTGCCGTTTGTGGTGGGTGGGGCCGAGAAGCTGTGGTGGGGCCTGGCCCAGCATGTGAACCGGCACACGCCGCACGAGATGGAGCTGATCAAGCTGCCCTCGCCCGAGCACGACTTTGCCGCGATTGCGGCCAGCTATGAGCGCTGGAGCCTGCTGGACCTGCGGCATTTCGACGCAGTGATTTCCACCAAGTACCCGGTGTGGATCGTGGAGCACCCCAACCACACGGTGTATTTGCAGCACAAGCTGCGCGGGCTCTACGATACCTATCCGGCCCATCTTCCGACCCAGTTGCCCACGCAAGCCGGGCGCCTGCCGTCGGCGGTCCAGGCGCTGTGGGCGCTGCTGGCCTCGCCCTCGACCGACCGGCGCCAGCTGCCGGAGATTTTTGGCCGGGTGCGCGAGCTGCTGGCCAGTACCGCCATCGATCCGCAGGAGCTGGCGAGCCTGACGGCGCTGCCCGGGCCCCTGGTGCGCGGGCTGGTGCACAAGCTGGACGCGATTGCGCTGCAGCCCAAGGCGATCCGTGCTTATCTGGCGATCTCGCAACTGGTGGCCCAGCGGGCGGACTACTTTCCACCTGGCGCGCGGGTCGAGGTATTGCCTCACCCCTCGAACCTGGAGGGGCTGCATACCGGGCCGTCGGAGTTTGTGTTCACGGCCAGCCGGCTCGATGGCCCCAAGCGCATCGACATGATCATCAATGGCTACAAGCGCACCCAAACCTCAGTGCCGCTGTGGATCGCCGGCGACGGCCCCGAAGCCCCGCGCCTGAAGGCGCTGGCTGAGGGTGATGCGCGCATCCGCTTCCTGGGCCGGCTGACCGACGAGGAGCTGGTGGAGCACTACAGCCGCGCGGCGCTGGTGCCCTTTGTGCCGCACCTGGAGGATATGGGCCTGATCACGCTGGAGGCCATGGCCTGCGGCAAGCCGGTGCTGACGGTGAGCGATGCCGGGGGCGTGACGGAGTTCGTCGAGGACGGGGTGAACGGCCGCATCGTGCCCCCGAATGACAAGGCGCTGGGTACGGCGATGGAGGAACTGCTGGCAGACCCTGTCAAGCTGCAGGCCATGGGCCAGGCGGCCTCGGCCACGGCGGCCACCGTGAGCTGGGAGCGCACCGCGCAGGGCCTGCTGGCGGCGGCGACCCAGGGCCAGCAGGCCTTGAAAGCGGAACAGGCCGAGCAGGCGGTGGCCCAGGCCGGGCCAGGCCCGGTCGCAGGCCAGCCCCGGGTGCGCCGCCCGGGCGAGCGCCTGCGCCTGCTGGTGGTCAACACCTTCAGCGTCTACCCGCCCGACAACGGGGGCAAAAAGCGCATGTTCTACCTGTACCGCGGCCTGGCGCAGTGGGCGGACGTGACCCTGCTGAACCTCGGCCCCTGGGGACAGCCGGCGCAGGAGCGGGTGTTTGGCCCGCATTACCGCGAGGTGTGCATACCGCCGTCCGAGGCCTTTGGCCATGCGGAAAAGACGCTGACCGACGTGCTCCAGCGCTCCGTCACGGACATCGCTGCGCTGCTGTATGGCGAGAAGCTGAACGATTACGTGGCCGCTTTTGAAAGCCTGGCGGCCCAGAGCGACGTGGTGGTGAGCGCCCATGTCTACCTGGCGCCGCTGGTGCTGGCGCGCTGGCAGGGCCCGGTCTGGTACGACGCGCACAACGTGGAGGCCGACATGAAGGCCATGGTGCTGGACCAGCCCCTGCCCACGGCGGCGGACGCCCAGGTGCCCATCGCGGCGCTGGACTTGCGCGCCCCCGAGGCGGCCCGCCGCGCCGTTCAGCAGGTGGCCGCCCACGAGGCCCGGCTGGTGCAGCGCGCGCAGCGGGTGTTCGCGGTGAGCGCCGCCAACTGCGAGCGCTTTGCGGCCCTGTATGGCCGGCCGGTGGAGCGCATGGAGGTGGCGGCCAATGGCACCCACTTGCCTACCGACGCCTGGCTGGAAGCCCCGCGCCGCGCCGCGCTGAAGGCCCAGCTGGGCTGGGGCGAGCGGCCGCTGGCGCTGTTCGTGGCCAGCTACCACGGCCCCAATCTGGCGGCGGTGGAGGCGGTGCGCGCCCTGGCAGAACAATGCCCGGACTGGTCTTTCGCGGTGGTGGGCAGCGTGTGCGACCACTTCCGGGGGCAGCGCCTGCCGGCCAATCTGTTCACGCTGGGCGTGGTCTCCGAGGGGGCGCTGACGGCGCTGCTGCGCGCGGCGGACGTGGGCCTGAACCCCATGGCCAGCGGCTCGGGCACCAACCTGAAGATGCTGGACTACGCTGGCCACGGCCTGCTGGTGCTGAGCACCCCGGTGGGTGCGCGCGGCCTGGCGTTCGAGGCGGGCCGGCATTACCTGGAGGCGGATACCGAGGGCTTTGCCACGGTCCTGCAGGACTTGCTCACGGAGCTGCCCGCCCCCCGCGCCGCGCTGCGCACCGCCGCCCGCGCGGTGGCGGAGCAGGTTTATGGCTGGGATGCCATTGCGGCGGCGCTGCAGCCTGGGGTGCTGGCTGCGGCGGATGCACCAGGCAACGCGGGCTGAGCGCATGGCGCGGGTGTTCGATTCCGCAGGCTGGGGTGCCAGCAGGGCACACCTTTCCGTTCCTGCCGCAGTGCAGGCGCCTGCCATCGCGGCGCTGCTGGTGCTGGGCGGGGAGGATCGCCGGTGCTGGCCGCGCAGCCGGGTGGCGCTGGCGCATTACCAGGCCTGTGTGCTGGCGGGCCAGCCGCCCCCGAAGCTGATCGTCACCGGCGGCGCCCTGGCGCGCCACCAGGGCCGCTGGGCCAGCGAGGCGGTGTGGATGGCGGAATTCCTGGAAGGCCAGGGCGTGCCCGCCGCCGACGTCTGGCGCGAAACCCAGGCGCGCAACACCTTGCAGAACGTGGTGCTGGGCGGCGCGCTGGCGCTGCGCGAAGGCGTGCCCAGCACGGCGCTGGCGCTGGTGTCGGACGATTTCCATCTGCCGCGCTGCCGCTGGCTGTTTGCGCGGGTGTTTGGCCATGCGCCCGCCGCGGTGCTGGGCTCGGGCGAGCGGGGCTCGCTGTGGCTGCGCTGCCGCGAACCCTGGGCGCAGGCGGTGCAGCAGCACGCGCTGCAGCGGGCGGGCATGGCGCCTGGCGATTGGCGCGCCCACCTGGAATTTTTGGCGGGCACAGCGTTGGCCCACGGACATTGAGCCCATTGGGCACACAGAGCAGCGAGACCCCCGATGAAAAGCCAGAACATTGACCACATTCCCGCGCTGGACCATCTGCGCCTGCTGGCAGCGCTGCTGGTGTTTGCTTTCCATGTCTACCACTACTACTTCGGCCAGTGGCAGCCGGCGCCGTACGCAGCAGTGATGGGGCTGGTGGTGGAGGGGCACACCGGGGTGGCGCTGTTCTTCGTGCTGTCGGGCTTCCTGTTCATGACGATCGCGCTGCAGGGCGGCGAGATCCGCTATGCGGGCTTTGTGCGCAACCGTTTCCTGCGGATCTTTCCGCTGTTCCTGTTCTTTTTCTACATCGCGATCTCGGTGGGGCGGGACGATTTCCGCGCGGCGGACGTGCTGTACGTGTTCTTCTCGAACATTGGGCTGGCGCCCACGTCCAACTCTTTCATTACCGGCGCGGCGTGGACGATTTCGGTGGAGTTCACCTTCTACCTGGTCTTCCCTTTCCTGGCCCGCTTTGCGCGGGAGGAGGGCGTGGGCTACCTGCTGCGCCTGATCGGGCTGATGCTGCTGGTCAAACTGGCGGCCTACGGCGTGTCGCAGCGGCCCACGCACATGTTCTATTCGACGCTGGTCGGCCGCTTCGACCAGTTCCTGTGGGGGATGGCGGCGGCCATGCTGTGGCAGCAGCGCCGCCTGTGGCTGGAGCGCCACGGCCGCTGGCTCTTGCCCCTGTCCCTGCTGCTGGTCTGGGCTGCCACGGCCTGGCTGGCCCGCCATGCCAGCCATTTCCGGCCCGAGCCCCGGCAGGCTGCCTGGGTGGTGTGGGGCACGGTGGAGGCGCTGGTCTGGTCGCTGGTGATCCTGGGCTACCTGGGCGCGCGCATTGCCTGGCCGGCCCCCATCGCCCGTGCGCTCAGCCTGGGGGGCACCTGGAGCTATTCCTTCTACCTCTGGCATGGCTTGCTGCTGTACGTGGCCCACCGCTACCTGGGCGTGTGGACGCCCACCACCAGCGTGGCGCTGGATGCGCTGGCCAATTTTGTGGTGCTGCTGCCGCCCGCGCTGGCGTTGTCCGCCCTCTCCTATGCCACGATTGAGCGGCCGTTCCTGCGGCTGCGCGGGGGGTATGTGGCCAGCAGCACCCCCAACCGGTGAGGGGCGATCTGTCCAATAGGGGTCAAATTGGCCTCTAGGCCAATGGAATCCAGCGGTACTAGCTCTTAAAAGAGGAGCGTTTTAGCGGCGCGCACAGTGCCAGCAGGGCCCGTTTGACGTGGTCGGACAGCCACACTTCCAGCAGTGGCCGGGACAGGGCGGCCACGGTGATCGACACCACAGTGGTCAGCAGCAGGTAGGCAAAGCCGCTGGTGAGGTCGCCATGCCCGGTGATGACGAAGGGCCAGCTCAGCAGCTCCTGCACCAGCGGGTGCCAGAGGTAGAGCGAAAAGGAAATGTCGCCCAGGAAGACCAGCGGCCCCCACACGGGAATCGCAAAGCGCTTGCTGGCCAGGCAGAACGCCAGCACCAGCGGGATCAGGGTCATGCCCCAGTCCAGCACGCCGTGGCCCATCTTGGCGCGGCTCAGGTACTGCCAGGCCGCCATCGACAGCGCGAGGAACAGCAGGTACTTGAGCAAGCCGGGGTTCCAGGTGGTCCAGCGGGCGTGGTAGAGCAGGCCGATCACCACCCCGGCGACGAATTGCCAGACGATGGACGAGGTCATCAGCTGCAGGCCGCTCCAGGCAAAGCCGTAGTCGGTCGCAGGGCTCAGGCTGACCGGGCCGCGCAGCCCGGGCAGCAGCAGCAGGAAAAGCCCCAGCCACGCGGCCAGCGCCCACCAGCGCCAACGGCCGAACAGCAGCGAGACGCCGAAGAGGGCGTAGAAGTACATCTCGTAGTTCAGCGTCCAGCCCACGTCCAGCACGGGAACGCCGAACCCGGGTGGCGGCCCGTTGCCCACGGGCAGGAAGAGCAGCGAGTGCGCGATGTGCCCCAGCACCACGCGGTTGCCGAAAATGTCCCAGCCCCCCAGGCGCACGAAGGCATAGCAGAGCGTGACCACGGCATACACCGGCCAGATCCGCGCGAAGCGCTTGATCAGGAAGTCCACCGCATCCCACAGGCCACCCCGCAGCGTGCGGGTGGTGTGCACCATGATGAAGCCGCTCAGGATGAAGAACAGCACTACCCCCATCCGACCCGCCGGGCCGAACAGCAGGTCACCCAGCCCGGAGCCATAGGGGCTGATGAAGCGGCTGCCGTGGTAGAGCACCACCCACAGGGCGGCAATGCCACGCAGGGCCTGGATGAAGTCGAGCTTGTGCGCCGCCGGCGCGTGCGTGGTGGCGGAAGGCGTCATGGGCGTGGGGCTTGCTGGGCCTGGAGGTACTGCGCGGCCTGGGCCCGCCCCCAGCGCTGCCAGGGCTGTTCCAGAAGCCGATAACTGGCGTGGGCAAACAGCAGGGTAACCCCCCAGGACAGGGCGACGCCCAGTGCGGCGTGCTGCCAGGTGGCCTGGCTGCCATACACGCCATAGACGCGGAACACCAGCTCGTACACGACCAGCAGCGCGGGCATGTGGCAGACGTAGACCGAATACGAGCGATCCCCGATCCAGACCATGGCCTTGCCGGCCAGCCCGGCGCCCGGGATGTAGCCCTTGTTGTAGGAAGCGGCGAACACCAGCGCCCCAGTGGCCACCATGATGTAGAAGCGCCCGCCAGGAAAGCCGTTCAGCCCGTTGATACCAGCCACGGCCACGAACAGCAGGAAGACAAAAAACATCCAGCGCGGAAAGGCTTTGGCCAGGAAGGTGGGTTCCAGCAGGGTCGAGTAGGGCGACTGGCGCAGCTGGTAGAGCCAAATGCCAAACAGGAAGGATTCGAAGCGGAACAGGTGGTGGTGCTTGCCCAGCAGGTCGGGGAACAGGGTCAGCCCGATGATGACGGGGAGGTAGAAGGCTGGCTTTAGCAGCGCGGGCAGGTAGATCATCACCAGCGGCAGGACAAAGTAGAACTGCTCTTCCAGCGACAGGCTCCAGTACAGGCCCAGCGAGTAGCTGGGGCCGTACGCCGCGGCGATGTTTTTGGCATACAGCAGCACGGCCATGACTTCGTGCAGCACCCCCGAGGGCACGCCGAAGGCCGCCGAACGGTTGAAACCCCAGGACGCGCCCAGCAGCAAGAAGGCCCAGAACAGGCTGGCCGGTAGCAGCCGGTAGGCCCGGCGCATCCAGAAGGCCAGCGCGAGCACGAACTGGCCGCGCCGGTCCTGCGCGGCGGCCATCTGGGGGAAGAAGGAGCGGGCGATCACATAGCCGGAAATCGCCAGGAACAGGTCCACCCCCGTCCAGAAATGCCACTGCAGGATGGCCGAGAACTGGGGGTAGACCCCCGGGAAATGCGCGATGAAGGTCATCACCACGGCCAGGCCCCGCAGGACCTGGATTTCCATGGACAGCCCGTCGTGGGCGCTCGAAGGGGCTGGCGGCGTGGCAGGGGTCATGGGGCAGGGGCGGAGGGGGGGAGGGCGCAGACTTGCCCATATACCGCCATGGTTTGTTTCACGCAGCGCTCCCAGGTGAAGCCCGCCGCGCGGGCCAAGCCGGCCGAGGTGGACTGAGTGCGCCAGCCCGTATCTTGAAGGCCCCGCACCAGGGCGGTGGTGAGGGCGTCGGTGTCTTCGGGAGCGATGCTCAGGGCCACATCGCCCACCACTTCCGGAAGGGACGACACGTTCGAGGTGACCACGGGCACGCCCGAGGCCATGGCTTCCAGCACGGGCAGGCCAAAGCCTTCGTACAGCGAGGGGTAGGCGAACAGCGCCGCCCCGGCGTACAGCGCGGGCAGGTCGGCCTGGGCGACGAAGCGCAGGTAGCGCAGCCAACCAGCGCTGGCGGCGCGTTCCATGCGGGCATGGGTGTGTTCGGAGCGCCAGCCGGGGCTGCCGGCCATCACCAGGGGGGTGCGCTGGCGCAGGGCGGGGGGCAGGGCTTCGTAGGCGCTGAGCAGGCGGTCGAGGTTTTTGCGGGGCTCGATGGTGCCCACGTACAGGGTGTAGCCCTGGGCCTGCAGGCCCAGCCGCGCGAGGATGGGGGCCAGCTCTTCGGTGCCGTGCGGGCGGAAGATGGGGTTGACGCCCAGCGGCACGGCGGTGATGCGCCCGGCGGGGTAGCCCAGGTGCGTGATCAGGTCCTGCCGGGCGGATTCCGACACGGTGATGACATGGTGCGCCCGCGCCAGGCTGCCGGGCAGCATGCGGCGCATGTAGTCGATGCGGGCGGCCGGATGGAATTCGGGGTAGATGTGGTGCGAGAGGTCGTGCACCGTGGTGACCGTGCGGCCCGGGAACGGCGGCAGGAAAAAATTGGGGGAGTGGAAGACCGCGTCCCCTTCCCCCCGCAGCCGCCAGCGCTGCACCAGGGGCATCACGCGGCGGAAGGTTTGCACCGCCAGGCGGTTGCCCGCCAGCACGCTGCGCAGGCTGCGGGCCTGGTCGGGCCGCCCCGCGCTGTCGGCGCCGAGCAGGGATTCCAGCGGCACCCAGCGCCCCAGCGCAAAGTAGCGCACCCGGCCCACGCCCGCCTGCCCGGGCAGGCGCCGCGCGAGTTCGTAGGCATAGCGGCCGATGCCGGTCAGCGGAGCGCTGATGCTGTCGGCGCCCAGGATGAGGTCGAGCGGCATGGCGCGGACGGATCGATGGGGGCGCAGCCGCTCACGCCTCGGGCGCGCGGCCGTAGGTGTCTTCGAAGCGGACGATGTCGTCCTCGCCCAGGTAGCTGCCGGACTGAACCTCGATGATCTCCAGCGGTAGCTTGCCGGGGTTGGCCAGGCGGTGCACATGGCCCAGGGGGATGAAGGTGGATTGGTTCTCGCCCAGCAGGAAGGTTTTGTCGCCGTTGGTGACCTGGGCCGTGCCCTTGACGACCACCCAATGCTCCGCGCGGTGGTGGTGCATCTGCAGGCTGAGGCTGGCGCCGGGGTTCACCACGATGCGCTTGACCTGGAAGCGCTCGCCGCTGTCGATGCTGTCGTACCAGCCCCAGGGTCGATGGACCTTGCGGTGGCTGTTGGCCAACTGGTGGCCCTGGGCCTTGAGCTGGGCGACGATGTGCTTGACGTTCTGCGTCTGTCGCTTGTCGGCGACCAGCACGGCATCGGGCGTTTCGACCACCACGATGTGGTTCAGCCCCACGCCCGCCACCAGGCGGCTGTGGCCCATCAGCAGGGAGTCGTGCGAGTCGTGCAGGACGGCATCGCCCACGGTGGCGTTGCCGTTGGCGTCGTGGGGCAGCACGTCCCACAGCGCATCCCAGGCGCCCAGGTCGGACCAGCCGGCCTGCAGCGGCACCACGCAGGCGGTAATGCCCAGGTCGGTGCGCTGGGGCAGGCGTTCCATGACGGCGTAGTCAATGGAGTCGGACGGGCAGGCCTGGAAGGCCGCGGTGTCGGGGCGGATGAAGTCCAGGTCGCGCACGGCGTGCTGCATGGCGCTTTCGCAGGCCGCCAGGATGTCGGGGCGGCAGGCCCCCATCGCCTGGAGCCAGACGCTGGCACGCACCAGGAACAGTCCGGCGTTCCACAGGTAGTCGCCCGAGTCCAGGTAGCGCTGGGCGGTGGCAGCGTCGGGCTTCTCGGCAAAACTGGCGATCGCGTAGGCGCCGTGGTTTTGCGCGGCGCCGCGCTGGATGTAGCCATAGCCGGTTTCAGGGCGGTTGGGCACGATGCCGAACGTGACCATCGCCCCTGCGCTCGCCACCGCATGGGCCTGGGCGACGGCGGCGTGCAGTGCAGGGCGGTCGGTCACGACATGGTCGGCGGGCATGGCCAGCAGCAGGGGGTCGCTGCCGTGGGCGGTGGCCTGCAGTGCCGCCAGCGTCAGGGCCGGCGCGGTGTTGCGTCCGGTGGGCTCCAGAACGATCTGCGGTTGGTGGATGCCGATGGCTGCCAGTTGGCCTGCGGCCAGGAAGCGGTGTTCGGCGTTGCAGACCAGGATGGGGGCGGGTGCCAGGGGTACGTTGGCGGGCAGTCCTTGCAGGCGCAGGGCGGTATCCTGCAGCATGGTCTGCTCGCCTGCCAGGCTCAGGAACTGCTTGGGATAGGTTTCGCGCGACAAGGGCCACAGCCGGGTGCCGGAGCCCCCACAGAGGATGACGGGGAGAAGTTCGGTCATTGCAACAAACAGGCAGGGTTCAGGGGAGGTTTCCCATCGCGAGGGCAAGGGGTCTTCGTGTCATGGGGTGTGCGGCGGCACGGTACGCCCTTGGGATTCCAGGTCGAGTTCCAGCAAGGCAATGCGCTGGTTCAGGCGTCGGACGTCCCGCTCGATGCGGGTGTTGACCATGTCGCTGTGCAGGGCCTTGAGGTACAAGATGACCACAGCCCCCAGCAGCAGAAAGGCTGGCGGGTAATTGATGCCGACCAGGTGTGCCAGTCGGTCAATCATCCCAGGCCATGCGCCGAGCACTGCTGCGGCTGCGGCCACAAGCACCCAAAACAGGCCGTGCAGAAGGTACAGCCGGTCGCGGCGCACCAGCCACAGGATGGCTCCCGCCAAGCCAAGGCCCATCAGGGTGGTGGTGAGTTGGTAAGTGACCATGGAAAGTCGAAAGGCAAGGCGTATGGGGAGGAGTGCAAGGCTGCGGTCCATGGAGCCCATGGGACTTCGTGCAGCACCTGCAAAAAAGAGGCCCCCGAAGGGGCAGTAGGCTCAGGATTGTAAGCCGCCTGCTTTGGCTGCCATTTCGTCCCAAAGGCACACCAGAAGGTGAGCGAATCTTATAAAGAAAGATGGCTGCAGCCCGATGGGCTGAGCGCTAAAAGCTACCAAACTTGTAGCAATCCAGGTTCCGCGCTATAGTCGCAAGCGAGCTTTTGTGGGTGGCACGACATGCCGCCTGCACCAAAAAACTGCGCAAGGAGAACCATTCATGAGCGCCAAAGAAAACGCTGCCATCTACCAATTGTTTGAACGGCTGGAATGCCGCTATGCCTTGCGTGTCCTCTGGGCGCTTCGCGATGGCCATCCACAGACCTTCCGTTTGCTCCAGGACAGTGTGGGTGGCATTACCCCCAACACCTTGAACACACGCATCAAGGAGTTGCGCGAAGCCGGTCTGTTGGACCACGGCAGCGAGGGCTACGTCTTGACTGCAGCCGGATTGGACTTTCTTAAGCGCATTGCCGACTTACAGGCTTTTGCCAGCCGCTGGTCTAACCAACGCGCCAAAGCCTGAGTCCCATAGCCACCAAGTTGGCTGGGCTACGCCTTTTTACACA
The DNA here is from genome assembly GCA_964480105.1 of uncultured Burkholderiaceae bacterium. Taxonomy (GTDB): domain Bacteria; phylum Pseudomonadota; class Gammaproteobacteria; order Burkholderiales; family Burkholderiaceae_C; genus CAYZPX01. The sequence goes on along the minus strand of CAYZPX010000015.1, from coordinate 726 downwards.
GACCAACACAACAGCAACCCCCTTTCACGAAAGAAGACACCATGGCTTTCACCACAACGGCCTCAGGCTTGCAATACGAAGACACTGCCGTAGGCGATGGCGTTGAGGCACGCGCCGGCGCCCACGTCGCAGTCCATTACACCGGCTGGCTTTATGAGAACGGCGAGCAGGGCGCCAAGTTCGACTCTAGCCGTGACCGCAATGACCCTTTCATCTTTGCTTTGGGCGCCGGCATGGTGATCAAGGGCTGGGATGAGGGGGTGCAGGGCATGAAAATTGGCGGCCAGCGTACATTGATCATCCCTGCCAGCCTTGGCTATGGTGCCCGTGGTGCCGGTGGCGTCATTCCGCCCAATGCCACCCTCAAGTTCGATGTCGAACTGTTGAACGTTTCACGCTGAGGCGCTTCCCCCCGTTGTCTATATACATGTGTGCGTGCAGGTGACGGCCTTTGCCCTGTGATCTGCTGTGTGAGATGTACTCACACTCAGCAAGCGGCCGTAAGGCCGCTTTATTTTTTTGCGTTCTGCATCTGAAGAGTCTGGCTTCACGTTCTGAAGCGAAATTTCCCCAAATGTCTTCCTTTGGACGGGAAACGCTGTTATAGTAGAGGGCTTCGCTGCACGGCGGCTGGTTGATCCAGGTGGTTGATTAGTGTTGGTTGTGCGGTAGTCTTGAAGAAATTTTCGCTGATTTGGTTTTTGACTGAAAAAGCGGTGTAGAATT
>CAYZPX010000014.1:0-23687 GCA_964480105.1 uncultured Burkholderiaceae bacterium | reverse complement strand
AGCGCCGCAAGCTGCTGCGCCACACCCTGGGCCGCTGGCTGGAAGAGCAAGGCCACAGCGGCGCCTTCGACACCCAGCGCCGCGCCGAGGAAGTGCCCGTGGCGGAATACGTGGCACTGGCCGCGCAGCTGTCGCTCTCAAAATAAGAGCTAACACCGCTGGTATCCATTGGCCTGGAGGCCAATTGGATGGTGGTTTTTTACTTCGCCTTGAGCAGGGCCTCGGCCTCGATCAGCACCAGTTCGTTGTCGTCGGCCTTGTTCGGGTCGCGGCTGCTGCTGAACGGCAGGTTGTTGTCGTTGCCGACCACGATGTGCTTGTCGTCCACGCGGTCCACGTTCTCGATCGTGAAGAAGGGGAAGGCCAGCACGCCGTTGGTGAGCGGCTTGCGCGAACGCTGGTTCGGGTCCTGGAGGTTCAGCAGGTCGATGTAGCCGATCTTGCGGACCTCGCCGCCCACGTTGGCCTCGTTCATCTCGATCTTGTAGACGCGCTTGAACTGGGGCAGGTCGTGGAAGCAATCGGCCCGCTTCTCGCCCGCGGGGCAGGCCTTGTCGGGCGTGCCTTCGCCGTTGTCGCGCTCGATCACCAGCGCGGTGGTGGCATCCAGCATGTTGAAGTCGCCAATCGCATGGTGCTTGGCTTCCAGCGGGTATTTCCAGTGGCGGCCGGTCCACTGCTCGGTGGGCACGTCGAACTCCATCACGCGCAGGTAGGTCTTGCCATTGGGCAGGGTCTCCAGGGACTGGGTGGCCTCGTTCCACAGCGCGCCCTCGAACATCGGGTAGAGCTTGCGGCCGTCCTTGGACGCGGCCATGCCCTCGAAGCCCTTGGAGCGCGGCACCTGGAACTTGACCTCGCCGCCAGGCACGGCAGGGGTGCGCACGGCCGGGTGGTCGGGCGAGCGCACGGGCTTGCCATCGACCTGGGTCTCGAACACGGCCAGCACCTTGCCCTGGAGGTCGGCCTTGATCAGGAAGGGGCCAAATTCTTCGCCGATCCACAAGGTGTCACCAATGATCTGGAAGCTTTCCAGATCGAAGTCCGAGCCCGTCAGGTAACGCTGCTTGGTGCCTTCGTGGACGATGCGAAACGGCACCTTCTTGTCGGGGTCGTGCAGGAAAACCGTCTTGAGGCGCTGGAACTTGCCGGTCTTGAAATCCACTTGGTAGTGGTTCAAGAACAGCATGAAGTCGGGCGAGTTGGCCTTGTTGCCGGCGCCGTTGTCGGTCAGGACCCAGAAGCTGCCGTCGGCCATGCGCTGGATGCCGGAGTGGCCTTGCACCGGCTGGCCCTGGAAGGGCAGCGACACGCCGGTGGGACGGCCCACCGATTGGCCTTCCACGCTGCCGATCTTCTCGACGCGGGCGGCGGTGGTGAACTTGCCGCTGACCTTGAGGTCGGCGGGCGCGTCCTTGGGCGCGGGGAGGAAAGTCTGCGCCGGCAGCACGGCATGGCCGGCCAGGGTGGCGGGGTAGGCCTGCTGGGCCGAGGCAGGCACGGCCCAGGCGCTGGCCGTCACGGCCAGGATGGCGGCGATGCGGGTCAAGGGCAGGGAAAGTGCGGAAGGAGAACGCATAAAGAATCAGGAAGAGAAAAAACGATGGCGCGCAGCATGCCGGCCGCTGGTGACGGCGGCATGACAAACGGCTGGACAAACCCGGGACTCCCCGGGCTGTCACACCCCCGTCACACGGGCGGCCAACACTGCGCCATTCTTTTTTTCAACCCAGGCCATTTCTATGCGCTTTCGCCTCGTGCCCAACGCTCCGTTCCGCCCCCTGGCCCTCTCGGCCCTGTGCGCCCTGACCCTGGGCCTGACCGCCTGCGGTGGCGGCGACGATGGCCCCAGCGTCAGCTTCAAGCCCATCGAGCTGAACATTGCCCATATCAACGATCACCACTCGCAGCTGGAGCCCTTTGCCAACACCGAGCTGACGCTGGGCGGCGTGCCCACGCAGGTGGACCTGGGCGGCTTCGCGCGCCAGACGGCGGTGTTCAAGTCCCTGGCCGGCACCCCCAACCTGCTGAAGCTGCACGCGGGCGATGCGATCACCGGCTCGCTGTACTACACCTTCTTCAAGGGCCAGGCCGATGCCCGCATGATGAACAGCATCTGCTTCGACGCCTTCGTGCCCGGCAACCACGAGTTCGACGACGGCGATGCCGCGCTCAAAGGCCTGCTGGATGCCCTGGCCGCGCCGGCCAATGGCGGCGGCGCCGCCTGCAAGACGGCCACCGTGGCCGCCAACATCGTGCCCCAGGCCGGCACCGCGCTGGCCCCCACCGGCGGCACGCCCTACCTGCAGCCCTACACCATCAAGAAGATCGATGGCGTGGACGTGGGCATCATCGGCCTGTCGCCCGGCACGAAGATCACCAACTCCTCGCGCCCACTGGCCACTACCCAGTTCCTGGACGACGTCAGCTCCGCGCAAAAGGCGATCGATGAACTGAAGACCAAGGGCGTGCGTCACATCGTGCTGCTGTCGCACCTGGGCTACGACGCCGACAAGGCCATCGCCGCCAAGCTCAGCGACGTGGACGTGATCATCGGCGGCGACTCGCACAGCCTGCTGGGCAACTTCTCCGCCGTGGGGCTGAACACCAGCTCGGGCGACTACCCCACCCTGGTCAAGAACAAATCCGGCGAAACCGTCTGTATCGGCCAGGCCTGGGAATACGCCAAGGCCTACGGCCTGATGAACGTGAAGTTCAACGACCAGGGCGCCGTCACCCAGTGCGGCGGCAAGGCGCAGCTGGTGATCGGCGACAACTACAAGCGCAAGGACAGCGCGGGCGTCTGGCAACCGCTGCTGGACACCGAGCGCCAGGCGCTGACAGCCCAGCTGGGCCAGGTGTCCGCCGTCAAGGTCACGACCGCCGATGCCGCCGCCGCGCAGACCCTATCGGGCTACACCAGCCAGGTCGCGGCGCAAAAGGCCATTCCCATCGGCCAGGCCACCGAAGCCCTGTGCCTGGTGCGCATGCCTGGCGAGAGCACCAACCGCAGCAGCGGCGTGGCCGGTTGCGAAACCGCCAACACCCTGGCCCGCGGCAGCGATGCCGCCCAGGTGGTGGCCGAGGCCTTCCTGCGCGCCAGCAAGCGTGCCGATGTAGCGCTGCAAAACGCCGGTGGCGTGCGCGTGCCGGTCGCGGCGGGCCAGCTCAGCATGAACACCGCCTTCACGCTGCTGCCCTTCACCAATGTGCTGGTCGAGATGAACCTGACCGGTGCCCAGCTGGTCGCTGCGCTCGAAGACGCCACCGCCAACCACCTGGACAAGGCCCAGTCCAGCGGCTCGCACCCCTACGCCGCCGGCCTGCGCTGGGATCTGGACATGAGCAAGCCCGCCGGCCAGCGTTTCAGCAATGTGCAGGTCAAGAACAAGGCCACCGGCGCCTGGTCGGCCATCGACCCGGCCAAGACCTATGTGCTGGTGACCAACGACTTCGTCGCCGCCGGCCAGGACGGCTACACCGCGCTGGGCACGGTCTACAAGACCGGCGCCTACGTGAACACCTACCTGCTCTACACCCAGAGCTTCGTGGACTATGTGCAGGCCAAGGGCACGATCAGCCGCCCAGCGGCCGGCGACTATTCCCACCAGAAGGTGGTCAGCAAGGCCGGCGTGGCCCTGCCCTGAGCCCCTGCAGCCGCAGACCCGCCACCATGAGTTAGCAAGACGAAGCGCCCCGCACCGAGCGGGGCGCTTTTCTCAGTAGCACCTACTGCTGGATCCCCCTGGCGTGGATTCAGAAAATGCTGAACACCCGCGCCAGCCTGGAAGACCCGGAGGACTCAAGGCTTGCGGGTGCCGCAGCTGTTGATGCCCAGCAGCGGGTAGGCCGGACAGAAGCGGAACACCCCGGTGGCCAGCGGAACGATGCCCAGCCAGCCCCACCAGCCCACGGTGCCAGTCGCCGCGAGGGCGATCAGGATCAGGCCCGCGGCAATCCGCAGGATGCGGTCGATACCACCAACGTTCGCTTGCATCATCGTTCTCCTTGAAAAAATCGACAGAGGGACATCGTTGCGCACCAGTGGGTCGGCCGCATGACAGCCGAGCGCCTCAATGCATCACGTCTTCGGCGTGGAGCTTCTGGTGGATGCGCTGGGTGGTGCGCCACACGGCCCACACCACCAGCGGAATCAGCGCGCCCGCCGCCAACTCAGGGTGGATGGGCAAGCCCGCCGCCTTGCCCGCCTTGCCCAGGTAGAGCAACAGGCTCACCACGTAATACGAGATGGCCGCGATCGACAGGCCTTCGACCGTGCTTTGCAGGCGCAGCTGCAGGGCCTGACCGCGCTGCAGCTTGGCCAGCAGCTCCTGGTTCTGGGCCTCGGTGGCAATGTCCACCTGGGTGCGCAGCAGGGCCGTGGTGCGGGTGACCCGCCCCGACAGCGAGGCCAGCCGCTGGGCCGTGGCGTGTACGGTCATGATCGCCGGCGACAGCCGCCGGTTCATGAACACGCCCAGGGTCTGGGTGCCCGGCACCGGGCTTTCGCGCAACTCGGCAATGCGCTGCTGCACGATGGCGTGGTAGGCCTGCGTGGCCGAGAAGCGGTAGGCGTGGCGGGCCGTGGCCTTTTCCACCTCGGCGGCCAGCCCGGCCAGGCGCTGCAGCAGGGCCTTGTCGGAGTGCCCGCCCTGCTCGATCTGGCTGGTGATCTGGGCCAGCTCGGTCTCGGTGCGGGACAACAGGGGCCCCAGGGCCTTGGCCACCGGCAGGCCGCGCAGGGCCATCATCCGGTAGGTCTCGACCTCCAGCAGGCGCTGCGAGATGCGGCCCGCCCGCCCTTCGCTGGTGCCGGGGGCGGCCAGCACCACCATGCGTTCAAAGCCATTGGCCTGCAGCCGCAGGTCGGAGGTGGCCAGCGAATGCCCGCGCGTGCCCGTCATGGAGGCCAGCACGGGCCCCTCCCCCAGCCACTGGCGCGCATGGGCCAGCGCGGCGACGGGATCGCTGACGTCGCCCGTGCGCATCAGCAGCTGGACCGCGGCGATGGTGCGCCCGGGAATGTCGCGCAGCCACTCGGGCGAGACGGCCAGCAGGTCCAGCCAGTCCTGGCTGTGCGGGTCCTGCAGGCCTTGGGGCGGCGGCAGCGCGGCCTCGGACAGGTGTTGCACGATGGTGTAGCGGGTGAACTCTCCGTGGCGCTCCCAGTTCACCGTGTGCTGGGGGTAATGCAGGCGCAGGAAACTGCCGCCCAGGTCGGCAGGCCCCAGGTGCTGCTGGCCCGGCAGGCGGCGCAGGTGCTCGCACTCCTCGTCGCGGTGTACGCCCTCGTGCAGCACCGCGATGGAAACGACCAGGGCCGGCAACGCGATGCGCGCCGGGGGCCGGGCGTGGACCTCGTTGTGCAGCACATGGCGCAGCTCGGCGTCGGCGGGCAGGTAGATGGGGCCCCGTTCCGCGGGCGGCAGGTCGGCAGGCCCGCTGGCGGCGGGCACGGAGGGGTTCAAGGGGTTCATGCTCATGGTTCTGGCACCAAAATCCGCCAGCGGTCCAGCGCCAGCACAGGGTTGCCCCAGCATAACGCACCGCCCAAACACCAGGTCCACCGCCCGCAAGATCGGCAAATTCCATAGCACGCACAGCCCAAGCAGATTGCTCTGACGCGCAAAACAGCACCCAGGCCACGGCGGTTATAAGCAAAGTGCCAGGCAGGCATGTGCCCTTGGCCACAATGCCGCATTGCCTGACCTGTTTCGCGCCCTGGGCGCCGTGGAGTTTTTGATGACCCCTGGATTCACCCGCCGCCTGTTCGCGGCCTCCCTGCTGGCGGCCGGTGGCAGCCTGATCTCCCTGGCCAGCCTGGCCCAGACGGGCGACTGGCCCCAGCAACCCATCACCTTCGTGATGACGTTTCCCGCCGGCTCGGGCGTGGACGTGGTCGCCCGCCATGTGCAGGAGCCCCTGGGTAAGGCCCTGGGCCAGCCGGTGGTGATCGACTACAAGCCCGGCGCCGCCGGCAACATCGCCAGCGACTTCGTGGCCCGCGCCAGGCCCGATGGCTACACCCTGGTGTTCGGCACCGCTGCCACGCACGGCAGCAACGCCGCGCTGTACAAGAAGCTGCCCTTCGACGTCGAGGCCGACTTCGTGCCCGTGGCGCCGCTCTTGGACGTGTCGAACGTGCTGACCATCAACCCCGAGGTGATCAACGTCAGGACGCTCAAGGAATTCGTGGACACGGTCAAAGCCAACCCTGGCAAGTACAACTTCGCGTCCACCGGCAACGGCACCGGCACGCACATGGCCTTTGCCGAGTTCAACGCCCGCCTCGGGCTGAACATGGTGCACGTGCCCTACAAGGGCGGCCCCGAGGCCATCACCGCCGTGCTCAAGGGCGAGACCTGCTGCATCATGAACCAGGTGCAAACCGTGCTCAGCCACTACAAGGCCGACAAGGTGCGCCTGCTGGGCGTGACCACGGCCAAGCGCGTGCCCGCGATCAGCGAGGTGCCCACCATCGCCGAAAGCGGCCTGCCCGGCGCCAAGGGCTTCGACAGTTCGATCTGGTTCGGGCTGTTCGCCCCCAAGGGCACCGACCCCAAGGTGGTGGCCAAACTCAACAGCGCCCTCAAGACCGTGCTGGAAACGCCAGAGGTGCGCGCCAAGCTGGAAAGCGCGGGCAACAGCGTGCGCACCGAGTCGCCCGAGCAGTTCCGCGCCACCGTGAAGGCCAACCGCCAAAAGTGGGCCGAAGTGGTCAAGGCCGCGAACATCACGCTGGACTGAGCGCGCGGCGGGCTCAGCCCGGGGGCGGCTGGTACCAGCGGGTGTGCAGCAGCTCGGGCTCCGCATGGGCCTGCAGGGCCTGCCAATGCCGGTCGGCGCCTTCGACGAAGAGGTCGCTCACCAGGGCCTGCACCAGGCGCTGGGTGCCGATCTGCAGCCCGGGAATGTCGCTGCCCAGGGCCGCGTGGCTCAGCGTGGCGCCCCAATTGAACAGGTGGATGCGCGACAGCGCCTGGGCATGCCGGCCGCTGGCGCTGCGCAGCGCAAAGCCCGGCCCCAGGTAGGGAAAGCGCGCCGGCTCGGGGTGGCTGCGGGCCTCCTCCTCGGGCACATGGCGGGCCCAGGTGTCGATGTCGGCGGTGTAGCGGGCGATTTCGGGGCGGTCGAGCAGGTTCACGTCAAAGCCGGTGCCAAACACCACGGCATCGAAATCCTGCACGCCCTGCGGGGTCTGCACCTGCACGCCCGTGGCATGGGGCCGCACGTCCAGCCAGGTCTGGCCCAGTTGCAGGGCAAAGGCCGCGTGCGCATCACAGCGGCGCACGGTCTCCCAGGGCGGGGGAACCTGCTCGTCGAAGATGTAGGTGTAGAAGCGCCATTTGCGCGCATCGTCCAGCGCCTGGAAGCCGCGCAGGAACCCCGGGGACGAGGCCGCCTTGCTCTTGTTGACCTGGGGCAGCACCGGGCGGCGCGCGAACTGCGTCACCCGGGCGCCGGCCTCCAGCGCGCAGGCTGCGTTGTCGAAGGCGGAAGCCCCGGCGCCCAGCACCCCGAGGTGCAGACCGCGCAAGGCCTCGAAGGGAATGGCATCGGCCGAATGGAACACCCGGCCCCGGGCCAGCGGATCGGCCGGCGAGAGCGAGGGGTAGCGCGGCCAGCGCGGCGCGCCGCTGCCCTCGCGGCCCAGCGCCAGCACCACATTGCGGGCGCGCACGGTTTCCAGGCCCTGGGGGCCCTGCAATTCGGCGCCGATCCAGCCCGGCCCATCGTGCAGGGCCTGCAGCCGCACGCCGTTGTCCACCCGCAGGCCCACGGTGTCGCGCACCCACAGCAGGTAGTCGCGCCAGTCGATGCGGCCCACCTTGTGCAGGCCCGCCCAGCCCGGGCTGCCGGGGTGGCGCCCCGCCTCGCCCACGCCGTGCTGGGCCTCGTACCAGGCGCGGAAGGTGAGCGCGGGCACGCCCAGGTCGGGGCCGGTGAGCTGCTTGGGGCTGCGCAGGGTCAGCATGCGGGCAAAGGTGGCCCAGGGGCCCTCCTCGCCCCGCGGCGCGGCATCGACCACGCGGATGCGGCGCACCCCCTCGCGCAGCAGGCCGAAGCCCACGGTCTGGCCACACATGCCCGCGCCCACGACCAGCACGTCCAGGAGGCCGTCGTCCGGCGGCGGTGCCACCCAGTCGGGGGCGGGGTAGTTCAGCTGGGCAAGTTGGAGGAGTGCTTGCTCGCGCAAGGCCGCCAAGGCCTCGGCATCGCGAAAGGACGCCAGGGCTTGCGCGGGAACCGGGGGCAGGGAATCGTTCAACACGGCAGACATGGGTGGGGATAATGGGAACATGCTTCAGATCGACTGCTTCTACAGCCTCTCCTCGCCCTGGGCCTATTTTGCGGGCCCCAAGCTGCAGGACATCGTGCGGCGCCACGGCGCCCGCCTGACTTTCAAGCCCTACGACTTCCAGGCCGTGGTGCCACAGACGGGGGGCATCCCGCTCAAGACCCGGCCCGAAGCCCGCCGAAGCTACCACGCGCTGGAGCTGTCCCGCTGGCGTGACTACCTGGGCATGCCCTTGAACCTGACACCCGCGTTCTACCCGCAGGGCGTGCCCGAGGACCCGAACTGGAACAAATACCCCGGCTGGATGGTGATCGCCGCCCAGCTGCAGGGCCTGGACGCGCAGGCCCTGTCGCACGCGCTGCTGCGGGCGCTGTGGGCCGAGGAGCGCAACACCGCCGACGCCGCCGAGCGCATCGCGATCGCCAACGCCGCCGGCTACGACGGCGCGGCGCTGCACGCGCTGGAGCAGGCCCCCGCCACCCAGGCCGCCTACCAGGCGAACAGCGCCGAGGCCGTGCAACTCGGCATCTTCGGCGCCCCCATCTATGTGCTGGACGGCGAACGCTTCTGGGGCCAGGACCGCCTGGACTTCGTGGACCGGGCGCTGGGACAGCGGCGTGCCCGAGAGCGCGCCACAGGGTCTTGAGCACCCACGCCCCGGCGTACCCGGCGCTTGCTAGCCCGTGGCGGTGGCCAGCCCCGCATGGTGCCCCCGGGTAAAGGCTTCTTCAAAGACCGAATAGCCCGACCAGTCGGCATGGGCGAAGCGCAGGCGGGGGGTGGCGGGGGGTGCGGCCAGTGCAGTACGCTCCCCATTCAATAGCACGTACCGCTGATTCCTATTGGCCTGGAGGCTGATTTGGCTCAATAAGCCCAGTTGCCCGGGCCGGGGCTGGGCCATGGCGTGGCCGTGGCGGATGACGGCGACTTCACGCAAGCGCTCGCGCAGGTCGGGGTGGGGCCTCGCCAGCGCGGCCAGCACGGCCTCGGCCCAGTGGGTCCAGGGGCGGGACAAGAGCTGGGCGCGGGCGTTGGGCAGGTCGCCCAGGGCCTGGTAGTAGCTCAGCACCGTGGGGGAGGTGGCCAGGGCGCGGGGGTCCAGGCGCTGGTGACCGGCATCGACGTAGCCCAGGCCGCCGGGCGTGGGGTCGGCGTAGAGCACGTTGTCCCAGGCGGGCGCGGCGCCGGGGCGGTCCTGCAGCGGGGCATCCAGGTGCAGGTGCGTCAGCAGCCAGGGCGACCAGGCCAGGCGCTGGGCCGCGGCACGCAGGAAACCGGGGGGGTTCTGCACCACGCGGGCGGCGACAAAGACCGGCAGCGCGACGATGGCGTGCGCGGACTCCCAGCACTCGACCTGGCCGGTGGCGTGGTCCAGGGCATGGACGGTCACGCCGTGGCGGCCCTCGGCCACACGCCAGACGCTGCGGCCCAGGTGCAGTTGGCCCCGTTCGCGCAGCGGCGCGGCCAGGCGCTCGGCCAGCCAGCCATTGCCTTCGGGCCAGGTCAGGACTGCGTCGCGCTCGGCGTCCTGCGGGCCTTCGCCCGGCGCATGGAAGCCGTGGCGGCTGGCAAAGTAGTGCAGCCCGGCCCAGGCCGAGACCTGGGCGCTGCCGGCACCGTAGTCGTCGCGGCAGGCGTAGTCCAGGTACCAGCGCAGGTGGGAATCATGAAAGCCCTCTCGGTCCAGCCAGGTGGCGAAGGGTTGGGCGTCCAGCGCCAGGTGCAGCGGCGTCGGTCCCTGGCCACGCCCCCAGGCACGGCAGACGGGCAGCACGAACGGGGCGGCGCGGGCCATGTCGGCGACGCGGGCGGCAAAGCGCTGGTACTGGGCCAGCGTGGCGGGGCCCACGCCTTCGATGGGCAACAGGCCGTCCTGCCAATGGCCGTCCAAAAACAGGCGCTCCTGCGGGCTGTGGCAGAGGTGGCGCTCGTCGTAGCGCCAGCGGCCGGCCACGCGCTGGCGCAGGCCCAGTTCTTCGAGCCAGTCCTGGACCTCGGGGGCGGCATCGCCGGGCACGGGCAGGTAGTGCGCCGCAAACGGGCAAGCCAGCCCGCCGACCTGGGTGCCCCGGCTGTTGCCACCGGGCATGTCGGCCAGCTCCAGCAAGGCAAAGTCGTCCATACCGCGCAGGCGCAGCGCCCGGGCGGCGGCCAGACCGGCCACGCCCCCACCGACGATGAGGACGCGGGCACGCCGGTGGCGGTCCGGCGTGGGCAAGTCACCACGCGCGAGCCGCTCGCGCAGGGCATGGCCGCGCGCCAGGGCCTGGTCTTCGTGGAAGCCACCGCGCAGCGGGCGCGAGGCCGGGGTGCAAGCGGCCAGGCCTCCCGCGCCGGTCAGCGTGGCCAGGAAGCCGCGGCGCGAGGGGTGGATCAATCCGCCCATTGGGCGCGGATGGCGCGCAGCTGGGGCTCCAAGGCCAGGAACAGGGGCACCAGGGTGGGATCGAAATGCTTGCCCGCCTGGGCGGCAATGTGCGCCAGCGCCTCTTCCACGGCCCAGGCCTTCTTGTAGGGGCGGGTGGCGGTCAGCGCATCGAACACATCGGCCAGCGCGACGATGCGGCCTTCGATGGGGATGGCCTCGCCGGCCAGACCATAGGGGTAACCACTGCCATCCCACTTTTCATGGTGGGTCAGGGCAATGCTGCGGGCGAGCCGCAGCACGCCGGAGGGGTGCTCGCCAATGATCTGCGCCCCCATTTCAGGGTGGCGGCGCATGATGGCCCACTCGGCTTCGTCGTAAGGGCCAGGCTTGAGCAGGACCTGGTCGGGGATGCCGATCTTGCCGACATCGTGCATGGGCGCAGCGTTGAGCATGTCTTCCGCCCGGGCCGCATCAAAACCCGCCGCCAGCGCCAGGTGATGGGCAAAGTAGCTCATGCGGATGACGTGCATGCCGGTCTCGTTGTCGCGGTATTCCGCCGCGCGGCCCAGGGTGCGCACGATCTGCAGCCGGGTGTCGCGCAGCTCGGCGGCACTGACCAGCGACAGGTGGGTGCGCACCCGGGCGCGCACGATGGGCGGGCTGACGGGCTTGGTGATGTAGTCCACCGCACCCGCGTCAAAGCCCTGGGCCTCGTCCCGGGCATCGCTCAGGGCGGTCACGAAAATCAGTGGGATGTGCGCCGTCTGCGGGTCCTGTTTGAGGGCGCGGCAGACCTCGTAACCGTCCATGCCCGGCATCATGATGTCCTGCAAGATCAGGTCGGGCCGTTGCTGGCGGGCGATCTGCAGGGCGCGGGGCCCGTCGGTGGCAATGAGCAGGCGGTAGTCGGCCTGCAGGATGTGGCGCAGCACCTGCAGGTTGGTGACCTGGTCATCGACCAACAGGATGCGGGGCCGGGTGTCGGGCTGGCCATTCATGGCGCGGTCTCCTTGGGGGCGCCCAGGTGGTGGGCGCGCAATGCATGCAGGCGCTGCTGCGCCTGGTCGAAATCAAAGGCGTCCAGCGCTTCCAGCAGGGGGGCCATGTCCGCAGGGGGCAGCAGGCGCACCAGGATATCCACGGGGGCCTGCACCCATTCACCGTCGGCCAGGGCGCGGGCCAGGTGGTCGATGGCCCGCTGGACCTGGGCTTGCTGGTCGGCGTCCAACGCCAGGGCCTGCGGTCCGACAGGCGGGGGGACTGCCTGGCCCACTGGGGCCTGGGGATAGGCCTGGACCAGGGCGGCGTGCGCGGCCTGCAGCGCAGGGGGCACTTGGCGCAGCAGGGCCTGGACACGCTCGGGGGCCTCGGCGCGGGCCGTGTCCTCGATGGACTCCCACAGTGCGTGCAAGGCATCCAGCCCCAGGTTGCCTGCCACACCGCGCAGGCGGTGGGCCTCGGCGGCCAGCGCTGGCAGCGCAGGCGGGTCGGCGGCCTCGGTCCAGCGTGCGAGGGCCACGGTCGCATCGTCCAGCAGGCGCTGGATGCCCTGGGCGAGCCGGGGGGCCTCACCCCAGAGGGCCATGCCCCGCGCCCAGTCCAGCACGGGCGAAGCAGCGCCCTGCGGTGGAACCAGCGCCGGGGCAGGGACCCGCGCTGGTGCTGGCGCGGGCACTGGCGGCGGACTGGGGGTGGACGGCAGCGGGGCAGGGGCCACGGAGGGGCGGCCCAGCACCCGGGCAATCTCGCCAAACAGGCGACGGGGCTCCAGGGGCTTGATGGCAAAACCATCCATGCCGGCCTCGACCGTGCTGTCCCGGTCCTTCTCCAGGACGCTGGCCGTGAGGGCAATGATGGGGACGCGGGGCCGGTGCTGGGCCAGCTCCCAGGCACGGATGTGGCGGGACGCGTCCAGCCCGTCCATGCCGGGCATTTGCAAGTCCATCAGCACCACATCAAAGCGGCCTGCGCAGTAGGCGTTCAAGGCTTCCTGGCCGTTGTGGGCCAGGGTCAGCTGGTGGCCGCCGGGAGCCAGGCACAGCTGCAACAGTTCCAGGTTGTCCGGCACATCGTCGGCGACCAGGATGCGCAGGGGCGGCAGGGCGGGCAGTTCTTCATGGGCCACGGGGACCACAGGATCCCCCTCGGGCAACGGCAGGGCCACGGTGAAGGTGCTGCCCTGCCCTACCGTGCTCTGCACGGCGATCGTGCCGCCCATCAGCTCGGCCAGCTGGCGCGCAATCGTGGTGCCCAGGCCGGTGCCGCCGTAGCGGCGGGTGGTGGAGGCATCGGCCTGCGAGAAGGGGTCGAAGATGTGCTCCAGCTTGTCCGCCGGGATGCCGATGCCGGTGTCGATCACGGCAATTTGCAGCTGCCCCTGGGCATAGCGCACCTGCAGGACCACGCTGCCGTGCTCGGTAAACTTGATGGCATTGCCCAACAGGTTCAACACGATCTGCTGCAGCCGCAGCGCATCGCCCCGCAGGAAGGGGGGGACCTCTGGGCCTTCGTCCAGGTGCAGGCGCAGGCCCTTGCGGTCGGCAGCGATCTGCAGCGAGGCCAGTACCTGCACCCAGACCGCATGGGGTGCGAAGTCGGCCACCTCCAGCTCCACCGCCCCCTTGTCGAGCTTGGACGTGTCCAGGATGTCGTTGAGCAGGCGCAACAGCGTGCGCGCCGCCTGCTGCGCCAGCTCCAGGTGGCGGCGCTGGGTGGCGGTCAGCGGGGTGTCCAGCACGGCCTCGGTAAAACCCAGCACGGCGTTCATGGGCGTGCGGATCTCATGGCTCATGTTCGCCAAAAAGGCACTGCGGGCCCGTGCCACGGTCTCGGCCTGCTCCTTGGCGTTGCGCAGCGTCAACTCCTGCTGCTCCATGGCGCGCAGCTGCGACAGATCGCTCAGGAAGGCCACGAACAGGGGCGTGCCCGGCAAGCGCACCTGGCCCACCGAAACAAAGATCGGCACCAGGCGTCCATCCTTGTGCAGGGCCTGGATCTCGCGCCCCGAACCGATGATGGGGGACTCTCCCGTCTGCAGGAACTGGCGGATGTACCCGTCGTGCCGCGCACGGTGGGGCTCGGGAATCAGGCGGTCGATGGACTGGCCCAGCATGTCCTCGGCCGACCAGCCCAGCAGCCGCTGCGCGGCGCCGCTGTAGAGCTGCACGGTCCCCTGCGCATCGATCATGACGATGCCCTCCGCCGCCGTGTCCACCATGGCGCGCAGGCGCAGCTCATTGCCCTGGGCGGTGCGGAACAGCTCCCGAAAGCGCAGCATGAGGTTGAGCGCCATCACCAGCAGGCCCACCAGCAGGGCCACGGCGGCGATGCCCAGGGCCAGCGGCGCCTGGTGGTTCTGGCCCAAGGCCTCGAGGGGCACGGGCCCTTGGAGGCGCACAGCCGCCATGCCGGTGTAGTGCATGCCGGCAATCGCGCAGCCCATCACCCCGCCGGCCAGCAGGGTCACCCCCCAGGGATGCCGCTGCGCATGGGATTGCAGGCCCAGCCGGATCCACAGCGCGAGCACGGCCAACAGGACCGCCACGCCGATCGACAGCGCGAACCAGACGGGGTCGTAGTGGACCAGGGGGGCCAGCTCGGCCGCCATCATCCCGACGTAGTGCATGACCCCGATGCCCGCCCCCACCAGCACCCCACCACCGAGCAAAGTGCCCACCCCCAGCCGAGGCCGGGCCAGGAGGGTCAGCGCCAGCCAGGAAGCGACGGTGCTGGGCACCATGGACACCACGGTGAGCTGGAGGTCAAAACGGCCCGTGGCGCACAAGGGAAAGGCCAACATTCCAATGAAATGCATGGCCCAGACACCACTGCCCAGCGACAGGGCGCCCACCCCTACCGTCGCCTGGCGTTGCCACGGGCTGTGGATGCGACCCGCCAGCGCAGCAAGGTGCATCGCCATGCCAGAAGCCAGCACCGACACCACCACCGACAGCAGCACCAGCCAGGGGTCGTGCTGGCGCATCAGCGCCCAGTCAAAGGGCACATCAGAAGTAAAAAAGGCGCTGGACATGGGCCGGGATTGTGACAAAGCCGCACCGCAGGGTGCAAGTTTCAGGGGGTGAGCGCGCCCCATTCCTGGGCATAGACCTGCACCAGGGCTTGGTTGGACAAGCGGTTGACCGCCGCCGGCACCCGCGCCATGTCGGGGGGAAAGTCGAACAAGGTGGGCAGCGTGGCCGCATCGACAAAGCGCAGCCCCGGCGGCAGGGCCCCTGGCACGGGCAGGCGCCAGGGGCGGCGGCTGGCCAGCACAAAGCCCCATTCTCCAAAACTGGGCACATGGGCGTGGTAGGGTGCCGTGCGCAGGCCCACCGATTCGAGGGTCTGCACCACGGTCCAGAAGCTCTGGCGCGCCACCAGCGGCGAAGTGGTCTGCACCACCGCGTAGCCGCTGGCGGCCAGGCGCCGGTCCAGCAAGGCATAAAAGCTGTTCGTGTAGAGCTTGCCGACCGCGAAGTTGGTCGGGTCGGGAAAGTCCACCACGATCACGTCGTAGGTGTCGTCTGCCCCTGCCGCATCCTGCAGCCACTGGAAGGCATCGGTGTTCACCACCTTCAGCTTGGGCGAATGCAGGGCCTGGCCGTTGAGCCGCGCCAGCGTCGGGTTTTCGGCAAACAGCCGGGTCATCTCCGGGTCCAGCTCCACCAGCGTGACCGATTCCACGCTGGGGTATTTGAGGATTTCGCGCACCGCCATGCCGTCGCCGCCGCCCAGCACCGCCACCCGCCTGGGGGCACCGTGCGCGGCCATCGCCGGATGGACCAGGGCTTCGTGGTAGCGGTACTCGTCGCGCTCGGCGAACTGCAAGTTGCCGTTCAGGTACAGGCGGTGGCCCGCCCGCCCCGCGGTCACCACGATGCGCTGGTAGGGCGAGCTGGCGGTGAAGACGATGCGGTCCTGGTAGAACTTGTCCTCGGCCAGACGGGTGAGCGCCTCCGCCCCCCACAGGCCCGCCAGCAGCACGCCCAGCACGCCAACGCAGGCCAGCAGGTGCGCCCCCCGGTGGCGCAACTCGTGCCGGAACAGCCACACCGCCCACAGCGCCACCGCCGCGTTCATCAGGCCAAACAACAGACCCGTGCGCACCAGCCCCAGGTGCGGCACCAGCAGCAGCGGAAACGCCAGCGACACCGCCAGCGCCCCCAAATAGTCAAAGGTGAGCACCTGCGACACCAGGTCCTTGAGCGCCACCTGGCGCTTCAAGATGCGCATGACCAGCGGAATCTCCAGCCCCACCAGCGTGCCCACCAGCAGCACCAGCCCGTACAGCAGCCCCCGGAAGGCCCCCGGCACATAGGCATGGGCGATGAACAGCAGCGCCGGCAGCGTGCCGCCCACCAGGGCCACCAGCAGCTCAATGCGCAAAAAATGCGCCGGCAACTGCCGCTCAAAGTAGCGCGACAGCCAAGACCCCACCCCCATCGCGAACAAATAAGTGCCAATCACGGTGCTGAACTGCAGCACCGAATCCCCCAGCAAATACGAGGCCAGCGCCCCCGCCGCCAGCTCGTACAGCAGCCCGCAAGCCGCCACCACGAACACGCTGGCGAGCAGGGCGATGTCGATGGGGCGGGGGGGCGGCGCCGTATCACCCCCCATGAATCGCCGCCGCCACGATCAGGCTGATGCCCAGGCACATGGCCGCGACAACAACGGCCAGGGCGCGGTTTTGCTTTTCGACAATCTCGCGCCAGAGGTCGTAGGGCGTGAGCTTGTCGATGACGATGAAGCAGATCAGGAACACGACCACGCCAATCAGCGCGTAGAGGATGGAGCCAAAAAATGCGGCAGGCCGCAGCCATTCGAGGGCCATGGGATGTCCTTTCAAACAGGGGATGCGAAGAAGGGAGGACAGCGCAATGTCATTTGTGGCTGCCCCCGCTGGAATAGCCGCCGTACGAGCCGCCCGCGCTGCGCAGGCCGCTGCCCGAGCTGCCGGGCGTGTCGCTGAACACCACCAGCAAAAAGACCAGCAGGAACAACAACAGCACGACGACAAGCACACCCCGGCCCGAGGCCAGCGCGACCGGGGCAGCATCCTGGCGGCGCAACAGGTCTTGCTGGTCCTGCAGGCCAAAGGCCTGGGCGACGACGGCGCTGTCCAGCCGGTCGCCGCTGGACCAGGTGATTTCCGTGCCGCTTTGCTCCATGCTGAGCAGGCCCCGGGCCTGGGCAAAGTCGCGGTTGAAGGTGGTCTGGCCGCGTTCAACGGGCCAGTAGAACTCGCCCAGCACATAGTCCGTTTCGGCCTGGTACTGGTAGAGCAAGGTGTAGGTTTTGCCCAGGTAGCTGGCGCTTTGGCCGTTGGCGGACAGGCGCGGGGCACCGGTGGTGGGGCGCACCAGGCTCCAGCCGTCCTCGGCATCGACCAAAAAGGCAAAGCCCCGCTGGCGGTGGTAGAGCAGGTATTCGCTCCAGCCAAAGTGCTCGTCCTCGCCCGGGGCCACGCCCATGCGGTGCTGAAACCCCACCACCTGCCAGTCCACCCCCTGCAGCTTACCGGTGCGGCCCAACGCAATCAGGGGGCGGACGGGCTCGTCCTGCAGCGCATGGCGCAGCTCGCCACCCAGGCCGTGGTGGATGTCGATCAGGCTGCGGCAGGCGGGGCAGGTCAGGCTTTGCGTGGTGTCCAGCTGCACGGGCACCGGGGCGCCGCAATGCGGGCAGGCGAACTGGCGACCCTGTTCGTGCTTGACGGACTCGTCCTTCAGGCCCTGCAGCTGCAGGTCTTCCAGGCGCACGGCGCGGCCGCGCTCGACCTGGGGCGGCTGGCGGCTGTAATCGATCGAGAGCACCTCGCCGTCCTCGCTGCGCAGCTCGACCACGGGGAAGGGCTGGCCCAGCGGCGGCAGCTTGGGCAGCTCGCCCTCGGCCGCGAGCAGCTGGGCCTGCAGGTTCGCGGCGACGGTGTAGGGCTTGCCGTCGATGGCGGTGGTGACGCCCAGGCGCAAAAATTTGGGATCGGGAAGTTCCCGTTGCGGCGGGGACGGCAGGGTGAAGACGTAGGCGCCGTTGTCCTCGCCCAGCGTGGCCAGGCGGCCATCGTCGAGAAAGGCGGCCCACTCGGTCCAGCGCCCGGCCTCGCCCTGGAACTGCAGCCGGCCAATCAGCGTGAAGGGCAGGCTTTGGCCATCGAGCGCGATGCGGCCGCTGGCGTGCAGTTGCAGCGGGCTGTGGTCGTCGAACAGCTCGGCCATCTTGCCCAGGCGCTGCAGCACCTCGCCCTGGCGCACGACCGTGCTCTGGCAGTAGGCGCAGACGGCGTGGGTGGACTGGGCGCTGTGGAACGCCACCGGCGCCCCGCAGCCGGGACAGGGGGCGCGGTAGTGGCGCTGGGCAGGAGACGAAGCCATCAGGGCAAAACTTTGGGTCTTTTTGGCTTCTAGGCCAATAGATACCAGCGGTAATAGCTCTTATTTCAGGAGCAAACTTGTCGTATCAAACTAGCTTTTTGAGCAGCTCCGCCTTCTTGGCGCTGAATTCGTCCTCGGTCAAGATGCCCTTGGCCTTGAGGCCGGCCAGCTTTTCGAGCGTGGCCATCACTTCGTCGGGCGTCATGCCTGCAGGAGCCGGTGCGGGAGCGACGGGGGCGGCGCCCGCTTGCAAACCCGCCTGCAGGTTCTGCGCCAGCACCTGGCCCAGGGCCACGCCGGCGCCCAGGCCCATGGCATCGCCCGCCACGCCGCCGCCCTGGGCCGCACCTGCGGCCAGTTGGGGGATGGCCTGGGCGGTCTGGTACTGCATAAAGGCGCCCAGGTTCTGCCCGACCATGCCCATGCCAATCTTCTGGTCCAGCACCTTTTGCAGTTCTTCGGGCAGGGACAGGTTCTGCACCGTGATGCCTTCGAGCTGCAGGCCGATGGCGGCAAAAGCAGGGGTCAGCTCCTGCGTCAGCGCCTGCGCAAAGCGCTGCTGGTTGGCGGCCAGGTCCAGAAAGGGCACGCCGCTGCCGGCAATCGCATTGCTGATGTGCTGCAGCACCAGGCCGCGCAGCTGTCCATCCAACTCGGCGACGGTGTAGCGCTCGCGCGTGCCAGCAATTTCGGTGTGGAAGAGTTTGGGGTCGGCCACGCGGTAGGCGTAGTTGCCAAAGGCGCGCAGGCGCACGGCGCCAAAGTCGGCATCGCGGATGGTGATGGGCTGGGGCGTGCCCCATTTCTGGTCCACCTGCTGGCGGGTGCTGAAGAAATAGACATCGCTCTTGAACGGGGACTCAAACAGCTTGTCCCAGTTCTTGAGGTAGGTCAGCACCGGCAGGGTCTGGGTCGTCAACTGGTAGGTGCCGGGCCCGAACACATCGGCCACCTGGCCTTCGTTGACGAACACCGCCATCTGCGACGCACGCACCACCAGCTGGGCGCCGTTCTGAATTTCCATGCCCGCCATCGGGAAGCGCCAGGCCAGCGTGCCTTCGTCGTCTTCGGTCCATTGCAGGACATCGATGAATTGCTTTTTGAGGAAGTCCATCAGCGCCATGGCAGCTCCTGGGCAGGTCGAGAAAGAGGGGGCGGCCATGATAGCAATGGGCTTTGCCCGTGCCAGAAGGCTGGAAGACCACCCTCAAACAGGGCAAGTCAAAGATAGTTTCTATCTTTCAATTTATGGATATCAATTGGCTTTCTTGATGGATTGCGCAGACCATTGCATTCACGGGGTGTTGTTACCCCACCCCATCACGACCAGGAGCACGCCATGTCCCGACTTCGCACCATTGCCCACGACCACCGCCACATGCTCATGAAAACGGGCACCTATTACGTGTTGCACATCCTGGTCGCCGCCAGTGTGGCCTACCTGGTCACCGGCAACCTCTGGGCGTCGCTGACCTTGAGCCTGCTCGAACCCACAGTGCAGGCGGTGGCCTTTTTCTTTCATGAGCGGGCCTGGGAGCGCGCCGCGGAGCGCCGGGCGGCCGCCCCGGCCAGAGGCCTTCAGACCGCTGTGCACTGAAGCCCACCGCCCAAAACAAAACCCGGTGTCCTCGCGGACCACCGGGTTTTTTTGTGGGATTCAGGGAACAGCGAAGTCAGGCCTTGACGCTGAGCAGGCTGCCCATGGCCTGGTCCTGGGCCTTGACGGTCTGCATGTTGGCGCGGAAGTCGTACATGGACTGCATCTGCTGAACCATGTCCGCCTCGGGCGCATTGCCGGGGGCTGGAGCACGGCGCACGGCGGCCTGGGTGCCAGCCTGGTTGGGCGCTTCCTGCTGCGTCACTTCCTGGCGACGGAAGTTGGGCGTGTTGACGTTGGCGATGTTGTTGGCCGCAGTCCCCATGCGCATTTGCGCGGCCTGCATGCCGGAACTGCCGATGGAACCGATGGATGCCATGCACAAATCTCCTGAAAAGAAAGGAATTTAGGCCGCAATTATCGGCCTTTGACCGGAAAAACACCAGTTTTTCCCAGCCAACGCATGAAATGTGCAATTTGCACATTTCATGGCATACTCACGGCCGTGGCAGCGCCCCAAGGCCTGGAATCGATCTGGCGGGCCACGCCTTCTCACTTTTTTAAGGACCCTCCATGTCTTCCAGCAACGAGTACTACACCTTCACTTTCGCCAACGGCACCGTCACGGGCATGACCGAAATCGAAGGCCGCAAGAACAAAGCCCAGTTCATCGGCAACAGCGACTTCGACGTGATCACCAACAGCACTGGCGCCGTGACCGAAGTCACCCGCACCGAGCTGTCGCGCAAGGGCTATGCCGAAACCACCGTGTACAGCGATGCCGACGGCGACGGCCGCTTCACCGAAAGCCTGGAACTGGAAGTGGCCACAGGCACCGCACGCAATCTGGAAAAAATGCGCTTCACGTTTGACGCCAATGGCGAGGTGGTGGGCGCGCAGGAACAAAAGGCTGGCCGTAACGGCACCGTGGTCTGGAAGAACGAGCGCATCGAGGCCAACGAGGACTACAGCACCGTCACCATCGACGGCGACACCTACCTCGTGAAGACAGAAACCGAGCGCAATGGCGTGGAGTTCACCCTCTACCGCGACGACAACCAGGACGGCGTCTGGACCGAGATCGCCGAAGGCGAAGTGAACGGCAACGCCGCCGTCAACGTGGTGGAACTGGTCGGCCTGGCCGGTGGCCTGAGCGCCGCCGATGCCGTGATCGGCTAAACGCCCCTGTGCAGGGCGAGTGCGCAGCGCTTGACGGACAATCGCGCCCCCGATGTCCCACAGTCCCGACCAGACCGCCCTGCTGTCCGCCTTCCGCCAGCTGCTCAAGCCGCTGGCGGAATTGGCCGTCTCGCGCGGCCTGCCGTATTTGGCGCTGGACGAATTGCTGCGCCAGGCCCTGGTAGATGCCGCTGGCACGCAACAAGCGAACGGACCGGCGCATGGCAAGGTCAGCCGCATCAGCACCGCCACCGGCTTGAGCCGGCGCGAAGTGGGCCGCCTGCTGGAGACCGCCACGGCCCCCTGCCCCCCGCCCCGCTGGCTGGCCGGCGAAGTTTTCGCCCGCTGGACCAACGACCCCGATTACGCCCTGGGCGGCCAGCCCCGCCCCCTGCCGCGCCAGGGCCCCGCGCCCAGCTTTGACGCGCTGGCCCAGTCCGTCACCCGCGATGTGCACCCCCGCAGTCTGCTGGAAGAACTGGGCCGCCTGGGCCTGGCCGAAGTCAGCCCCGAGGGCGACCAGGTCCGCCTGCTGCGCGAGGCCTTTGTGCCCCGCACCGACTTCACGCGCATGGTCGGCCTGCTGTCCGAAAACGTGGGCGACCACCTGGCCGGCGCCGCCGCGAACGTGCTGGGCAGCGGCGATGCGCATTTCGAGCAAGCGGTGTTTGCCGATGAGCTGTCCGAAACCTCGGTGCAGGCGCTGCGCCCCTTGATCGGTGCGCAGTGGCGTGCCTTGCAGCAGGCCCTGGTGCCCGAACTGGAACGCCTGATCACCGAAGATGCCGCCGCCGGCCGCCCCCAGGACCAGCGCGTGCGCGTCGGCTTTTATTCGTATGCCGCCGCCATGCCGCCGGTTGACGACACTTGCAGTCCACCCACCTCGCCGGCACCGCCCGCATCCTGAACCCCTGCCCCTCTCTGGAGCTTTCATGTCGAACCGTTCCCTGCCCCCCGCCTCGATTTCCCGCCGCCGCTGGCTGGCCACAGCCTTGGCCAGCCTGGGGGGCGGTGCGCTCAGCGCCTGTGGCGGGGGCGGCAGCTTTGACTTTTCCGGTGTAGGTACGGGTGGAACGGGTTCGTTCTCCTCGGGATCGATCAGCGGCTTTGGCTCCATCATCGTCAACAAGGTGCGCTATGACGACACCAGCGCCCAGGTGACGGACGATGACGGCCGCGCCCTGACCAACACCGCCCTGCGCCTGGGCATGGTGGTGGAGGTGGAAGGCTCCGACATCACCACCGATGCCGCTGGCCTGCGCCGCGCCAGCGCCAGCCGCATCCAGGTGCGCAGCGAAATCCTGGGGCCGGTGGAGCGCATGGACGCGGTCGCCGGCACCCTGACCGTGCTGGGCCAGGCCGTACGCACCACCGCCGCCACGGTGTTCAGCGAGGACCTGCGCGGTGGTTTGGCCGGCCTGGCCTTAGGCCAGGCCGTCTCCGTTTATGGCGACCGGGACAGTGCAGGGGTGTGCACGGCCAGCCGCATCGAGCGGCGCACGGCAGCCATGGCCTACCGCCTGCGAGGCCCAGTCAGCCAAGTGGACACCGCCACCCAGCGCCTGCGCATCGGCGAGGCTGTCATCTTCTACGGCGATGCCCAGCGCAGCGGCGATCTCGACCGCCCCCGCGACGGCGCCTTTGCCGTGGTGGAACTGCCGTTGGCGCCGGGCGCTGCCGGCGTCTGGCGCGCCCAGCGGCTGGAGCTGCGCAACGCCCCGCTGGCCAGCGTGCTGCCCAGCGACAAGGCGCGGGTGGAGCTGGAAGGCTTTATCACCGCCTTCACCAGCCGCACGCAGTTCAGCGTCAGCGGCGTGGCGGTGGATGCCCGCAGCGCCCAGGGCGTGCCGACCGACCTGGCGCTGAACCAGCATGTTGAGGTCAAAGGCCAGCTGAGTAACGGCCTCCTCATCGCGACCGAAGTCGAGCGCGAAGACGACAAAGACGAGAACGGCGGTGGCTTCGAAGTCGAAGGCCGCATCACCCAGATCGACCGCGCCGCAGCCACCCTGGTCGTGCGCGGGCTGGTGGTGCGCTACGCCAACGCCCGCTTCGAGGACGGCACCATCGACCAGCTGCGCGAAGGCGTCAAGGTGGACATCAAAGGCCGCTTGGACCGTGACGGTACCAGCCTGGATGCGGACGAGATCGAGTTCGAAGACTGAGCAAGACCGAGGAAAAAACTCCTGTTTTGATAGCTAGCACCGCTCGTATCCATTGGCCTAAGCCTCGTTTTCGATAAAAACGCGCCGGCCCCGCCCCCTGGGCCCGGGGCCGGTGCTGCGGCCTGGGGGCCGTTGGGGGCAGGCCTACAATGCCCGTCCCTGAACCCGCCGCGCGCCCGTCCGGCCACCCGCCGTGAGGGGCCCGGCATTTTTTTGCACATTGGAGAACCCATGTCCGAGCAAAAGGCGGCCCCCGAACCCACCGACAAACGTGCGCTGCTGCGCCAAGCTGCCCTGGATTACCACGCGCTGCCCAAGCCCGGGAAGGTGGCGATTGCAGCAACCAAGCAACTGGTCAACCAGCACGACCTGGCGCTGGCCTACTCGCCCGGCGTCGCTGCGCCCTGCGAAGAAATCGTCAAGGACCCCAACGCTGCGTTCCAATACACCAGCCGCGGCAACCTGGTCGGCGTGGTGACCAATGGCACCGCCGTGCTGGGCCTGGGCGACATCGGCGCGCTGGCCAGCAAGCCCGTGATGGAAGGCAAGGGCGTGCTGTTCAAGAAGTTCTCCGGCATCGATGTGTTTGACATCGAGATCAACGAAAAAGACCCGGAAAAGCTCGTCGAGATCATCGCGGCGCTGGAGCCGACCTTTGGCGGCATCAACCTGGAAGACATCAAGGCGCCCGACTGCTTCTACATCG
>CAYZPX010000013.1:0-24646 GCA_964480105.1 uncultured Burkholderiaceae bacterium | reverse complement strand
AGGTGGTGCGCGACAAGGCGGACAACTGCATCATCGTCTGCTCGATCGAGAACCTGGACCCGATGGGCGTGCACACCGGCGACTCCATCACCGTGGCCCCCGCGCAGACGCTGACCGACAAGGAATACCAGATCATGCGCAACGCCTCGCTGGCGGTGCTGCGTGAAATTGGCGTGGACACCGGCGGCTCCAACGTGCAGTTCTCGGTGAACCCCAAGGACGGTCGCATGATCGTCATCGAGATGAACCCGCGCGTCAGCCGTTCGTCGGCGCTGGCTTCCAAGGCTACCGGTTTCCCGATCGCCAAGGTCGCTGCCAAGCTGGCCGTGGGCTACACGCTCGACGAGCTCAAGAACGAAATCACCGGTGGCGCCACGCCCGCGTCGTTTGAGCCCTCGATCGACTACGTGGTCACCAAGATTCCGCGTTTCGCGTTCGAGAAATTCCCCACCGCTGACAGCCGCCTGACCACGCAGATGAAGTCCGTGGGCGAGGTGATGGCCATGGGCCGTACCTTCCAGGAGTCATTCCAGAAAGCCCTGCGCGGCCTGGAAGTGGGTGTGGACGGCATGAACGAGAAGACCCAGGACCGCGAAGTGCTCGAAAAAGAGCTGGGCGAGCCCGGCCCTGAGCGCATCTGGTACGTGGGCGATGCCTTCGCGATGGGTCTGTCTGTCGATGAGGTGTATGACCTCACCAAGATTGACAAGTGGTTCCTGGTGCAGATCGAGGAAATCGTCAAAATCGAGCTGGAACTGGACCAGCTGGCCGCCGACAAGGGCGACGCCGCCCTGGCCACGCTGGATGCCGACACGCTGCGCACCCTTAAGAAGAAGGGCTTCTCTGACCGCCGCCTGTCCAAGCTGCTCAAGACCAGCGAAAAAGCGGTGCGCGAAGCCCGCCGCGCTCTGGGTGTGCGCCCCGTGTACAAGCGCGTGGACACCTGTGCCGCCGAGTTCGCGACCAACACCGCTTACATGTACTCGACCTACGAGGACGAGTGCGAGGCCGAGCCCACCACCAACAAAAAGATCATGGTGTTGGGCGGTGGCCCGAACCGCATCGGCCAGGGCATCGAGTTTGACTATTGCTGCGTCCACGCAGCGCTGGCCATGCGCGAAGACGGCTACGAGACCATCATGGTCAACTGCAACCCGGAGACCGTGTCCACCGATTACGACACTTCCGACCGCCTGTATTTCGAGCCGCTGACCCTGGAAGACGTGCTGGAAATCGTGGGCAAGGAAAAGCCGGCCGGTGTGATCGTGCAGTACGGTGGCCAGACCCCGCTGAAACTGGCGCTGGGCCTGGAAGCCGAAGGCGTGCCGATCATTGGCACCAGCCCCGACATGATCGATGCCGCCGAGGACCGCGAGCGCTTTCAAAAGCTGCTGCACGACCTGGGTCTGAAGCAGCCCCCCAACGCCACCGCCCGTACCGAGGCTGAGGCCCTGGAAAAAGCCGCTGCCCTGGGCTACCCGCTGGTGGTGCGCCCCAGCTACGTGCTGGGCGGCCGCGCGATGGAAATCGTGCATGAGCAGCGTGACCTGGAACGCTACATGCGCGAAGCCGTCAAGGTCAGCAACGACTCCCCCGTGCTGCTGGACCGCTTCCTAAACGATGCCATTGAGTGCGATGTGGACTGTCTGCGCGACCCTGAAGGCAAGACCTTCATCGGCGGCGTGATGGAGCACATCGAGCAAGCCGGCGTGCACTCGGGAGACTCCGCCTGCTCGCTGCCCCCGTACTACCTCAGCAAAGCCACGGTGGATGAGCTCAAGCGCCAGTCCGCCGCCATGGCTGCTGCGCTGAACGTGGTGGGTCTGATGAACGTGCAGTTCGCGATCCAGGAAATCGAAGAAAACGGCGCCAAGCGCGATGTGATCTACGTGCTAGAAGTGAACCCCCGTGCCTCGCGCACCGTGCCGTTCGTCTCCAAGGCCACCGGCATCCAGCTGGCCAAGGTGGCGGCGCGCTGCATGGCGGGCCAGTCGCTGGCCTCGCAGGGCATTACGCAAGAAGTGACCCCGCCGTACTTCAGCGTCAAGGAAGCCGTGTTCCCCTTCGTCAAGTTCCCGGGTGTGGACACCATTCTCGGCCCCGAGATGAAGTCCACCGGCGAAGTGATGGGCGTTGGCAAGACCTTTGGCGAAGCCTTTGTCAAGAGCCAGCTGGGCGCCGGCACCAAGCTGCCCCGCTCGGGCAAGGTGTTCCTGACGGTGAAGAACCAGGACAAGCCCCGCGCGATTGCCATCGCCCGCCAGCTGGTGGACATGGGCTTCGAGTTGGTCGCCACCAAAGGCACCGCTGCTGCCATCGCCGCTGCGGGCGTGCCCGTGAAGCCGGTGAACAAGGTCGCTGAAGGCCGCCCGCACATCGTGGACATGATCAAGAATGACGAGATCGTCATGGTCATCAACACGGTGGAAGAGCGCCGCAACGCCATTGCCGACTCACGCGCCATCCGTACCAGCTCGCTGCTGGCCCGGGTGACCACGTTCACGACCATCTTCGGTGCCGAAGCTGCGGTGGAAGGCATGAAATACCTGGACCAGCTGGACGTGTATTCCGTCCAGGAGCTGCACGCCCAATTGGCTGCCGCTTGACGTTTTTCAGGTTGCCGCCAGATGACCTGAAAACGGCATAATCCAGGCCCTGAACCGACCGCCGCGCGGCAACGTGCGGCGGTTTGCTTTTATACAAGTCACACCATGAGCACCATTCCGATCACCAAACGCGGCGCCGAGCTGCTCAAAGCCGAACTGCACCGTCTGAAGACCGTAGAGCGTCCTGCCGTCATCACGGCCATTTCCGAGGCCCGCGCCCAGGGCGACCTGAGCGAAAACGCCGATTACGACGCCGCCAAGGAGCGCCAGGGCTTTGTCGAAGGCCGCATCCTGGAGATTGAAGGCAAGCTGTCTGCAGCCCAGGTCATTGACCCCAGCACCTTGGATGCGGGCGGGCGTGTGGTCTTTGGTGCCACCGTGGAGCTGGAAGACGAAGACAGCGGTGACCTGGTCAAGTACCAGATCGTGGGCGAGGACGAGGCCGACCTCAAGTTGGGCTTGATCAACATCTCTAGCCCGATTGCCCGTGCCCTCATTGGCAAGGAAGAGGGCGATGTGGCCGAGGTGCAGGCCCCCGGCGGCGTGCGCCGCTACGAAGTGGTCGCTGTCAGCTACCAATGAGCGCTGCGCGCCTGGCCTGGGCCCGTCTGCTGGCAGCTGTCTGGTCGGTGAGCCTCGGCACCGTAGGGTTTCTGGTGGTGCCCCTGCTGTTCAAGCACCTGCCCAGCCCAGCCATGGCTGGGGCCATGGCCGCCACCTTGTTTGCGGCGCAGACCTGGGTGTCTTTGGTCTGCGGCCTGGCGCTGTTATGGCTTTTTAAGCAAAAACAGCCTCCAGGCCAGCAAACACCAGCGGTACTAGCTCTTCTTTTGATAGCGTTTGGTTTGCTGGCAGCGCTGGTCGTGCAGTGGGGCGTGGCCCCCCGCATCGTGGCACGGGAGAACCTGCGTTTCTGGCATAGCCTGGGTACCTTGCTTTATGCCTTGCAGTGGTTCAGTGCACTGGCCCTGTTCTGGCGCCTCGCTCGCCAGCACCCTGACACAAGGCTGCACTGATTCATTCTTTCCAGTGTTCCGCCACCCACAGCGCGGGGCGGATGTAGCGAAAGCGCCGGTTGCGCCGCCCCGCCAGCGCATCGGGCGGATTGCATTCGCCGTGAAAAATCACGATGCGGGCACCTGGCGGAACTTCAGGCGCAGCCCAGAAGTTGCGTGGCCAGCGCGGGATGCTGTGGTACTTGAAGCTGGGGCACCAGTCCTTGGGCCAGTAAGCGAGCTTGCCCTGCTTGTGCAAAAAGTCCGAAAGGTAGGCCTGCTCGTTACGGAACTGGCGGCGAATCTCGTCAAAGTGCTGGCGGAAATAGCTCAGCACCTCCGGGTGGGCACCGATTTCGAAGCGGTACACCGAGGAGTTTCCCGTGATGCGCCAGGGGCGCTTGTAGTCATGAATGATCAGGAATTCGCCGGGCTGGGTGAAAAAGTCGTCCAGCGGACCGGTGATGACCACGTCCACGTCCAGGAACAAGGCAGTGCCTTGCAGGCCATACAGGTCCTGGCTGAAGCTGACCAGCTTGGTCCAGCCGCGCTCCGGGATGCCGGGGGGCAGGTCCAGGGGCGGGATGGGAAAGCAGCGCACTTCCGGGCGGATGCCCTGGGTGTCATCGGTCAGGCAAATGAAATGGAAATCGCCCTGCAAATGCCTGCGCACCATGCCGTACAGCCGGTTGACGTACTCGGGGCCGTATTTGCGGCCCCATTTCATGCAGATCACATGGCGCGCTGGCGCCTGTGCGGAACTGGCCGAGGTCATGGCACTCAGTCGGCTTGCTGCTTTTTGACCGACTTTTGCTTGGGTTTGGCGCGCTTGATCTGGCCGCCAGAGGTCAGTCGCTGGTTGCCCAAGACACGCAGTTGCTTGACCTCGGGCCGCTGGCCGCCGCGCTTGCTGAACTTCAGCACTTTGACGTCGCGTGGGCCGGGCATGCGGTCTTCGTCCGCAACGCGTTCCTTGCTCACCGGGGGGCGCCAGAGGATGAACAGCTTGCCGATGTGCTGCACGGGGGCAGCGTTGAGGTCGTCCGCAATCGTGCGGTACATGGCTTCGCGGGCTTCGCGGTCATCGACAAAGGCGCGGACCTTGATCAGGCCGTGGGCGTTCAGGGCATGGTCGATTTCTTTTTTGACGGCATCCGTCAGGCCGTCGCCGCCAATCTGGACCACGGGGTCGAGGTGGTGGGCATTGGCGCGGTGTTCCCGGCGCTCGGTCGGGGTCAATTCAATGTGAGGCATGGGCCGTATTATCGAGCTTGAAAGAAAAGTGCATGAAAGTTAAAACCCAAAGCAAGAAAGTCAACAAGGCGTGGCTCAACGAGCATGTTCACGACACCTACGTGAAGCTGGCCCACAAAGAAGGCTACCGCTCCCGGGCGGCCTACAAGCTCAAGGAAATTGACGAGCAATTCCAGCTCATTCGCCCTGGGGCCACGGTGGTGGACCTCGGCTCCACCCCTGGCGCCTGGAGCCAGTATGTGCGCCGCCGCCTCTCGCCCGAAGGCGCGGCCGTGGGCCAGGTGAATGGCCTGATGCTGGCCCTGGACATCCTGCCCATGGAGCCGATCGAAGGCGTGACCTTCCTGCAGGGGGACTTTCGGGAGCCCGAAGTTTTGGCGCAGCTAGAGGCTACTTTGGCCGATCGCCCTGTGGACGTGGTGGTTTCGGACATGGCGCCCAACCTCTCGGGCATCGCCTCCGCCGATGCGGCCCGGGTCACGGACCTGGTGGAGTTGGCCGTGGACTTTGCCCGGCAACACCTGCGCCCCGAAGGTGCGCTGGTTGTCAAGTTGTTCCATGGGGCGGCGTACGACCCGCTGGTCAAGCTGTTCAAAGGCACCTTTCGGGTGGTCAAGCCTGTCAAGCCTAAGGCTTCGCGGGACAAATCTGCGGAAACTTTCCTGGTGGGCATCGGTCTGAAAAGTCCCAGTACACATGCCCCGCAGAACGGCTAAACCCTTGTTGGGGGCATGGCTGCAGGCCAGTTGCCCAAAGGGCCGAACGGTTGAAAGACCTAAAATGTCTTCCCCATGTTTCGGCACATTCCTATTTTTGACGGGAGTCTCTTTTGAATAACCAGTGGTTTTCCAAAGTCGCCATCTGGCTGATGATCGCCATGGTCCTGTTCACGGTGTTCAAGCAATTTGACACCCGGGTCGGCGTTAGCGCAGGCGCAGTCGGCTATTCGGAATTCCTGGAAGAAGTCCGCAACAGCCGCATCAAGAGTGCCACCCTCCAGGAAGGGCAGGGGGGGACCGAAATCGTGGCCATCACCCACGATGACCGCCGTATCCGCACGACCGCGACCTATCTGGACCGTGGCCTGATCGGCGACCTCATCAACAACAACGTCAAGTTTGATGTGAAGCCCCGCGAGGAAGGTTCGCTGCTCATGACCCTGCTCGTGAGCTGGGGCCCCATGATTCTCCTGATCGGTGTCTGGGTCTATTTCATGCGCCAGATGCAAGGCGGTGGCAAAGGCGGTGCCTTCAGCTTTGGCAAGAGCAAGGCGCGCATGTTGGATGAGAACAACAACCAGGTGACGTTTGCCGACGTGGCTGGCTGTGACGAAGCCAAGGAAGAGGTCAAGGAAGTGGTGGACTTCCTGAAAGACCCGCAAAAATTCCAGAAACTGGGTGGCCGGATTCCCCGTGGTCTGCTCCTGGTGGGCCCACCGGGCACTGGCAAGACCCTGCTGGCCAAGTCCATCGCGGGTGAAGCCAAGGTGCCGTTCTTCAGCATCTCGGGTTCCGACTTCGTCGAAATGTTCGTCGGTGTGGGCGCCGCACGTGTGCGCGACATGTTCGAGAACGCCAAAAAGAACGCCCCTTGCATCATCTTCATCGACGAAATCGACGCCGTCGGCCGCCAGCGTGGTGCGGGCTTGGGCGGTGGCAACGATGAGCGCGAGCAGACGCTGAACCAGATGCTCGTCGAGATGGATGGCTTCGAAACCAACCTGGGTGTGATCGTCGTGGCAGCAACCAACCGCCCCGACATTCTGGATGCCGCCTTGCTACGCCCTGGCCGCTTTGATCGCCAGGTCTATGTCACCCTGCCCGACATCCGTGGCCGTGAGCAGATCTTGAATGTGCACATGCGCCGCATTCCAGTGGGTCAGGACGTGAACCCTGCCGTGATTGCCCGTGGAACGCCTGGTATGAGTGGTGCCGACCTGGCCAACCTGTGCAACGAAGCTGCCCTGATGGCAGCTCGCCGCAACGCCCGCATGGTGGAAATGCAGGACTTCGAGAAGGCCAAGGACAAGATCATCATGGGCCCCGAGCGCAAAAGCATGGTCATGCCCGAGGAAGAGCGCCGCAACACGGCCTACCATGAGGCTGGCCATGCCTTGATTGGCAAACTGTTGCCCAAGTGCGATCCTGTGCACAAGGTCACCATCATCCCGCGTGGCCGGGCCTTGGGGGTCACCATGAGCCTGCCGGAAAAAGACCGCTACAGCTATGACCGCGACTACATGCTCAACCAGATCAGCATGCTGTTTGGTGGCCGCATCGCCGAGGAGGTCTTCATGAACCAGATGACCACCGGTGCCAGCAACGACTTTGAGCGCGCCACCCACATTGCCCGTGACATGGTGACCCGCTACGGCATGACCGAGGCCCTGGGCCCCATGGTCTATGCCGAAAACGAAGGCGAAGTGTTCCTGGGCCGTTCGGTCACCAAGACCACCAACATGAGCGAGCAGACCATGGAGAAGGTGGACGCTGAGGTGCGCCGCATCATTGATGAGCAATACGCATTGGCCCGCCGTCTCATTGAGGAGCACAGCGACAAGATGCACGCCATGGCCAAAGCCTTGCTGGACTGGGAAACCATCGACACCGAGCAACTCGACGACATCATGGCCGGCAAGGCGCCCCGTCCCCCCAAGGATTGGATTCCACGCGCGCCCAGCTCTGGTGGCGACGGTGCCGCTGGCGGAGGACCGACTGCGGTTGCGGGCGATCCCACGGCACCCACGGCGGCATGACGTACGCACTGAAAACACCAACGGGGCCTGCAGGCCCCGTTTTGCATGATGGGCTTGCAGGCCCACGTTTTTGAGAATTCCCCATGGATTGGCAAACCTCCCGTTTTCGCATTGACCTGCGCTCGCCCAAGGTCATGGGCATCGTGAACATCACGCCAGACTCGTTTTCGGACGGCGGTCACCACGCCGATGTGCGCTCCGCCATGGCCCATTGCGAGCGCTTGCTCCAGCAAGGGGCCGACATCCTGGACATCGGTGGCGAGTCCACCCGACCCGGCAGTCCACCGGTCCGCTTGGCCGACGAACTTGCCCGTGTGCTTCCCTTGGTCCGCGAGGCAGTCAAACTGCATGTCCCGATTTCCGTGGACACCTACAAGCCTGAGGTGATGCAGGCAGTGCTGGACCTGGGCGCCGACATCATCAACGACATTTGGGCCTTGCGCCAACCGGGCGCTGCGGCCGTGGTGGCTGCCCATCCCGCTTGCGGGGTGTGCCTGATGCACATGCACCGGGATCCGGTGACCATGCAGCAGGCCCCCATGGACGGCGATGTGGTGCAGCAAGTGCTCCTGTTTTTAGAGCGTGTAGCGCTCGATTTAAAAGGGCTAGGGGTCGAAAAGGACCGGATTGTTCTGGACCCCGGGGTATGCTTCGGCAAAACGGTTCCGCAGAACTTCGCCTTGCTCGCCAAGCAGACGCGCTTCCTGGAAGCGGGCTATCCCTTGCTTGTGGGCTGGTCGCGCAAGTCCTCGATCGGTGCCGTCACCGACCTGCCGGTGGACCAGCGCATGGCGCCCAGCGTGGCTGCCGCTTTGCTCGCGGTGGAGCGGGGTGCCCACATTGTCCGGGTGCACGATGTGCAGGAAACTGTCGCAGCACTCAAGGTGTGGCGGGCAGTCGAGACGGCCACGGTCGCCACGAACTGACGCACTGGCACGCGCATAGGTGGACCTGCGGGAGGGTGCAGGCACGGATTGGTTGACCACAGAAGATGAGCAAGGAGAGAGGGATGGCGCGCAGGTACTTTGGCACGGATGGCATTCGCGGAACAGTCGGGACGCCTCCGATCACTCCGGATTTTGTGTTGCGACTGGCCCATGCGGTTGGACGTGTATTGCGGCGTACGGAAGAGCGTCCCACCGTGCTGGTGGGCAAGGACACCCGCATTTCAGGGTACATGCTGGAGAGCGCGCTAGAGTCTGGCTTCAACTCTGCAGGCGTGGATGTGGTCCTGTTGGGTCCCCTGCCCACCCCGGGGGTGGCGTACCTGACGCGGGCGCAGCGGGCAAGCCTGGGGGTGGTGATCAGCGCCAGCCATAACCCCTACCCCGACAATGGAATCAAATTTTTCAGCGCCCAGGGCACCAAGTTGCCCGACGCTTGGGAGGAGGCGGTCGAGTCCGCCCTGGAGGAGGCGCCGGTCTGGGTCGAGT
This sequence comes from uncultured Burkholderiaceae bacterium, assembly GCA_964480105.1. Taxonomy (GTDB): domain Bacteria; phylum Pseudomonadota; class Gammaproteobacteria; order Burkholderiales; family Burkholderiaceae_C; genus CAYZPX01. Next base: position 15,603 of record CAYZPX010000013.1, on the reverse strand, counting down.
CTGCTGGCCTGGGCAAGGCGCGTCGGCTGGACGATGCCGCGGGCCGCTACATCGAGTTTTGCAAAAGCACCTTCCCACAGGACCTTACGCTCAAAGGCTTGAAGATTGTGGTCGATGCTGCGCATGGCGCGGCCTACCAGGTTGCCCCCAAGGTGTTCCACGAGCTGGGTGCCGAAGTCCTATCGATCGGTTGTGCACCCGATGGCCTGAACATCAACCACGGTGTGGGTGCGACGCATCCCGATGCCTTGGTGCGCGCGGTACGGGCCAACCGGGCCGATTTTGGGATTGCCCTCGATGGGGATGCTGACCGTTTGCAAATCGTGGATGCAGCAGGCCGTCTCTACAACGGTGATGAACTTCTGTACCTGATGGCTTCCGAGCGCATGGCGCGCGATGAGCATGTGCCAGGAGTTGTCGGAACGCTGATGACCAACATGGCGGTGGAGGTCGGGCTACGCCAGCGTGGGGTTCAGTTTGTCCGCGCCAAGGTTGGTGACCGCCATGTCCTTGAGGAACTGCACCGCCACCGTTGGACTTTGGGCGGCGAGGGTTCAGGCCATCTTCTGGCGCTGGACCGTCACACCACGGGCGATGGGCTGGTCAGCGCCTTACAGGTCTTGCAGGCCTGTGTGCGCAGCGGCGAAAGCCTGGCCAGCCTGCTCAAAGACCTTCGCCTCTACCCCCAGGTGCTGGTCAATGTGCGCCTGGCGCCTGGTCAGGACTGGAAGGCAAACAGCACCCTGGCCGCTATGACCCGGGAGGTGGAAGCCCGCTTGGAGGGCACTGGGCGTGTCCTGATCCGCGCCAGTGGTACCGAGCCTGTGCTGCGCATCATGGTGGAGGCGGCCGATGAAGCGCAGGCACAGGCACATGCGCAGCGCCTGGCCGAGGCGGCCCGCAGTCACTAGTGGCCGCGCCGGGGGGTGTCATGCCACTGACACCCTCACGACATTTGCTTGTCAATTTAGGGCTCCAAACTTGGATTGAAGAACCTCGGACGCGGGTCTGGCCCAGGGGTTCTGAAAGATCCAAGCCATATTTTCAAGGAGCCCGTCCATGAACGAATTGCCAAGCCCCACCCTCCCTTTGTCGGCAGACCCGGTGTTGCCCAGGGGGTCTCTTCATCGGGCTTCCTCGCCAATTCGTACGGACCTGCCTCGGCACGCTGAAACTGGCATCTCAGTCTCTTGGGCACACCATCTGGATGAAGTGCGCGAAGCCCAGAAGCTGAGGCATGACATCTTCGTCGGTGAAATGGGAGCCCGGCTGTCTTCCCCGGTGCCTGGTCACGACATTGATCTGTTTGATGACTACTGCGAGCACCTGCTGGTCCGGGACACTGCCACCCAGCAGGTGATTGGCACCTACCGTGTCTTGACGCCCGTACAGGCTCGCCGGGTTGGCTCCACCTACAGCGACACCGAGTTTGACCTCACGCGCCTGCGCAACCTGCGCTCGCGGATGGTGGAGCTTGGGCGCAGCTGCGTTCACCAGGACCACCGCCATGGGGGGGTGATCATGGCGCTGTGGACAGCCCTGGGTGGTTTCATGGTTCGCAACGGCTTGGACACCATGATTGGTTGTGCCAGCATTCCCATGCTGCACAACGGGGTCATCGGTGGCGACATTGCGGCCAGCATCTGGAACCAGCTGCGCCAAACCCACTTGGCGCCCATCGAATACCAGGTTCTGCCCCGCCTGCCTTTGCCCGTCGAGCAACTGGATGGTTCTTTGGCCGTTGAGCCCCCTGCCTTGATCAAGGGGTACCTGCGTCTGGGCACCAAGGTCCTGGGGGCACCTGCCTGGGACCCTGATTTCAATTCCGCCGATCTGCCCATGCTGATGCGCCTGGACGACCTCCCCGCACGCTATCGCAAGCATTTCCTGGGGGCATGACCGGGCATGGGGGGCATGGGTGACATCATCGCGTCACACGGATGTCATCTTTCTGTCAAATAATTTGTCACCGTTTTTGACAACCTGAGCCATGTCCACTGATCCCCATCCGTCTTCTGCCCCAGCACAGCCCGTTCTGGAGATGCTGGAGTGGGACCGTGTCCCGGATATTTTCATGAACCCGTTGCACCTAGCCGATGAGCCTGTTTCCAAAGACCCGTTTGCTTCTGTCTATCTGGACCGCGACCACAGCATCCTCGCGTTCAACGAGCGGGTTTTTGACTGGGCCTTGCGCGAAGACGTGCCCCTGCTGGAGCGTTTGCGTTACCTGTGCATCGTTTCGTCGAATCTGGACGAGCTTTTCGAAGTACGGATGGCGCCGCACATCACAGCGGCTTTGAACGGTGACAGCAAAGGGCCTTACACGCAGGCCAGTTTCGAGGCCTTGTCACAAAAGATCCATGATCTCGTTGCCCGCCAGTACGCCTTGTACAACGATGCCCTGATACCCGCTTTTGCGCAACATGGCATCCGGATCATTTCCCACGGTGAACGCGATGAAGCCCAGCGGCGCTGGGCGCACGACTACTTCACGCGCGAAGTCCGGCCCTTACTGATCCCGATTGGATTGGACCCGGCCCATCCCTTCCCCCAGGTGGCCAACAAATCCCTGAACTTCATCGTCCGCCTCAAAGGGCATGATGCCTTTGGCCGTGAAAACGAGATTGCGATCGTCAAAGTGCCGCGTGCCTTGCCACGCTTGATTCGCATGCCTTCCAAGATTGCTGCAGGGCAGGCGGCCTTTGTCAGTTTGTCCAGCATTGTCCGTTCCCACCTGGAAGAACTGTTCCCAGGACGGGAGGTCACGGAGTTTTCCCAGTTTCGCGTGACCCGCAATTCTGATCTGGCGGTGGACGAAGAGGATGTACGCAACCTGCGGATGGCCTTGCGCCAGGAACTGCAGCATCGGCATTACGGTCAGGCCGCACGTTTGGAGGTGTCGTCTGGTTGTTCCGAGTTCCTGGCTGACTTTTTGTTGGCCCAGTTCGGTCTGCCAGCAGCTGCTCTGTATCGCGTTCAGGGGCCTGTGAATTTGGTGCGCTTGACGCAACTTGTCGATCTGGTAAACGACCCAGCTTTGTTGTTCCCGCTCTGGCGTCCTGCCTGGCCGCACCAGATCCAGTCTGGTGTCCCACTGTTCCAGCAGATTGCCAAGCGTGACATCCTCATACACCAGCCTTTCGAGAGTTTTGATGGGGTGCTGGCGTTCTTGCGCGAAGCAGTCAATGATCCGGCCGTCTTGGTCATCAAGCAAACCATCTACCGAACTGGGGCAGACTCAGAAATGATGGCCTTGCTCAAAGAGGCCGTGCGCCGTGGCAAGGAAGTCATGGCGGTGGTGGAGTTGAAGGCGCGCTTCGATGAAGAAGCCAACATCAATTGGGCTGAAGCCCTTGAATCAATTGGTGCACAGGTGGTGTATGGCGTGGTCGGGCTGAAGACCCACGCCAAGATGTTGCTGGTGACACGCCGTGAGGGGCGTGGCCTCAAGCGCTACGGCCACCTTTCCACAGGTAACTACAACGTCAAGACAGCGCGCTTGTACACGGACTTGAGTTATTTGACAGCGGATGACGCCATCACGGCCGACATGGATGGGGTCTTCAACCACCTGGCCAGCCAGAATCGTCCCCCCAGATTGCGCAAGCTGCTGCTCGCGCCGTTCCACCTGCACCACCGCATGGTGGAAAAAATCGAGGCGGTTGCCAAGGTCGCCCAAGAGGGAAAAGACGCCCGGATTGTCGTCAAGATGAACGCCCTAACCGATCCCGAGCTCATGCGTGCATTGATCCGTGCCGGGCAGGCCGGTGCCCGGATCGATCTGATCGTACGGGGTGCTTGCATGCTGGCCGCTGGGGTTCCCGGCATGACCGACAACATCCGTGTGCGTTCTGTCATCGGTCGTTTTTTGGAGCACACCCGGGTGTTTTATTTTCGGGCTGGAATCCAGGAAGACCTGTACCTGTCCAGCGCCGACTGGATGAACCGGAACATGATGCGTCGTGTCGAGCTGGCTTGGCCAGTGACTCAACCTGATCTGCGCCAGCAAATCGTGGACGAGTGTCTGGTTGCTTACCTGCATGACAACCGCGACGCCTGGACCTTGCAGCCAGATGGTACCTACCAGCGCGCCCCCAGCCCCCAGACTGGAGCCAGTGCCCAGGCCGCCCTGATGGGCCGCTACAGCCCTGCTGCCAGCCGGCCATCTGCACAAGGAAAAGCGTGATGGACTTGATTTTGTGGCGCCATGCTGAAGCCCATGACAACGAAGATGGGCGGATGGAAGACCTGGACCGCCCCTTGACTTTGCGCGGAGAAAAACAGGCCGCTCGCATGGCCATCTGGTTGAACCATTACCTGCCCCAGGGGTTGCGGATTTTCGCCAGCCCCGCCTGCCGGACCGAGCAGACGGTTCAGGCCCTGGGGCGCAAGTACAAATTGCGCGCAGAGTTATTGCCTGACGGGCAAGGCTCAGACTTGTTGGAGCTTGTGCAATGGCCCAGAATGCAGGGCCCAGTACTGGTTGTTGGTCACCAGCCCATGCTGGGTCAGGCGATTGCCCACGCCCTCGGTCTTTCCAGTCCAGATTGCTCCGTACGAAAAGGCGCGGTCTGGTGGCTCAGGCACCGGCGTCGCCTAGAGCTTGACCAAACCATTTTGGTGACGGTTCAGTCCCCTGAGTTGCTTTCCTGAAGCTGCTGGACCTTCTTCCCGAGCCATCGGGAAGAAGGGAATTGAGCTACTTGCTGCGCAGGCTGTACGAACCAGTCCCTGCTGATCTCACTTTTTGCCGGCTTTGGCTTTGGTCTTTTCGCTGGTTTCACCGGTCTTGTCCGAACGCGGCCGACCTGTCTTGATGGCAGGAACGGCACCGACGGCTTTGCGCAGCGCCGCATCTGACAGTCCTGCGAGCAGTTTGATGCCTGCTCTGAGTAGCTCGCTTTTTTTCGCTGGATGACCCAACTGTGCCGTGCGCTGTTTCAGCAGATCAAGCACCAGGTATTCGTCTTTGGGGATGGTGAAGCTGTCGCGTACCAGCTTGCTTTTCTTGACCTTTGTTTCTTTGTCGCTGCCGTCTGTGCTGGCGGTTGTTTTTGGAGGTTCAGCAACAGTGCTGTGCAGCGCTGGTGTAGCTGTCACGGTTTTACGTGCAGGACGTTTGGCTGCGGTGACCGGCGTTGCCTGGGGTCCTGGCGCTGTTTCTGTTGCGACGACTGGGGCTGCTGGGGCAACTGTGGAGTCGGGTGTCGCAGGGGCAGCACCAACGGCTTTGACTTCTTGGATCACTTGTGCAGTGGCGGTGGTTTCAGACATGGGATCATTGAAACAATATAAACGGTTAGTATAGTTTATCGGCTGCTTTTCACTCTGCTGCAACCGTAATGTCCCAAGGGGTTTTTTGCCATGCAAGGGTCTCTTCGCGCAGCAAATGGGCGGATTGGGGGTAGGCCTTGGACCATCCAGGAGGTGTTTGAAGAGTGAACTCTCCGTTTTCGAACGACAAGGTGATGCCTTGCAAATCGGGTTCCCGCCGGGCATGGCACAGCGCTACGCCCAGGCGCAAGCACAACAGCTGTTGCGCAAACATGGGGTCTTCCACATCGGTGTCCAATTTGCGGACCCGGCCCTTTTGTCCCAGCACCAACATGCCCAAGCGATGGAGCTCTGGCACCGAAAAGCCCGCCACATCCGTGTTGTCGAGAATGTAGGCCCCGTGCAAGTGGTAATCGCTATGGGAAATTTGGCAACCGATTTCATGCAGCGCAGCGGCCCATTCCAGTTTGCGCTGGTAGCTGGTGTCAGCTTCCGGTGCCAGTTGCTGAAACAAGGCCAGTGCCGTTTGTGCCACGCGCCGTGCTTGCGAATTGTCCACGCCAAAGCGCAGTTGCAGACTTTGGATGGTGCTGGCACGCAGATCAGTTTCGGGATGCTCCCGGTCCAGCAAGTCGAAAATGGCCCCTTGGCGCAGTGCACCCTGTGCAATGTGCATCGTCTCGATGCCCAGCAAGTCAAACACTGCACGCAAGATGCTGAGGCCACCGCCAATCACAGGCCGGCGCTCGTCCTTGAGTGCCTCAAGGCGCACCTTGTCGGCACTTTGTGCTCGCATCAGGCGTTCGTAAATCCAATCCAGGCCCGCCCGTGTGATTTTCCCGTCAGATTCGCCGGCGGCGGCAAGGATGTCGCCAACCGCACCAACAGTGCCTGATGCACCATAGCAAATGTCCCAATCGGTCTTGCGAAAACTGTTCAGCGCTTCGTCCAGCACCGCCTTCGCAGCAATTTCTGCTGCAAGGAAAGCCTGTGGCGTGAATTGGCCATCGGGGAAATACCGGCTGGACCATGCCACGCTACCCACCCGAAACGAGGCCATTTCACCCGGTTTGAAACGCTGCCCCAGGATGAATTCTGTCGACCGACCTCCGATGTCAATGACCAGCCGCCGCTCGCTGGACTGGGGGAGCAATCTGGAGACTCCCTGGTAGATCAGCCGCGCTTCTTCTGGCCCAGAAATGACATCGATCGGATGCCCGAGGATGGCGCCGCCTTTGCCAAGAAAGACCTCGCGGTTGCGTGCTTCGCGCAGGGTCTGCGTTGCAACCGCACGAACCTGTGACGGGCTGAAGCCCCGCAACCGTTCTCCAAAGCGCGCAAGGCAAGCCCAGCCCCGTTCCATTGCTGCCTGGGTGAGGTTGCGCTCTTCATCGAGTCCATTGCCTTGTCGGACAGCTTCCTTGAGGTATTCCACCCGGTGGATGTGGCCGTGCTCATAGCGTCCGATTTCAAGGCGAAAGCTGTTGGACCCAAGGTCGACAGCGGCTAACAGGGTTCCGTTTTGCATGGTGATTGGTTGGGGCGCAACGTGCAAGAAAAGCCTTCCAGCATAGCACCTGAAGGCGGTATTCGGAGAAACGGTATATACCGTAAATGGCTATGGTGACAGAATGGTGACAAAATTTGATTGTCATTTTTCTGTCACATGACCGGCCTACAGTAGCGCTTGTTTTTAACCAAGAAAGGTTCCCGCCATGAAGAAAATCTGGACGCAAGTGTTGACAGCAAGTCTGTTTTCCGTGGGTGCAATTGGTGCTGCCACGGCGCAGCAGGAAGTGACTGGCGCAGGCGCCACCTTCCCGGCTCCCCTGTACGCCAAATGGGCTGCCGAGTACAACAAAGAAACAGGTATCAAGGTGAACTACCAGTCTGTCGGTTCTGGTGCCGGTTTGCGCCAGATTGAGGCAAAGACGGTGGCGTTCGGTGCCTCTGACATGCCCCTCAAGGACGAAGATCTGGAAAAAAAGGGCCTGATCCAGTTCCCTACGGTCATTGGCGGCGTGGTGCCGGTGGTGAACATCAAGGGCGTGGCACCCGGACAGTTGAAGCTGAGCGGCAAATTGCTGGGTGACATCTACCTGGGTACGATCAAGAAGTGGAACGATCCTGCCATCAAGGCAATGAACCCCGATGCGGCCCTGCCCGACGCCGACATTTCGATCGTTCGCCGTGCAGATGGCTCTGGAACCACCTTCATCTTTACCAACTACCTCTCCAAGGTAAACCCTGAGTGGAAAACCAAGGTGGGTGAAGGAACGGCTGTCAACTGGCCTGTGGGCGCGGGTGGCAAGGGCAACGAAGGTGTGGCCGCTTATGTTGGCCGCCTGCCCAATTCGATTGGTTATGTGGAATATGCGTACGTCAAACAAAACAAAATGACTTACGTGCAGATGCAAAACGCTGCTGGTAAGTTTGTCACGCCCGATGACGACGCTTTCAAGGCCGCAGCTGCTGGTGCTGTATGGCCCAAGAGCTATTACCTGATTCTGACCAACCAGCCTGGCGAAGCCACCTGGCCCATCACCAACCCCACCTTCATTCTGATGCACAAGTCGCAGGAAAAGCCTGTGGATGCAACCACTTCGCTGAAGTTCTTTGACTGGGCTTTCAACAAAGGTGATTCCGTAGCGAATGACCTCGATTACGTACCTCTGCCCAAGGCGGTCAAAGACATGATCCGCAAGTCCTGGGGTGAGATCAAGGATCCCGCCGGCAAGCCTGTCGCCCTGAACTGATCTTTTTTCTGGCGGCGCCCCCGTCCTTGGGGGGCGTTTTGGTATATACATTCAAGGGCATCCTGTGTCTTCGTTACCCTTACCTCCCAAAAGCTCCTCGGTGCCCTTTGTGGACACCCAGCGAGTCACTCCTCCTGGTGCGAAACCATTGATGACCGGTCACATGGCGGACCGCATCTTTGGTTTTTTAGCCCGTGCTGCTGCTGTCCTGACGCTTTTGCTGTTGTTGGGAATCCTGTTTTCATTGATTCTGGGAGCTTGGCCTTCCATTCAGAAATATGGCCTGAGCTTTTTGTGGCGCAGTGTGTGGGATCCTGTTCAGGACGAGTACGGTGGTCTGGTGATGATCTATGGCACCTTGGCGACTTCAGCCATTGCCTTGTTGATTGCAGTGCCGGTGAGTTTTGGCATTGCCCTGTTCTTGACCGAACTTTCACCCGCGTGGCTGAAACGCCCGTTGGGTACAGCGATTGAGCTTTTGGCTGCAGTGCCTTCGATTGTTTATGGCATGTGGGGTCTGATGGTGTTTGGGCCGCTGTTGGCGCAGTATGTGCAACAGCCCTTGCAATCGCTATTGAGCGGCGTCCCCTTCTTGGGTGCCCTGGTCTCTGGTCCGCCGGTGGGCATTGGTATCTTATCGGCAGGGGTCATCCTGGCGATCATGATCATTCCATTCATTGCGTCCGTGATGCGGGATGTGTTTGAAGTAACTCCCCCCCTGCTCAAGGAGTCTGCCTACGGCTTGGGATCTACCACTTGGGAAGTGGTCTGGAAGGTGGTTCTGCCCTTCACCAAGACCGGTGTTCTGGGCGGGATCATGCTGGGATTGGGGCGTGCTTTAGGCGAAACCATGGCAGTGACCTTTGTGATCGGCAACATGAACCAGCTCAATTCCTTGTCTGTGTTCGAGGCGGCTAACAGCATTACCTCTGCCCTTGCCAACGAGTTTGCGGAAGCGGGCGAGGGCTTGCACCAAGCATCCTTGATCTATTTGGGACTGGTTCTGTTCTTCATCACCTTCGTGGTGCTGTCCTGCTCCAAGGTTTTGCTGATGCGTTTACAGAAGAATGAAGGAGCCCGTTCATGAGCACGACGGCATCCAAAATGGTGATCACCCCCGAGCTGCAAGTTCAACGTGCAGCACGTTATCGGTCCCGTAAGCGCGTGAACCAACTGGCGCTCGCACTCTCCCTCGGGGCGATGTGCTTTGGGGTGTTCTGGCTGGTCTGGATTTTGTGGGAAACCATCCGGCTGGGTCTTGGTGGACTGAGCCTCGCTGTCTTCTCTGAAATGACGCCTCCACCGAACGAAGAGGGCGGCGGTATTGCCAACGCTCTTTTTGGTTCGTTCCTGATGGTGATGATGGCCACATTCGTTGGCACCCCTGTGGGCATCATGGCCGGTGTGTACCTCGCCGAGTACAACGCCAAGGGCTGGCTGGCATCGACCGTGCGCTTCGTGAACGACATTTTGTTGTCCGCTCCCAGCATCGTGATCGGTCTCTTTGTCTATGCCGTGGTGGTGGTGCGAATGAAATCTTTCTCTGCACTGGCAGGTGTGTTTGCCCTGGCCTTGATCACGATTCCAGTGGTGATTCGCACGACCGAGAACATGCTGACCTTGGTGCCGGCCAGTCTGCGCGAGGCCGCCTATGCCCTGGGAACGCCCAAGTGGAAAGTGATCACTTTGGTGACCTTGCGCGCTGCCCGCGCTGGTGTGATTACTGGAGTCTTGCTGGCTGTAGCCCGCATTGCCGGTGAAACCGCGCCGCTGTTGTTCACTGCTTTGAGCAACCAGTTCTGGAGCTCGGACATCACCAAGCCCATGGCCAGTCTGCCCGTGACCATTTTCAAGTTTGCGATGAGCCCTTACGAGAACTGGCAACAACTCGCCTGGGCGGGTGTGTTCATCATCACGATGGCTGTCTTGGGTCTCAACATTCTGGCCCGCGTGCTGACCCGTCAAAAATAAACAAGGAAGATTTCCATGCCTCCCACCACCAACACTGTGCAGAAAACACCTGCCAAGCTTTCGGTTCGTGATCTGAACTTCTACTACGGCAAGTTTCATGCCCTCAAGGGCATCAACATGGACATCCCGGAGAACAAGGTCACTGCCTTCATTGGTCCTTCCGGTTGCGGAAAATCGACTTTGCTGCGCACGTTCAACCGCATGTTCGAGCTCTATCCCGAGCAACGTGCCGAAGGCCAGATCATGCTGGACGGCGAGAACCTCTTGACCAGCAAGCAGGACGTAGCCCTCATCCGTGCCAAGGTTGGCATGGTGTTCCAGAAGCCAACACCTTTCCCCATGTCGATTTACGACAACATCGCTTTCGGTGTGAAGTTGTTTGAGAGTCTGAGCGCTTCGGAGATGGATGACCGCGTGGAGTGGTCGCTGCGCAAGGCTGCCTTGTGGAACGAAGTGAAGGACAAGCTGCACCAAAGTGGCTCCAGCCTCTCGGGCGGGCAACAGCAACGTTTGTGCATCGCCCGTGGCATTGCGATCAGGCCTGAAGTCCTCTTGCTGGACGAGCCCTGTTCCGCGCTCGACCCGATTTCCACCGCCAAGGTGGAAGAGCTGATTGTGGAACTTAAGGCCGATTACACCGTGGCCATCGTGACCCACAACATGCAGCAAGCAGCCCGTTGCAGTGATTACACCGCCTACATGTACCTTGGCGACCTCGTGGAGTTTGGTGACACCGAACAGATGTTCTTCAAGCCCCAGCGCAAGGAAACAGAAGACTACATTACCGGCCGCTTTGGCTAAGGAGATACCACGATGCCTGATAAACACCTTTCATCGCAATTTGATGCCGAGTTGAACACCGTCTCTGCCCGCGTGATGGAACTGGGCGGTTTGGTCGAATCTGAAATTCAGCAGGCCATCTATGCCCTGTCGCAGTTCAGCCTGGAAGCCGTGGAGCAGGTGGCCGAGTTGGAACAGCGCGTCAATGCGATGGAAGTGGAGATCGACCACGAACTCTCCTCCATCATCGCCCGTCGTCAACCCACAGCCCGCGACCTGCGCCTGTTGATCGCCTTCTCCAAAGCGACAGCGAACCTGGAGCGCATGGGCGACGAGGCCAACCGGATGGCCCGGATGGTCAAGTCCATCATCGAAAGCGGCGCATCCCGTCTCCTGCCAACTTCGGATTTGCGCGTCGCCGCCGATTTGGCCTCAGGCCTCTTGCGCAAGGCACTGGATGCCTTTGCCCGGCTCGACACCCATGCGGCTGTTGCCATCCTCAAGGAGGATGACCTGATCGACAAGGAGTTCGACGGTTTTGTGCGCAAACTCATCACCTACATGGTGGAAGACCCCCGCACCATTTCTGCCAGCCTGGATTTATTGTTCCTCGCCAAAGCCATTGAGCGCATTGGTGATCATTCGAAGAACGTGGCTGAACTGATCATTTATCTGGTCAAGGGCAAGGACATCCGGCATTCCAGCCTGAACGAAATCGAATCTACAGTTTTGTGAACGCATAGGCTGGCATGAAGAAGCTTCCCCGTGTCCTCATCGTAGAGGACGAGTCATCCATCGCTGAATTGATTGCTGTCAACCTGCGGCACAACGGTTTCCAGCCGATCTGGTCTGAGGATGGTGAGTCCGCTCAGCTGGAACTGAACACCGTTTTGCCAGATGTCATCCTGCTGGACTGGATGCTTCCTGGGCAAAGCGGTTTGTCCTTGGCCCGCAAGTGGCGTGCAGACAGCCGTACCAAGAGCATTCCCATCCTGATGCTGACCGCCCGTGGGGATGAGCCGGACAAGATTGCAGGCCTGGACGCCGGGGCAGACGATTACATCACCAAGCCGTTTTCCACCCAGGAACTTCTGGCTCGGATTCGGGCGGTCTTGCGTCGGCGTGCGCCTGAGCAGGTGAATGACCGTGTCGAGATCGGTCAGCTGATCCTGGATGCCGCCACGTACCGCGTGACTTACGACGGGCAACCCTTGAAAGTCGGTCCGACAGAGTTCAAGCTCCTGCACTATCTGATGAAGCACTCCGAACGTGTGCACAGCCGTTCGCAGCTACTGGACAAGGTGTGGGGCGACCATGTGTTCATTGAAGAGCGCACGGTGGATGTCCACGTTAAGCGCCTTCGTGAGGCCTTGGGGGTCGCTGGTGTCATGATTGAAACTGTTCGTGGTGCGGGGTACCGCCTGACTGCGCAGCCTGCTTCGTTGATGCAGGCATGACGCAAATCCCGGCTTGAGCTCCTGGCAGCTTGATGCGTGGGGCTCAAGCGCTTTTCTGACATTCACCAGGCGACGCCATGCTGCACCGCTCCACCTTGTTTCTTTGCAGCCAGATCCTGGGGGCTGGATTTGGCTGGCTACTGGGCCATGTCTGGGGTTTGCTCTTCGGCTTGTTGCTGGCTACCTGGGTCTGGTTTTTGCTGGACCTTTGGCGCGGTAAGCTCGTGGTGCATTGGTTGCGCGAGGGGGATCTGCAGCAGGTGCCTCCTGTGCAGGGGTTGTGGGGCGAAGCCCTGGACCGTGCCAGGCGCCTTGTGCGCCAAAGCAACCACCAGATCCAGGCGGGCCAGCGGCAACTGGAGGCTGTCTTGAATGCACTCCAGGCGGCGCCGACAGGCATCATCATGCTCGACCAGTTGGGTCGGATCGAGTGGTACAACCAAGTGGCGGCCAGTCACTTCGGATTCGAGCCCGAGCGTGATTTGATGCAGTCCATCAGCAACCTCGTGCGCGATCCTGACTTTCACAGCTACCTGGCTTCGCAGGCGTATTCCCAAGGTGTGGTGTTGCAGGCGCGTGGCAGCACACCGCTCAAGCCTTTGCGCATTTCCGTGAACCTGTATCCCTACGGTGACGGTCGCCGGCTGATGCTTTCCCGCGATGTGACAGCACTGGAGCATGCCGACGCGATGCGCCGTGACTTCGTGGCCAATGTGTCCCATGAGATTCGTACGCCCCTGACCGTCCTTTCCGGATTTGTGGAAACCCTGCAGACCTTACCTTTGGAGGCCGAAGAGCGTGCCCGTTACTTGCAAATGATGGCCCAGCAGTCGGCCCGCATGCAGAACGTGGTGCACGACCTCCTGGTGTTGTCCCGCCTCGAAGGCAGTCCCCCTCCCGGAATGTCAGAGTGGGTGGATGTGCAAGACCTGCTGCAGCGTTGCGAGGAGGATGGACGGGCCCTGTCTTCGCTGCTGACCAAAGGCGCGTCTGAGCACCAATTGATCTTCCCTTCGTTGGAGGGCATAGAGCCCGCGGAACAATTGGCAGGTTCAGAGACCGAATTGCAAAGCGCGCTCTCTAACCTGATCAGCAATGCCATTCGCTATACCCCGCCGGGTGGGTGCATCGAAGTGCGTTGGCAGCGCCAACCCGACGGTCGTGTGGTGTTTGCTGTCCAGGACACCGGGCCGGGCATCGCCCTGGAGCATATTCCGCGCTTGACCGAGCGTTTCTACCGGGTTGACCGCAGCCGTTCAAGGGAAACGGGTGGTACGGGCCTCGGGCTGGCCATTGTCAAACATGTGTTGCAGCGGCACGGAGCCACATTGGACATTGCCAGCACTGTGGGCAAGGGCTCTACCTTCTCTGTGACTTTTCCAGCCAGCCGTTGTCGCGTGCTTGCCCAACGCAAAGTTTGAATCACCGCGTGCTCTGTTGGCCCAGGTCTCTGCGCTGCAACAACAGCATGGAATCGTCCCGGTCGGTTGGACGTTCGATCCGAGCGACGATGTGCCATTCTTCCCCCGGAACCGGTGGCAAGGGCTTGTGCTGCAACGCATGGGGGGTGGTGACCAGCCAATTGCAGGCACTTCCGGTTGTCGGTAAGCGCAGCGTGTAGGACCCGTGATGGATCAGCGCTGCCACCTGTGCCCGGCTCAGTTCGTGGCCGAAGAGGCAATCGGCTGAAGCCGCATTGGGCATTGCTTGGCGCAAGCGCTCGATTTGCACCGTGTAGCTGCGTGCATGGTCCAAAAGGGGCATCCATAGGGTGCTGAGCAACAACCAGCACAAGCCAGCGCCGCTGGCCGGAAGCACCAGTGTTTTCCAAAGCGGCATCCGATGCCTTCTGGCGCGCCACCACACCAAGTAGGCCCATGCAGCACTGCCCAAGACAGCAGCGATGGTCGGTAGCCACTCAAAGCTGGGACTAAAACTGGGGGCCAATTTGGCGATATTGGCGGCAGGTTTGGCAGGAACGCCCGTCTGCATCGCCAGCCAGATGGTCCAGATGGCGAGAACCGAGACGCTGAAAAACAGCAGCGTGAACCATTCAACCCAGGCTGCCATGCTCCGCTTCAGTGTGGGCAAAGCAAACGCAGCCAACATGGCCAGCACCGGCAGTCCCAAGAGCAAGGTCCGGTCTGCTGGAGGTGTCAGTACCGTGGCAATCACTACCACCCCAGCGAACCACAGTGGATAGGCCAGGTGGGGGTACTGGGTGATCTGCCGAAGATGGTGACGCCATTGCCACAACGTCCAGAAGGCCAGTGGCCATGCAGGCCAGCCAAACCAGATGCCCAGCTTCAACAGGCTCCCCCAGTCGTTCCCTTCGATTCCTGGCCAGACCAGTTGCCAGCGCCAGAGGTTCAAGGCGGTGGCCACCACCGAGTTCAGTGCCAGTACACCCACCAGAACGAGGGGCCCAGTCCTCGATGGTCCTGACGTCTTCCTTCGGACCACGCACATTCTCAGATGCCCAGCCCCGAAAAGCAGGGACAGCATGGGTGCTCCTGACAGCGTCAATCCGGTGTGGCCCAGCGCCAGTGCGAGCACGGCTGAACGTGGGGTGGTCCATGACATGGCCGCCCCTTGCAACACCATGGCAGTGAAGCAAACCTGCGCCAGGTACACACTGGTTTCGTGTCCACGTTGCGCCAGGCCCAGGCAGGCGATCAGCGCCAGCAGTGCCCCATCGGCCACTGCCTTGGCATAGTCGATGGGCCGGGCTTCGCCACCAAAGGCAAAGGCCACTGGCTGGGCGCCAGGGTGCTGGGCCAAGCGGAAGGTGGCTCCCCAGGTCAAGGCCAGCGTACCAGCGAGAAAAATTAAAAAAGGCAACCGTGCAGCGACTTCGGCGGCCATGAGGCTGGGTGGTATCCACAGCATGGCCGAAGCACCCAGCCAATAAGGCAGGAGGCCATTGGCATCCACTGCCATTCCCAGAAGTTCAGGGGCGAGCCAGTCGGTGTGTCCTCCGGCCAGCGCCTGCATGTAGCCCAGTGCCGCCATGTCCATGCTTTTCCACGGTGCTCTGCCAAAGAAGCCAGGGACTACATACGCCAGACACAGCAGAAGCAAGGCCACGCGTGGCATCGCCCTGGCGGCTTGGTGGGGCACGATGGCGGGAGAGGGCTGGTTCACGGAGAGGCTGGAAAGCGATGACAAACAAAAAGGCAGCGCGGTTGCCCGGGCTGCCTTTTTTTGCAAAGCAGGCGCTTATTTGGCGGCTGTCTTGCCGAAACGGTTACGGAAGCGCTCCACGCGGCCGCCCATGTTGTCCACCGACTTTTGGGTACCTGTGTAGAAGGGGTGCGATTCAGAGGAGGTGTCCAGCTTGAACAGCGGGTATTCCTTGCCTTCGA
>CAYZPX010000012.1:0-24700 GCA_964480105.1 uncultured Burkholderiaceae bacterium | reverse complement strand
TCAGCTCCCAGCGGGCCAGGCGCTCGGCCAGGCGGGTCAGGGCCTTGTCGGAGGCCTCGGCAATGGGCCGCTGCCAGTCGGCGTCTTGCTGGGTCCAGGCTTCGGCCAGGCGGCTGGGCACCAGGGTGGCCAGCTCGTTGGCGATGAGCTTGCGCGAGCGGGCCTTGGCCTGCGCCAGGGTCGTGGGCAGGTCGGTCTGCGGGGCCAGGTTGATCTGCAGCGGCTGGCCTTCCTGCCAGTAGCTGGAGATTTGCAGCACCGCCGGGCCGGACAGCCCCCGGTGGGTGAAAAGCAGGTCTTCGTCAAACGCCATGCGCGCTTTTTTGCTGCCGGTGGCCATTTGCACCGGCAAGGCCAGGCCGGCCAGGCTGGCATAGGGCGCCCAGGCTTCGCCGTCAAAGGTCAGCGGCACCAGGCCGGGGCGGCGCGCCACCAGCGGCAGGCCGAACTGCTGCGCGATGCGATAGCCAAAATCCGTCGCGCCAATCTTGGGGATGGACAAGCCCCCGGTCGCCACCACCAGGCTGCGGGCGCGCACCGGGCCGCGATCGGTCTCAATTTGATAGCGCATACCGCCCGTATCCAGGGCCTCAGAGCCCAAAAACACCACTTTTTTGACACTGCAAGGCTGCCAGCGTTCCACCCCGCCTTGCGCGCATTCGGCCAGCAGCATGGCGATCAGGTCTTCGGCCGAACGGTCGCAAAACAGCTGGCCCTTGTGCTTTTCGTGGAAGGGGATGCCGTGCTTTTCGACCAGCGCGATGAAGTCTGCCGGCGTGAAGCGCGACAGCGCCGAGCGGCAGAACTGCGGGTTTTGCCCGACAAAGTGCTTGTGCGGCGCACACGGGTCCAGCGCGCGGTTGGTGAAGTTGCAGCGCCCGCCGCCGGAGATGCGGATTTTTTCTGCGACCTTCTCCGCGTGGTCGATCAGCAGCACCTTCAGCCCCCGCTGGCCGGCGCGGGCTGCGCAGAACAGGCCCGCCGCACCGGCACCGATCACGATCGCATCAAATTCAGGCAGGGCAGGGGACACGGAAGCTCCAGAAAAAACGGTCAGAAAGGAAAAACTCACAGCAGCCGGAAGGCCAGGATCGCCACCAGCGTGGCCGGCAGTGCCGAAATCAGCAGCCCGACCGGGTGGATGACCTTGTCCGCAAAGCTGCCCTTGAGGATGGAGGCGCCTGCGGGGTTGGGCGCGTTGGCAATCACCGTGAGGCCACCACCGGTCACGGCGCCGGTGACCAGGGCGAGCTTGAATTCATCGCTCAGCCCATCCACCAAAGAGCCCAGGTAGGTCAGGGCCGCGTTGTCGGTGATGGCTGTCAGCGCCGTCGCGCCAAAGAAGATGCTGTCCGCATCCATGCGCATCAGCAGCGGCTGCAGCCACCATTGCTGCACGCCGCCCAGCACCACCAGACCGCCCAGGAAGAAGGCCACCAGCAGCGCTTCGCGCAGGATCAGCGGGTTTTGGTGGCGCTGGTAGGCGCTGGCAAAGCCCAGAAAGAACAGGAACAGCCCCATGAACACGGCGGGATGGTGCGCAAACACCACCACCAGGCCCAGGAACAGCAGGTGCACCGCCACCACGGTCCAGGACACGGTATCGGCTTCGGCATCGGCGCCGGGCTTTTTGCCCATGTGCCCGACTTCGTGGCGGAACAGCAGCATGGCCGAAGCAGCATTGATCACCACGGCAATCGCTGCCTTCCAGCCGATTTGCGTCAGCATGAACAGCAGGTCCCAGTTCCAGGTGCTGGCCACCATCAGCACCGGCGGCGCAGCAAAGGGCGTGAGCGTGCCGCCGATCGAGATGTTGACGAACAGCACCCCCAGCGTGCCGTACTTGAGCTTGGACGACACCGGGTGCGAAAACAGCTGGTCGCGCAGCATCAGCGCCGCCAGGGTCATCGCAGCAGGCTCCGTGATGAAGGAGCCCAGCAGCGGCACCAGAGCCAGTACCAAAAAGTAGGTGGCCATGCCGCGCGGCAGCGGCAGCCAGATCGCCACCCAACGCACCAGCGCGCCGGCCAGCTGCAGGATGGGCTTGGTGCCGGCAATCACCATGATGGCGAAGACGAACATGGGCTCGGTGAAATTGCGCGAATCCAGGTAGGCCGTGGCCTCTTGCGGGCCACTGAGCGCGAACATGGCCAGCATGAGCAGCAGCGCCCAAAAGCCAAAAACCACCTCGACCTCGGCCAGCCAATGCCATAGCCCGGCATGGCGCGGCTGGCGGTGGGCCAGGGTCTCAAAAAACTTGGTGGAGAAGGTGTGCAGGACGGCCAGGCCAAAGAGCAGGGCGCCCAGAATTTGCAGCAGGGTAGGGGTGTTCATGGTCGCAAACCAACCGCGTGGCGGCCCGACCAGCGCGTACAACCTGCTGGCCCGCACCTTGCGGGGCCAACACCCGGCGCGCAGTGTAGCGGAGCGGGCCCAGGACTCAGTCCACCACCACAGGGTAGAAGGGCTTGCCTTCGAAGCGGGCTGGGTGGTCCATCATCACCCCTAGCATCACCGGCAGGACCCGTGCCAGCAGCGCACGGCCATCGCGCACCTGGGCACGGTTGACCGAACTGTTCCAGGTGGCCCCCCCATGCATCAACTGGTTGCGCAGGGTGTAGAGGCGCACAAACACCTCGTACAGCACCCGCTCGGTGTCCTGTTGTGCCAAAGCCCGGTGCACGCGTTGGCGGGCTTCGTCAAACGACTCGCGCCAGTGGTCGGGAATGCTGTTATCGCTGCGGGGGTTGTTGCGTGCATCCCAAAACGGCTGGAACAGGTACTGGTTGTCCAGCAAGACCCGAATCGGCCCCGGGAAGACCTGCCAGACCAACGCCGATAGCGCCTTGTCGGTATCCAGCCCGCACAGGTCCGCCATGAAATTGCGAAACGCCATCCGCTCCGAGGTGCCGTTGTCCGATGCGGCCCCCAGGTCCTGGGCGTACGCCGCATTGAATGCAATCCACAAGCACACAAAACCCACATCGTCATCCGTCTGTGCCGCTTCTGCGCGCTCAAGCCAGCTCAATGCGCGGTGCATGCGCAGGGTGAAGGCATTGCGCTGCTGGGCAACGAGTGCCTGGTGGCGTTGGACCAGCGTTGCCAGCGGGGTGGAGTGGTTTTTGGAGGCGGTGGTGGTGGTCATGGGGAAATCTGAAAGGACTGAGGCCGCGTAGCTTACGGGGCCGTGGGGTCGATTCGAGCGTGGTGCCTAGCGCTGCGATGTCCACAGCCGCGCAAGGGTGTTGGCCACCTGCGCCAGTTCCCTTTGCAGCATACCTGCTGCCCGTGACTCCAGGTCGCCGTGGCCGCATTGCGGGCAGGCATCGTAAAAATCGCCCGGCCCCAGAGCATCGCTGTGCGGGGTGACTGTTTTGCTCCAGCCGCAGGCGGGGCAGTGGTAATGCGTGGGGGTGGGGCGGATGGGCATGGCTTACTCCAAACTGAAGGCGATCACAGCCGCATCCTCTAAATCTGTCGTATCTAATGCAGCTGCCAATTCCAACAGATGTGGTTTGACGGCGCGAGCAAAAAGGCGGGCACCCACCGGGGCTGCATCGAAGTCCAGCCGATGCTTCTTCAGCTCCACATCTCCTTCGCTCAGACCGGTATGGGCACGCGGGCTTGAGGATACGTACATGCTGAAAACGCCCTGCTGTAGCGGTCCCAGTTCGCGCCATTCGCCATAAGTCGCGTTGGGTGCTATGACGGGCTCGAAGCGTCCGCGCCGTAAGCGTCCAGCAAACCAGGCAAACGGGGCTTGCCCATCGTTGGCAGCGTGCAGGTGGTTTTTCAGCAAGGTGTTTTCCCCCGGCACCAAGCGCAGCAGTCCCAGTGCCACGCCGGTTTTGGTGGTTGGTGCGTGGGGATGTGACTCGTCAATAGGCAGAGGGGGATGAACGACGATATCGGGTACTGTACCGTCCCAATTCTCCTGGCCCTGACCAAACGCCTGGGCCAACAGTTCATGCCACAGCGGACTGTTTGTGTCAAAAAGTGCCTTGATATGGCGGGAGCGGCTGCCGTTGCCCGCTAGCAGAATCTGAATGGGTGCTTCGGTTGGCAGCGTGCGGTACAGGCGGGCCAGCCCCGCAAGAAAAGCTTCCACACCACGGCGCATGCGGCCCGCCAGCATAGCGTCCAGCGCCTGGGCATCCAATGCCAGTTCACAGGTCTGTTTTTTGCCATTAGCGTCAATCAGCTCCAGCTTAATTTGCGAAACCGGCTCGATCTTGTCTTTTTCCAAAAAGCCGCGCAGTTTGGCTGCGAGCATTACGGTATTGGTTTGCGCCGCTTGGGTCGCGGTGAGAAATGCTTCGCTGCCAGCGAAGGGCTTGGCGTCCATGGGCTGCGTGAACTGGATACGCTTTTCCCGCAGCACGGACAAGTTGTGTTTGAAGCTTTCATAGACCAAATGTTCCAGCAGGTTCTCGCCACCTAGAAAATTGTCGCCCTCGCTTGCATGGTGCTCAAAGACGCGCTCGTAGCCTTGGTCTTCCTCTTCTGGCGTGGCCCAGCGTAACAGGCCGTAGTCGAAATCGCTGGTGCCACCGCCAAAATCAAAGACTGCATAAGGCACACCGTCTTCGGTCGGATCCACTCCCAGCTGCGGTAGTGCGGCAGCTGCGTAGGCGGCTGGCTCGCTGGCCAAGTCTGCAACCTCGAAATCATTGAGCACCTGGGGGTGGTGCTGGATCAATGTATCCGGCAGGCTGCGTTGTAGGCCGCGCCGAAAGCTCGCTAGAACGCGCTCCTTGACCTCGCGTGGGTATTTCACCGGGAACGACAGGTAGTACTTGAGAAACAACCCGCGACCGCGCCAGTTGATGGCCATGCCTAGATACCAAGCGTACAGCTCGATGGGATCGAAAGGGTCTTCTGCGGACACTGCCAAAGGCTGGCCGCGCACCGGGTTGCGCTCGGTGTGGGGCGCAAGTTCCATCTCATGCCCCTGTCGGTCGGTCAGGCGTACGCGTCGGTTGTCACTGGAGCGCAGCGCCCATTGCTTGAGTCGAGGGAGGATGCTGGACAGAACCACGGTATCGCCGGGGTTATCGCGAAAGCTGGCCTGGGCTTCGTGGGCGGCGCGCATCCAGTCCCAATCTAGTGCAGGGCGGTATGCCTTGGCTGTCCAGGCGTTATTGAAGGCTGTGAAATCCAGGCATTCCAGCACCGTAGGGTTCTCAAAATGCTTGGCTTGGACGGGTTCGTAAAAGTCGCGGACGCCAATGCGTAGCAACTCACGTGTCCCGCTGGCCGTGTCCATGGCTACCACGGTGCTGCTGGTACCAAAGTCGATGGCCACAGCGCGACGCTGCACATCCCGACCAGGATCGCGGGCCACACAGTTGAAATCTTTCAGCGTTGATGGTGCTTCACCCCAAAGCTCCCACAGACCTTTTCCAGGGTCGGTAAGCTGGGAGGCATCCAGTCTTGGTAACCGGCAGGGGGTGTAGTCCAATGCTGTGAGTTCCATATGGGTCGAATAATCAGTGGGGTTAAGTGTCAATGAACCTGGCGTTTCGGAGCGCAAAGTCCGACGCTCGCCTATCCAGGTCGCCAATAGTGTTTCAACACCTAGATCCTTGGTTGGTATGAAGTTTTTTGGGGGAAATTCTTCTTCGCCTTGCGGAGCTACCAGCTTCCATCCTCGGTTAAGTAGGTCAGTCAAGATGGCCATGTCGTTTGCGTCCTGCCATAAAAGATTGCAAGCAAAAATATTCCCAGGGCTTGCTGAATCGATACCCCAATATCCTTCATCTACATCACACCTTCCTCCAGAGGTAAGCCAAAAGGGTTCACTTGTCCTACCTCCTGTTACCAACCTGTATTTGGTGATGGCTCGGTGAGGATTGCAGCTGTCCTTCGCGAAGCGCTCAAGCATTTCCTTAGTTGGTAAGCGCCAGTTTTCCAATCCTGCCCATCTGACCTGCTGTACAACTTGCTTTCCATCTCCAAGCGAATATTTCTGGTCGCTGTCCTCGTTACTCCACAGGAGGAGGGTCCTACTTTGCATCGTTGCAAGATTTTTTCTACCTTGCATAGAACGGACATGAACGAAAGGATGCTTGTCAAGAAAAGCGCGCAGAGCGGTGGCAGGAGGCATGCTCAGACCGGTTTGGGCGTCAAACAAGGAGACGGCTTTTGCTACATCAGTTTCACCCCTCGGAAGAATGTGCCAAAACCGGCTTTGGCCAAGTAGGGTGATGAATTTCGCCAGATTTTCTGCTTGGCGTTCGGCAAGGTTCAAGGTAGGGGCGGTGGTTGGCATGGCATTCGTCATGGTTCAAAACTCTTCATCAGCGCGTGCGCACCAGGGTTTTGCACAAAGGTTTGCCGCTGCTATCGGCAATGCCTGGTAAATCCAGGGCTGCCACGGTTTCTCCAGTCGGGGTTTGGCGGCTGCGCAGGTGGTCTTCAAAGTGGTAGGCGCTGGGTGGAGTGACTTCCACCAAGCGATAAGGCCTAGTGCGCCAGTTGTGGTTGTGCCAAGCCAGCGCTGCTTGCAACAAGGCGCGTTCGGGCGCGCTGGCGGAGCGGTTTTCTGTTTCGCATCGGTCTTTGAGGGCAGACCACAGTCGCTCCAGGTTCTCGCGCTGGGCAAGTATCGCCACGGTTTGGATGAGCGCCTGTGTGTCGTCACTGGGCAAATCGGACAGATCCAGCCGCTGGGCTAAATCTGGCTCGCTGCGCAGTAGGGCCAGTTCAGGCGGTACCGGCTTCTGCATAGCCCGAAAAGCACTGAGTTGCTCTTGCGCTTGTTGCAATTGCTTTTCCAGTTGCTTGCAAGTCTGCTTCAGGGCTTTGTTTTCTTGCTGGAGCTTTTCTTTATCTTGCTGAAGCTTTTGCCCCGCTGCATTGGATGCAGCCAGATCATGCTGTGCGGCCTGGCATTGCGACGTCAAGTGATTGAATTCGATGCGGGTCTGATGAAGGTCGGTTTGTATTTGGTGCAGTTCGGCCTGAGCCTGCTGTAGTTCCACTTTGGCCTGCTGTAGCCGGGTCTGGGATTGCTGCAATTCGGCTTGGGCCTGTTGCAGTTGGGTTTGCAACTGCTCCACGGCCTGCAAGGTGGCCGGTTGGGGCGCGGCGCTGCTATTGCCTTCGGCCGTGGGGGCTGTGTGCTGTGCTGGTGTGGCAATGCGGCGAAGCAACACTTGCAGTGGCTCAAAGTGCTCCAGCAACAGGCGCAGGTCTGGTGAGGTCAGATTCAACAGGCCGGATTCACCTGGGGACTCCGTCCACTGCACTGCTAATTTTTCCAGCCGTTTACGGCTGTCTTTGTCCAGTGCATCGCGGGCGATGTTGTTATCAGCCATGGTCACAAGCCTTCCAGTGATTGAACCAGCTCGCGCATTTCAGGGCGGGGCTGGAGTTTTTGGCGCTGTGGCAGTGACGCAACAAAGCCGACGATTTGCTTTTGTAGTTCGTGCGGCAGCGTGCGAAATCGCCTTTGCAAGGTACGCAGGGCTTCTTCACTGGGCTCGGGATAGGGGTTGGGAATGGAAAGCGGCGTCACCTGTCCGCACAAAAGGGCCAAATCTGTAGGGCCGAGCACGGTGAACACGCGCGGAAACAGCGCAGGTAAAAAGCTCGCGAGGCGCTCAATGTCCACCTGTTGCAAAGCGGCGTTCTGACCACGCAAGCGGTCGTTTTCTTGCGCCAGTGCAGCACGTTCACCAGCCAGACGCTCGGTTTCAGTGTGATGCTCGCGTTCGCGGGTATGTTGCAGCTGCTGGCGTTGGTGGCTGTCATCCGCCGTAGTGAGCCAGGGCAGTATCTGGGCGATAAAAGTCTCTTGCGTCTCCCAAGGCGTGGCATTGCCCAGACCGAAGCGGTCGGCCAGCCATTCCCAGGCTAGCAATTGCCAGATGGCTGCATTACCCACTTTGCCTGCGCTGTCGGCGCACCACTGGCGCCCGCCTGCATCGACCAACCAATGTGTGCAGGCCACATCGACACCGTTGCCGCGCAAACGCTCGGCAATGTCGGCATGGGCGCTTTCCAGCGCCTGTCCATGGCGCACTGTCAGCCGCTGCTCGCCTTTGATGAGCAGCGCCTTGGGTTTGCCACCCGGTGAGGCTTGCCATGCTGCAAGTTCGTTGGTATGAAGAACCAGGACGAGGTGTGAAACCAAGGGAGTGTCTAGGGTAACGCTGGATTTTTGCTGCTTTTTCGATAGATGCTCACGATTGCCCGGCAAGGATTTGCTTGCATTTTCCATATCAATCATTTGCCTTGATTTGTTGCTCCAACTTGGCCCATTCCGCGCGAGAGCTGTCGAGGGCGTCGTAAAGCTTGCCAAGTTCCGTGTCATTCATTGGTTTGCCTTCCGGCGTGATTTCGTAGTTCTTTCTGAATTCGCTGGCTTCTTCCCCGCTCATGCTCTTTCCCAGATACGCACTGACATCGCCAATCTGCTTGCCGTTTTCCAGCAGGCTGGTGACGCGCTCGGGGGTGAAGTATTCGGCGTTGGTCAATGGCAATAGCCAGACATTGTTCAGGCTGCCACGCTCGGCGTTGAATTTGTCTTCAAGGCCCACGGTGGCAATACCCAATCCGGCGACAAATTTCTCAACCGGGGTGTATTTCTCGCTCAGTTCGGGATTGGTGTCGAAATTGCGCAGTGCATCCATGTATTCATCGAACTTGTCAAATTTTTCGAGGGTGATGCCTTGATCTGCGGCTTGCAGCGCACGATCACCCATGTCCTGCACGGTTTCTTGCGGCTGAAAAATAGCCAGCGCGTGCAACAAGGCGTTGGCGAAATTGGCTATAGCTTTGACCGCCGGGTGGGGTACCAGGCTGGCGATGGTGGAGAGCACAGGCCCCAATACCGGTTTGATGCTGTTGGCGAACGAGGAAACTGCGCTGCCAATCGCGCTGACGGTGCTGCACACGGCACTGAAGCCACTGGAAAGGGCGCTGCCGACACTGGACCAAAATCCCATGATGTTTTCTCCTGAGTTGAAAAAGTGTGAGGTCGATAGGGTGAGCTAAATCAGAAGCTCTTGAAGCTGGACAAATGGTCGAAATGTTCAAGCAGATCTCTGGCACTCACTGCGGCTTTGTGACTATTCCATTCCTGCACGCTGGTGCTTTGTGCCAACAGTGCCATCAAGGTGTCAGTGACGCGAACCAGCAGATTGCTGGGAACCAAAGGTTTCACGTCCTTTTTGTCCGTGCGCGGGCGCGGGTTGGCGTCGAGCAGCAAGCCCATCCAGGCATTTGCCAGCTGCCCTTGCGCCAGTGGTTGCCATTCCGTGTGCCATTGCTTGAGTCTGGAAAAAGCGGCTTCAGCATGGGCTGGTTTGGCATGGACATCAATCAGGCGCAGTAATTGCTTTTGCGCCTGCCGGGTGCTGCGTACAAAGTGTGCAAACTGCTGGGGGTCATCCCCTTCCCTGCTCAACCAGTCCAGATGGCAAAACCGAGGGTAGTAGCGCGCCCGCTCGCGCCAAAGCTGTTGCGCACCGCAAGCATCCAGATCCAAGGCCGGTTTTTCGTGGTTGTCCGTCTGGGCGTGATCGTTACGGATGGCCGCATGGGCCGGGCCGTGCCAGCCGCCGCAAAAAACGATGGCCTCACCCGTGCCCAAATTAGGCAAAAAAGCACGCTGCTCGTCGTCCATCATCATGGCTTCGCCCATGGCGCGGCGGTCATCTTCTGCAAACAGGCGGTGGACGATTTTGGTGTGGGTGTTTTTGATGATGTCAGGGATGAGCTTGGCCGGAATCTGGTCGGCAATGATCAGCCCCTCCCCGTATTTGCGCACCTCGGCCAGCATGTCGGCAAAGGCTTCAACCGCCATCGCGGTAGCTTTGTCGCCGGGCTCGGGGCGCGCAAGCAGGCGGTGTGCCTCCTCAATCAGGGTGAGGTGGCGAAAACTAGGCTCTTTGGCATAGCGAGCGCGGATGGCTTCGTTGATACCGCCCAGCAGCAGGGCCATGAGCAGGGCTTTTTCCTCGCCGCCTTGCAGCTCTTCCAGCTCAATCACGGCGCGGCGCTCAAGCAGCGCGTCGAAAGACAGGGACTGCGGCACGTCCAGCACCTGACCCAAAGTGCCGTCGGTGAGGCTGCGCAGGCGCGAAACCAACGAGCCACGGTATTTCTCCTCGAACTCTTTGCCCAATCCGTAGGTGGGAATGATCCGGTCGAGCTGGCGGATCATGTCGCTCATGGTGGGCCAGGCACGGGCCATGGGGTCGAATGGATCACCGCCAGGCAGGAATTCGTTGTCATCAATGTCCCAACCCTTGTCTTCATACGCAGCCATGATGGCGGCCTCCACCATCATGGGCATGGAGGCTTCCATAGGAAAAACGGCGGCAAAAACGTTTTTCAGAAACCCCGCGTGGCTTTTGATGCGCTGACCTTTGCGCACCAAGGCAAATGGGTTGATGCGCAGGCTTTGGTGGTCGTCGCCGTTGGGGCGGTAGTAGTCAATGTCTTCCAGGCGTGTGGCAAGTTCGCGGTATTCGGTCTTGGCGGGTTCAATGACAAGAAAGGGCAGGTCTGACTCCAGCAACAGGTTCAGGCAGGTGGTGGTTTTGCCCGCACCGGTCACGCCGGTCACAAAGACGTGTTTGCTCAAGTCTTTGCGCATCAAACGTACCCGGTTGTTGGGGTAGCGGCGGCCCCTGTCCATGACGGTGCCCAGATCCAGCGTGTCGCCTTCCGGGTCGGGCAGATCAACGATGAATTCCATCGCTTTGCGCCTGCGTATGCCTTGCAGCTCATGTTGCGGCAGGCTGGCGACGATGGCGAGTTCGTCCGCCGTCATCAGGCTGCCCAAGCTGTTGCGCGCACCTGTGTGCAGACTGCGAAACAGCAGCGCATCGGCTGGCGGCATGTCGGCCAGCACAGGCAAACGCAAAAGTTGCCCCGATCTGTCGCGCGTCGGTTGAAGGTCATGCACTTCCAGTGGGCACAAAGTGGTTTCGCTGCCTTGGAAAGTTGCGCGTACGGTGTTCTTGAGGCGCTGGTAAAGGGCGTTATTTTCAGCTGCCAGATAAACAGCGCTATGGAACAAGCCTTTGGTCAGACCCTTTTGCAGTCGGGCAATGAGTTGCTTGTCCAGATAGTCGGCCAAGTGCTGAGCGCGTTTGTCGGTGATTTCTTTCGATACGTTCAATGACTGCCCAGTGGTGTTGGACTGGTTGGTGCCTTCGTTGGTCGAGTGCGTGAGTGACAGCCCTTCAGTACGGCTGTCGCTGGTGCTGGTACCGACGGTTTTTGAGTCGGAGGTGCCGGTGGTTTTGGAGGTGGAAACACCGGAAGTACGGGAGTTGGAAGTACCGGTAGCACTGGACTCTGAAGTGCCCCAGGTCTTGCCTTGCGAACTGCCAGAAGACGAATTACTGGAGGATTTCCCGTTGTTTGTGCCTTCCGATCCACCTTGGTTTTTGCTGCGCGTGTCGCTCTTGTTATCGCCAACGGTGTCACTGCGATTGGTACCTGTGGTGTCGCTGTTGTTGGTGCCTGTGGTGACATTGCTGTTGTCGCCCGTGGTCTTGGAGGTGCCGGTATTCCTGCCACGCGATTCGCTGGTGCCACTGGAAGTGCCGATTTGGCGGCTGTTGTTATCGCCAATCTGCACGTTGGTGCTGATGTACTGAGTCAACTGCGATGACAGCGCGTAAGCAGCATCAAGTTGATCGTTGATTTGCTGTCGCGTCAGGGGTTGGCTGACGATGAACATTTGCCACGAATCCGTATTGCCGCCACTGCCAGACTGGAGTGCGCGCACCAAGCGATCCATATCCTGAAAGTTCAGTTCTTCATTGGCATTTTCCTGCTCCTGTCCGGTGGGGGTACCCAGCAACACGCCTTGCCGTGCCGACCGGCTCAAGCGTTCGAGCAAGGCATCTGTTTGGTTGGCTTCGATTTCTTTACCGAAATTGATGCCTGGCAGTTGCCCTTCCAACGCGCCGCGCAGGTTTTGCATGGCATCGTGCAGTAAGTCGGCATCTGCGGCTTCAGCCACCACACCAAAGTACAGATTGACACCGGTTGGGCCACCGTCGAGCAGGTACAGCAAACGCACGGGCTGGTCAGGATCCAGCGTGGCATAGACGTTGGCCAGTGCCTGCCGATAGGCCTGGTGGCGCTCTTCGTTGATTTCATCCAGACGAATCAGGCGCACCTGGGGGCTGGGTTGCACCATCGGTAAGCCAAAGCGTAGCGCGGGCATCTGGGTCAGAAATGACAGTGTGTTGTTCGCATTGAGACCCGTAGTTCGGATTTGCGTCATAAAAGATGTCTCTGAAAGGTACTCGTAGCTGCCTCCGAAATGGTCGTGGGCATTGAGATTGTTTCGTGCGCAGTTCTATGACGAACCGCTGGATATTTTTTTGCGATGCCATCTCCACATCGAACTGGAGTAAGTCGTTTCTTCACAGCGCTTTCTTTGAGAAAACCATATAAATATATCTTGGCGAAAATCGGATTTTTGAGCTGAAAAAATCCGACTTCGTCAATGTACTACTCTGAGTTCTGTCAATTTTTCATGTGATTAAATTATCATTTTTTGATTTGTAATGACACAATCAACTCATCATCCTCAATTCAGCATGCACAACCACACCGTTTCGGACAATTGCTACGCCAGCGCGGCTGGAAAGAAGGGCTGATTTACAAAATGACCAAAGCTCATCGCCCGATTGCATTTGTTCAAGGGTCGAATCACTGGGAAGCCACCAGATCGGAAATCCGAAAGGAGAGCGAATATCTTTGTCCTTTTGAATTTTTTCATCGGTGATCTTTTCTATCAGCCAAGACTTGGAAATTTTGTCATCTGGGTGGGATGGGTAAGGTGCCGATTCGCCACGATCTTCATTGGATAAATTCTCTGATTCCATCTCAATCTCCTTTGCTTTTTCATTTAGAAAGTTTTCAACTGCGAATAATTTTGCTTTTGATCGCGACAAACTCTTCCTCCGTCAGCGCGCCGCTTTGGCGCAGGGCAAACAGGGCTTGCAGATCAGCGACGTAATCCTGACTCGGGGCCGGAGTGGCCGATGTGGCGCCTGGGGTCTCGGGGGTGAAGACGGGGGTGGCAGCTTCGGGAGGTTCGGTGCTCGCGTTCGGCTGTCCACTGACACGCGCTCCAATGCGTGCGAGGGCGGCAATGCCGGCGTAGATGCCGTACAGCGCGCAGGCCACCACACACAGCACGATCAGCAAAAACACGACTTTCATACAGCCTCCCACTGCACCAACGCTTGCTTCAGCCCTGCCACCAAGGTTTCGTGCCATTCCACCGGCTGGACGATCCGCACATTCGGCAGCCAGTACCGCACCACGGGCAGCAACTGGTTGGGGTGGTTGATGTGGGTGGTGACCAGCAGGGAGCCGTCAGCGTCGGTGCGGTACTGTTGCTGGGGTAGCAGGGCGCGGCGGCTGAAGTAGTGCGCTACCTCGGGGGCCACGCGCAACAGCACTTCGGTGGTTTCCTGGGTGAACCACACGTCGTTCTTGCCGTTGATGTAGTCCAGGTGCGCGCGCTTGGGGGTGAAGGGGCGGGCGGGGTCCAGCTGCAGGTCTTCAATCAGCGCGACGCTGAAGTTTTTCAGGCGTCCAGCTTCTTCGGCGGCCAGGTACCACACGCCGCCCTTGTGGATGAGCCGGTAGGGCTGGGCCTGGCGGGGTTTGGTCTTGTAGGTGAAGTGGCATTCGTGCCGGGCTTCGATGGCGGCTTGCAATTGCGCAAACTGGGGGCCTTGTGCGCTCAGGTCCTCGTGCGCCACGGGCTGCACTTGGGTGGCGCGCCGGGGCGGGGGGCGCTGCAGTTGCTCCAGCAGGTAGCGCAGGCTGGTGTCGGGAAACAGGTGCTCGGTGCCAGCCAGGCGCTGGTAGTCGCTCAGGTAATGGGCTGGCACCGTGCCACGCGCTGCGGGCGCCAGGCGCCAGAGTCCGTCTGGTCCCCGCACCGCAATGCCGCGCAGCCGCTCCCCCAGATCGCGTTCGATGGTGCGGACCTGCACCTGGTACAGCTTGACCAGCAGGTGCTTGTCCAGGGCTTCGCCTTGGTGCAGTCTGGCCAGGATGTCCGACAGGCGCTGGGCCAGTTTTTCGTTTTTGGCGTCGGTGTGGTCGTGGGTGGAAGCGGGCATAACGTTGGCACTCAAAGGATGGCCAAACTTTAGCGGACAGGTGCGACAAGTTGTGTCGAAAACCGGTCCGCGATGCCCAATCACCCCATTTTTCTTGCCCATACGTTGGGGAAGGGCTGAGCAAGAAGCGAATTTTGCTATTTATTTAATAGCTAGTACCGATGATATTTATTGGCTTAAAGCCTGATTTGATGCCTAAGAATGGTGGCGGTCCCCACGGGGGCCCCTGGCCAGAGGCTGCTGGCCCTCAGTGCCTGGAAAGCACATAGGGCATTCGTACACCAGGTTCGGTTTCTGGAAAATCCTTGGTGTTGCGCGAGACCAGCAGCCGCCCATGCACTTGGGCCGTGGCCCAGATCATCGCGTCGGGCAGGCGGATTCTGCGGGCCTTGCGGATGGCCACGGCCCGTTCTGCGGTCGCCTCGTCCAGTGCCAGCACCTCGAAAGACTGCAACCACGCGCGTACTGCGGCTTCCTCCTCGGGGGCTGCGCCTGCCATCACCTCCATCCAGGTGATGATGCTGATGGCTTTGCTGGCGTAGCGCCCCAGCTCCTGCGCCGCTGCATCGATGCCGTTCAGGTAGTCGATCAGGACGTTGGTGTCGAACAGGGCTTTCACCATTCGCTGCGGAGCGCTTCTTGGTAGGCCAAGCCATCAGTCTGTTTGCCCTTCCACAGACCAAACACATCGGCTTCCAGTGCCGGCTGGCGTTTTGCCAAATAGACCTCAATGGCATCGCGGATCAGCGCAGCGCGCGGGCGGCCCTCTCTGTGTACCAAGGCCGCCAGGGCCTGTACCTGGGCTTCGGGGAGGTCGATCAGAATTCTGCTCATGGCCTGCTCTCTATGTGATATGCATATCGTATATCAGACGTGGGGCTGCGCCCTATCGCTCACGCCACGGCTACCGCCTGGGTGAACTGGGTCACCTCCGCCCCTGCTGCCATCAGCCCCTGCAACACATCCCCCACCACGATCACGCTGGGGCTGGCGAGCTGCTCGCGCTCCAGCGTGGCTTGCAGGTCGGCCAGCACGCTGCAGGCGTGGCGCTGCTGGGGCAGGCTGGCGTTCTGGATGATGGCCACAGGGGTGTTGGCTGCGAGGCCGCCGGCCAGCAGTTCGGTCTGGATGTGGGCGGCGCCGCTCACGCCCATGTAAATCACCAGGGTCAGCTTGGCGTCACGGGCGGTGGCGGCCAGCTGGCGCCAGTTGGTGCCTGCATCGCCGGGCTTGGCGTGGCCGGTGATGAAGACCACGCCATGTGCGTGGTCCCGGTGCGTCAGGGGCACGCCCAGGCTGCTGATGCCCGCCAGGCCGGCAGTGATGCCGTTGACCACGGTGACCTCGATGCCTTCAGCGCGCAGGTGCTCCACCTCTTCGCCGCCCCGGCCAAAGATGAAGGGGTCGCCGCCCTTGAGGCGCACCACCCGCTCGCCGGCGCGCACGGCCTGCAGCATCAGTTTTTCGATGAAGGCTTGGGGTGTGCTTTGGCAGCCGCCGCGCTTGCCCACGTAAACCACCCGTGCTGTGGGCGCCGCATGGGCCACGATGGCATCGCTCACCAGGTCGTCCACCAGCAGCACAGTGGCCGCCTGGATGACCTTGAGGGCTTTGATCGTCAGCAGCTCCGGGTCGCCCGGCCCAGCGCCCACCAGGGTGCAAGTGCCTCGGCGGGACGCCGGCACCAGGGAAGACGGGGAGGGGGCAGAGGGGGCGGTGTGCATGGTCAGGAAGCTCCAGGGGGCCAGGGGGGGGTGTCTGGCCAGGGCGGGGCAGACACAGCAGTGCTAGGAATTCTCCTGACTTTCTTAAAACCGTTGGTTATATGGATACGCGGGGGGCCCTGCAGAAGGCCGTGCCCAGTGGTGGTGTCCATGCGACACCGGCATGTTCCGGATTGCACCCCGCTCCAGGATCGGCTGAAATGGCAGTGCTCGGGCCAGGTCAGGCCTGGCATATTTCCAATCAAGAAGCAATCAACTGGGAGAAGCACATGACCTTGGTGGCAGAAATCCTCAAATCCAAAGCCGATGCAGCGGTTTACACGGTGGCGCCCGATGCCACGGTGCTGGAGGCCTTGCGCCTCATGGCAGACAAGGGCATTGGCGCCCTGGTGGTCGCCGATGGGCAGGCCATCCTGGGCATCGTCACCGAGCGGGATTACGCCCGCAAGGTGGCGTTGATGGGCCGCAGCTCTGAATCCACCCCTGTGCGCGAAGTCATGACCAGTGCCGTCAAGTGCGTGCGCCCCAACCAGACGGGGGAGCAGTGCATGCAGCTCATGACCAGTGGCCGCCTGCGCCACCTGCCCGTGGTGGACGACACCGAACGGCTGGTCGGCATGGTCTCGATCGGGGACCTGGTCAAGGACACCATCTCCGAGCAGAAATTCATCATTGAGCAGCTGGAGCACTACATCCACGGCAGCAACCGCTGAACTTGCTGCGCCCACCGTCCTGAAGCCCCCGCCCGGGGGCTTCGGCGCTTTTACACTCGCCCCCCATGCGCTCTTCCCGCCCCTCCCTGATCCTTGGCATTGAATCCTCCTGTGACGAAACTGGCGTGGCGCTGGTGCAAACCCGCCCTGACGGCGGTGTACCCACCCTGCTGGCCCACGCCCTGCACAGCCAGATCGACATGCACCAGGCCTATGGCGGCGTGGTGCCCGAGCTGGCCAGCCGCGACCACATCCGTCGCGTGCTGCCCTTGAGCGAGGCCGTACTGGCCGAGGCTGGCCGGGCCCTGGCCGAGGTGGATCTGGTCGCCTACACCCAGGGGCCGGGTCTGGCGGGTGCGCTGCTGGTGGGCGCCGGTGTGGCCTGCGCGCTGGGTGCGGCGCTGGAGCGGCCCGTGCTGGGCGTGCACCACCTGGAGGGCCATTTGCTCTCGCCCTTCCTGAGCGCTGATCCGCCGGAATTCCCCTTTGTGGCGCTGCTGGTCTCCGGCGGCCACACCCAGCTGATGCGGGTGGACGGGGTGGGGCGCTACGCCTTGCTGGGCGAGACGATTGACGACGCCGCTGGCGAGGCCTTTGACAAATCGGCCAAGTTGATGGGCCTGGGCTATCCGGGCGGCCCGGCCCTGTCGCGCCTGGCGGAGCAGGGCGACCCGACCGCCTTCAAGCTGCCCCGACCCCTGCTGCACAGCGGGGACCTGGACTTTTCCTTTGCGGGCCTCAAGACCGCGGTGCTGACCCAAGCCAAGAAACTGGGCGAGGCGCTGGAAGAGCGCAAGGCCGACCTGGCGGCCAGCACGCAGGCGGCGATTGTTGAAGTGCTGGTCAAGAAGTCTTTGGCCGCGCTGGCGCAGACCGGCCTGCAGCGCCTGGTGGTGGCCGGCGGTGTAGGTGCCAACCGCCTGCTGCGCGAGCAGCTCAATACGGCCTGTGCCCACAAGGGCGTGCGGGTGCATTACCCCGAGCTGCACCTGTGCACCGACAACGGCGCCATGATTGCCCTGGCTGCCGCGATGCGCCTGCAGGCGGGCTGCGCAAAGCCCAACACCGACTACGCCTTTGACGTGCGCCCCCGCTGGCCGCTGGGCCAGCTGGGCTGAGCCGCCGATTTACCGGGGCTTTACCCGCTGGCATGGCGGGTGCCATCTGGGGCTTTGATAATCCAGAACTTCGCTGCATGGCGGGTGCGTCGCCTTCGCCTTCTTCTGTTTCGCCTTGTCTGTCTGGATTGCCCATGCCCGATGCTCGCCCTGAATCTTCTTCCATGCCGTCCAGCACAGCAGCCAAGCCTTCTGCGGCTGCCCTGCAGGGCCTACTGGGCGATACCGGTGCGCCCCGCCGGGGCTGGAAACGCGCCTTGCCCTGGCTGGGGCTGGGCTTGGTGGTCGTTCTGGTGGTAGTCGGCTGGGGCGCTTGGCAATCGCGCCAACAGGCCAATGCCGCGCCGGTCTATGTGACCGAGGAGGTCCGCCGGGGCGACATCACCCTGACGGTGACGGCCAACGGCACCCTGCAACCCACCCGCGCCGTGAATTTGGGCAGCGAGCTGTCGGGCACCGTGCGCCGCGTGCTGGTCGATGTGAATGACCGCGTGCGCCAGGGCCAGGTGCTGGTGGAGCTGGACACCGCCAAGCTCTCGGCCCAGGTGCAGCGCTCGCGGGCGGCGGTGGCGGTGGCACAGGCGCGGCTGGCCCAGGTGGGAGCCACGGTCAAGGAGACCCAGGCCCAGCTGGCTCGCCAGGAAGAAGTCGCCCGCCTGTCGCAGGGCATGGCGCCGTCGCAGACCGAGCTGGACGCAGCCCGCGCCGCGCTGGCCCGCGCCCAGGCCGACGAGGCCAGCGCCCGCGCCAGCGTGCAGGACGCCCAGGCGGCCCTGTTCACCGACGAAACCAACCTGGGCAAGGCCTCCATCCGTTCGCCGATTGATGGCGTGGTGCTCAGCCGCACCGTGGAGCCCGGCGTGGCCGTGGCCGCGTCGCTGCAGGCCGTCACGCTGATGGCCCTGGCCGAGGACCTGACCCGCCTGCGCCTGGATGCCAGCGTGGACGAGGCCGACGTCGGCGCGGTGCAGGTGGGCCAGTCGGCGCGCTTCACCGTTAGTGCCTACCCGGCACGCCAGTACCCGGCCAAGGTCACCCGCGTGGCCTTTGGCTCGACCAAGACCGACAACGTGGTCACCTACATCACCTGGCTGGACGTGGACAACCATGACCTGAGCCTGCGCCCGGGCATGACCGCCAGCGCCACCATCACCGCCACCGAGCGCAAGGACGTGCTGCTGGTGCCCAACACCGCGCTGCGCTTCACCCCCCGCGACACCGTGGCGGCCGCCGGGGGCGGCGGCATCATGTCGCAATTGATGCCGCGCCCACCCCGCAGCGCTGCGCGTAAGCCTGGCGAAGCCAACAGCAAGCCGGGCGAGGGCCAGCAAAAGCAGCTCTGGCTGCTGCAAGATGGCCAGCCTGTGCCCAAACAAGTCACCGTCGGTATCAGCGACGGCCGCGTGACCGAGGTGCGCGGCGAGGGGCTGGAGTCTGGCATGGCCGTGGTGGTGGACCAGCGCGGCAGCGCAGCTTCTGCCAAGCCCAAGCCATGAGCGAGGCCCCCCCGCCGCTGATTCGCCTGCGCGGCATCACCAAGACCTATGGCGAGGGCGCGCTGGCCTTCCAGGCCCTCAAGGGCGTGGACCTGGACATTGCCCAAGGGGACTTTGTCGCCATCATGGGCCCCAGTGGTTCGGGCAAGTCCACCGCGATGAACACCCTGGGCTGCCTTGACCGGCCCACGTCGGGCGAATACCAGTTCAAAGGCGTTCCGGTGCACAACCTGGACCGCGACCAGCGCGCCCGCCTGCGCCGGCGCTACTTTGGTTTTGTGTTCCAGGGCTTTCATTTGCTGCCCCGCACCACCGCCCAGGAAAACGTCGAGCTGCCGCTCTTGTACCGGGGCGAATCCGCCAAGGCCCGCCACGCGGCGGCCGCCAAGGCGCTGGCTTCGGTGGGGCTGGCGGGCTGGGAGCACCACCTGCCCTCGGAACTCTCGGGCGGGCAGCAGCAGCGGGTGGCGATTGCCCGCGCCATCGTCACCGAGCCCGCCGTGCTGCTGGCCGACGAGCCCACCGGCAACCTCGATAGCCAGCGTGGCCAGGAAATCATGGAGCTGCTGGTCCGCTTGAACCGCGAGCAGGGCATCACCGTGGTCATGGTCACGCACGAGCCCGACATGGCGGCCTACGCCGGGCGCACGGTGCGCTTTGTCGATGGCGTGGTGGCGCAGGACCTGCGCAATCCCCATCCGCTGGGCCGCAGCCTCGAATCGGCCCAGGCGGCCCCAGGCACGGAGGCGCCATGCTGCTGAACACCCTGCTGCAGGCGCTGCGCTCCATCCGGCGCAACCTGCTGCGCTCCTTCCTGACCATTCTGGGCATCGTGATTGGCGTGAGTGCGGTGATCACCATGGTCACCCTGGGCAACGGCGCGACCCGGGCCGTGCAAAACCAGATTGCCAGCCTGGGCACCAACCTGCTGCAGGTGCGCCCCGGCCAGCGCCTGATGGGGCCGGGCGGCGGCGGCAACACCGCGCCCGCTTTCAAAGACACTGATGCCGACGCCATTGCCCAGCAAATCGGCGGTCTGCGCGCCGTGGCGCCCGAGGCCCGCTCCGCCGCCACGGTGGTGGCCGGCGGGCGCAACTGGAGCACCAGCGTGATTGGCAGCACCAACGCCTGGCTGGACACCGGCAACTGGACCCTGCGCAGCGGCCGCGCCTTCACCGACGACGAGCTGCGCGTGGGCGCCGCCGTCTGCCTGATTGGCGAAACCGTGCGCCGCGAGCTCTACGGCCAGGGCGATCCCGTGGGCGAGCGCCTGCGGGTCAAGGCCTTTGGCTGCGAGGTGGTGGGCGTGCTGGCCTCCAAGGGGCAGGGCGCTTTTGGCAACGACCAGGACGACACGGTGGTCATGCCGCTCAAGACCCTGCAGCGCCGCGTCACCGGCAATACCCGGGTCAACACCTTGCTGGTCTCGATGCAAGACGGCAGCGACCCCGCCCGTGTCAAGGCTGGCCTGACCCAGCTGCTGCGCGAGCGCCGCAAGCTCGCCGAGGCCGAGGAAGACAATTTCAACGTGCTGGACACCCAGCAGCTGGCCGAGACCTTCTCCAGCACCACCCGGGTGCTGACCACGCTGCTGGGTGCGGTGGCCGCCGTGAGCCTGCTGGTGGGCGGCATCGGCATCATGAACATCATGCTGGTCAGCGTGACCGAGCGCACCCGCGAAATCGGCCTGCGCCTGGCGATTGGCGCCCTGGAGCGCGAGGTGCTGCTGCAATTTTTGATTGAGGCCGTGGTGCTGGCGGCACTCGGCGGGCTGATTGGCATCGCGCTGGCCACCGCCGCCTCGCTGGGGCTGACCACGGCGATGGGCGTGCCCTACTTGTTCAACCCGGGCATCAACCTGCTGTCGTTCGCGTTTGCGGCGGGCATTGGCGTGCTGTTTGGCTACTTTCCGGCCCGCCGCGCTGCGCGCCTGGACCCGATCGAGGCCCTGCGCCATGAATGAGGGCCCGTCTTTGCGGGAATTTTGCTATTGAAATAAGAGCTAGTACCGCTGGTATCCATTGGCCTAGAGACCGATTTGACCCTGAGATGGTCTGCGGCTCACCCTGTCGCCTGTCCCGGGGCGCGTGGGACCAGCGCATGCGCCTGCAGGACGTCCAGCGGAATCCAGTCCAGCGCCTTGGCGTGGGTGCTTTCCAGCACCACGGGCGGGGCCACGCCGGCTTCCCGGGCTTCCTTCCAGCGCAGCGCACACAGGCACCAGCGGTCGCCGGGCTGCAGGCCGGCAAAGCGGTATTCGGGGCGGGGCGTGCTCAGGTCGTTGCCCTGGCTGCGGGAAAACGCCAGGAACTCCGCCGTGACCTTGGCGCAGACCACATGGCTGCCGTGGTCGTGCATGTCGGTGTTGCAGCAGCCGTCGCGGAAAAAGCCGGTCAGGGGGTCAAAGGAGCAGGACAGCAGTTCGGTGCCAAGTACGTTCAGGGCCATGGTGCAACAACAATCGTCGGGTGGGTCAGAGGGGGCAGGTGGAGTCCAGGGCGCAGAGTGTGCCCGCCTTGCCAAGGGCCCATGGCCCGTGGTGGTTTAGGGCGTGGGCAACGTGGGGACGACCGGCCGGCCGATCGACACATAGTGCAGTCCATGGCGCGCGGGCAGCTCGGGCGGGTAGAGGTTGCGGCCGTCGAACACGGCGCGGTCGCGCAGCAGCGCCGCCATGCGGTCGAAGTCGGGCACGCGAAACGCCTTCCACTCGGTGACGATGGCCAGGGCATCGGCGCCTTGCAGGGCCTCCAGCGGGCTGGCGCACAGGCGCAGCTCGGGCCGCTGGCCGTACAGGCGACGGGCTTCGTCCATCGCGGCTGGGTCGTGCGCTTGCACGGTGGCGCCGGCAGCCCACAGCGCTTCCATCAGCGTGCGGCTGGGGGCGGCGCGCATGTCGTCGGTCTGGGGCTTGAAGGCCAGGCCCCACAGCGCGATCACCTTGCCTTGCAGTTGGCCCTGGTAGTAGTCCCGCAGGCGCTCGAACAGCACCCGCTGCTGGGCCGCGTTGCGCTGCTCCACGGCTTCGAGCACCAGCGGCGTCACGCCCACGCTGTGCGCGGTGTGCACCAGGGCCTGCACGTCCTTGGGAAAGCAGCTGCCGCCATAGCCAGCGCCGGGGTAGATGAAGTGGTAGCCAATGCGCGGATCGCTGCCGATGCCCTGGCGCACGGCCTCGATGTCCGCGCCCAGTTTTTCGGCCAGGTTGGCGATTTCGTTCATGAAGCTGATTTTGGTGGCCAGCATGGCATTGGCGGCGTATTTGGTCAGCTCGGCGCTGCGCACGTCCATCACCAGCAGCTTGTCGCGGTTGCGGGTGAAGGGGGCATACAGCGCCCGCAGCAGCTGCTCGGCCCGGGGGCTGTCGGTGCCAATCACGATGCGGTCGGGCCGCTGGCAGTCGGCCACGGCGGCGCCTTCCTTCAGAAATTCGGGGTTGGAGACCACGTCAAAGTCCAGCGCCAGCCCCCGCGCCGCCAGCCCTTCGCGCACGGTCGCGGCCACGCGGTCGGCAGTGCCTACGGGCACGGTGGATTTGTTGACGAGGCACAGCGGCCGCTCCATGTGCTGGGCCACGGTGCCCGCGACAGCCAGCACATGGCGCAGGTCGGCGCTGCCGTCCTCGTCGGGCGGGGTGCCCACGGCCAGAAACAGCACCTCGGCATGGCGCACGCCCTCGGCGGGGTCCGTGGTAAAGCGCAGGCGCCCTTGGGCGGCGTTGTCCACCACCAGCGGCTCCAGCCCTGGTTCGTAGATGGGGATGCGGCCCGCGCGCAAAGCCTGCACTTTGGCCTCGTCCACATCGACGCAGAGCACCTCGTGGCCCACATCGGCCAGCACGGCCCCCTGCACCAGGCCCACATAGCCGGTGCCAAACACGGTCACTTTCATGGCTGATAAAACTCCTTGAACCACTGCACAAAGCGGGCCACCCCCTCGCGCACCGGAGTGTTGGGCGCAAAGCCCACCCAGTCGGCCAGCGCCCGGGTGTCGGCGGCGGTGGCGGTCATGTCGCCCGGCTGCACCGGCAGCAGGCGCTTGCCGGCCACCACGCCCAGCGCCGCCTCGATGGCGGCGATGTAGTCCATCAGCACCGTGGGCTGGTTGTTGCCGATGTTGAACACCCGGTACGGCGCCTGGCCAATGCCAGGGTGGGGTGCCTGCGGGTCAAAGGCCGGGTCGGCCGTGGCGGGCTTGTCCAGCACCCGCAACACGCCCTCGACGATGTCGTCGATGTAGGTGAAGTCCCGCACCAACTGGCCCTGGCCATACACGTCGATGGTCTGGCCCGCCAGCATGGCCTGGGTGAACTTGAACAGCGCCATGTCCGGCCGCCCCCAGGGGCCATAGACCGTGAAAAAGCGCAGCCCGGTGGTGGGCAGCTGGAACAGGTGGCTGTAGGTGTGCGCCATCAGTTCGTTGGATTTTTTGGTGGCCGCGTACAGGCTGATGGGGTGGTCCACCGCATCGGCCTCGCTGAAGGGCAGCTTGGCATTGCCCCCATACACGCTGGAGCTGCTGGCATAGACCAGGTGCGCCACCGGCCAGGCCCGGCAGGCTTCCAGCAGGTTGACAAAGCCGACCAGGTTGGCATCGACATAGGCGTGGGGTTGCTCGATGGAATAGCGCACCCCGGCCTGGGCCGCCAGGTGCAGCACCTTGGCTGGCCGCACCTGCGCGAACAGTGGCGGCAGGGCCTGCCGGTCGGCGATGTCCAGGCGCTCAAAGCGGAAATTCGGGTGCGCCCGCAGCCGCGCCAGCCGCGCTTCCTTGAGGGCGGGGTCGTAATAGGCATTCAGGTTGTCGATGCCGACGACGGTATCGCCGCGCGCGAGCAGACGCTCGCAAGCGTGCATTCCAATGAAACCGGCAGCGCCGGTGACAAGCACAGGGTTCATGGTCAAGGGGAAGTCAGAGAAATCGTGGGTGCCTGCTGCGCCAACGCTGGTTGCGGCGGCTGCCACACAACGTGGTAGCGCATGGGCGGAAGGCCCGCCTTGGCATGCTGGTAGGGCAGCGCCAGGGCGATGGGTGCCGAGGCGGTTGCGCTCATCGTCCACCAGGCCGGCGGGGGCCGATCCTGGCGTGCGATCTGCAGCAGCCCCTGGCCGGGCGAAGGCTGCAAGGCTTGAATGCACGCAGCCGTGGGTGGTGGGGCAGGGCCGGAAGACTTTGGGTCTGGCGCTTGGCAGACGGTAACCGGCGCTTGCAAAAACTGCAGCCGCAGCTGCCCGCCCAGCACGGCATCGCTGGCCACGATGGGGCTGTGGCCGTCGTAGCCGGCGGCGCGCAGGGCGCTGGCCAGGGCAGTGATGGGTTCGTTCAACTCGTCGGGCTGGCCCCGCTGGCCATTGGCCCAGACCCGCAGGCCCAGCAGCACCCAGACCAGCACCGCCACGCCGAGCAGCATCCGCCCAAAGACTCTGCCCCCTTGGTGCCAGGCCAGTTGGGGCCGCCATGCAAAGGCCATCAGCGGCACAGTGCACAGCAGCGGATACAGCCAGCGGCCCTTGATGTAGGTGACGCCGCCCAGCA
>CAYZPX010000011.1:0-24839 GCA_964480105.1 uncultured Burkholderiaceae bacterium | reverse complement strand
TGCGCCCGCCCTCCAGCGCGGACAGGGCAATCTTGTAGCCCTCGCCCTCCTCGCCGATGCGGTGCTCGACGGGGATGCGGCAGTTCTCCAGCTGGATCTGGGCGGTGTCGCTGCTGTGCTGGCCGAGCTTGTCTTCCAGGCGGGCGACGATGTAGCCGGGGTTGTCGGTGGACACCAGGAAAGCGCTCATGCCTTTCTTGCCCGCGCCCTTGTCGGTCACCGCGATGACGATGGCCACCTGGCCGTTTTTGCCACTGGTGATGAACTGCTTGACGCCGTTGAGCACGTAATGGTCGCCCTCACGGGTGGCGGTGGTGCGCAGGGCCGAGGCATCCGAGCCCACATGCGGCTCGGTCAGGCAGAAAGCACCCAGCATCTCGCCACGGGCCAGGGGAGTCAGCCACTGGCGCTTTTGCGCTTCGTTGCCATAGCGCATCAGGATGGCGTTGACCGGGCAGTTCGTCACCGAAATCGCGGTGCTGGTGCCCCCGTCGCCCGCCGCGATTTCTTCAAGCACCAGCGCCAGCGAGACATAGTCCAGCTGCGCACCGCCGTATTCCTCGGGCACGCAGAGGCCGTAGGCGCCCAGGGCGGCCAGGCCCTGGTGGGCCTCGCGGGGGAAATGGTGTTCCTTGTCCCAGCGGGCGGCATGGGGCCAAAGCTCGGTCTGGGCAAAGGCGCGCACGGCGTCGCGGATCATTTCCTGGTCTTGCGTCAGCAGCATGGTGTCTCCGAGGGGGGATTTTTATTTTTTGGGCTTTTTTGGCCTCTAGGCCTTTAAATACGCGCGGTACTAGCTATCAAATCAGGAGTCTTCCAGCGCCTGTGCAGACACTGGAAGACGGGCTGACAGGCTTACAGCAGTTCCAGGGCCACGGCCGTGGCTTCGCCGCCGCCGATGCACAACGTGGCCAAGCCTTTTTTCAGGCCACGGGCCTGCAGGGCGTACATCAGCGTGACCATGATGCGCGCACCACTGGCACCGATGGGGTGGCCCAGCGCGCAGGCGCCGCCGTTCACGTTGACCTTGTCGTGGGGCACGTTCAGTTCCTTCATCAGCGCCATGGGAACGACGGCGAAGGCTTCGTTCACCTCCCACAGGTCCACATCGGCCACGGTCCAGCCGGCCTTGGCCAAGGCTTTTTGCGTAGCGCCGACCGGGGCAGTGGTGAACCACTCAGGCTCCTGCGCTTGCATGGCGTGGCTGACGATGCGGGCCAGCGGCTTGCAGCCCAGCTTGGCCGCGGTGGAGGCGCGCATCATCACCAGCGCCGCAGCGCCGTCGTTGATGCTGGAGCTCGACGCGGCGGTGATGGTGCCGTCCTTCTTGAACGCGGGCTTGAGCTGGGGAATCTTGTCCAGCTTGACCTTGCCGGGGCCTTCGTCCACGGAGACCACGGTTTCGCCGGCACGGGTCTTGACGGTGACGGGCGCGATTTCGGCGGCAAAGGCGCCGGATTCGGTCGCAGCCTTGGCGCGCTGCACGCTGGTGGTGGCAAAGGCGTCCTGCTGCTCGCGGGTGAACTGGTACTTGGCGGCACAGTCCTCGCCAAAGGTGCCCATGGAGCGGCCGGGCTCGTAGGCGTCTTCCAGGCCGTCGAGCATCATGTGGTCGAAGATGCGGTCATGGCCCAGGCGGTAGCCACCGCGGCCCTTTTGCAGCAGGTAGGGGGCGTTGGTCATGCTCTCCATGCCGCCGGCGACCATCACCTCGTGCGTGCCAGCGAGCAGCATGTCGTGCGCGAACATGGCGGCCTTCATGCCGGAGCCGCACATTTTGGACAAGGTGACGGCGCCGGCCTCTTTGGGCAGGCCCGCCTTGAAGGCCGCCTGGCGGGCAGGCGCCTGGCCCTGGCCTGCCATCAGGCAGTTGCCAAACAGCACTTCGCCCACCGCGTCGGGCGACACGCCGGCGCGCTCGACGGCGGCCCGGATGGCCACGCCGCCCAGGTCATGGGCGGACAGGCTGGAAAAGTCGCCTTGCAGCGCGCCCATAGGGGTGCGTGCAGCGCCGACGATGACGATGGGGTCTTGGGCTTGGGAAGTCATAAAGTCTCCAGGAAAAAGGGGCTGGGGAAAACACGCATCCCCAGGCCCACGGCCCGGGGACCGAAGGAAGAAGATCAGCCGCGCCGGGTGTCTGCCACGCCGGCAATCGCTGCTTTGTAAAGGGTGTCCAAGCCCTCGGTCCCGCTGACGGTCATGTGCAGGTTGTTGATCAGGCCATCCTTGAGGCCATAGCACCAGCCATGCAGCGTGACCTTCTGGCCGCGCGCCCAGGCGTCGCGCATCACGGTGGTCTGGGCGATGTTGACAACCTGCTCAATGGCATTGAGTTCGCACAGCACATCGTGGCGCCATTCGGGGGCGGTGGCAGCGATCAAGGCACTGTGGCGGTCGCGCACGTCGGTGACATGGCGAATCCAGTTGTCCGCCAGGCCCACGCGCATGCCTTCGAGTGCCGCCAGCACACCGCCACAACCATAGTGACCGACAACCATCAAATGCTCAATCTGCAATTGGTCCACGGCGTACTGGATGGTGGACAGGCAGTTCAGGTCGGAAGGCACCACCACGTTGGCCACGTTGCGGTGCACGAAGACTTCACCCGGCTCCAAGCCGGTGATTTGGTTGGCTGGCACCCGGCTGTCCGAACAACCCACCCACATGAACTTGGGTTTTTGCTGGGCCAACAGGTTGCGAAAGAACCCGGGACGGTCCCGCTCCATCTGTGCCGCCCAGGCGCGGTTGTGGACAAACAGGTCTTCGATCGAAGCGCTCATGAATTTCCTTTCAAAACCACAGGCGGCACCGGGGTGCGCCGCCTGCGCGGGGCAGATTGTTGCAGAGAGCCTATGCCCTCAGCAGGTCTCGGCAAACAGCTCCCGGCCGATCAGCATGCGGCGGATCTCGCTGGTGCCGGCACCAATCTCGTACAGCTTGGCATCGCGCCAGAGGCGACCCAGCGGGTATTCGTTGATGTAGCCGTTGCCACCAAAGATCTGGATGCCATCGCCTGCCATCTTGGTGGCCTGCTCGGCCGTCCACAGAATGACCGAAGCGCAGTCCTTGCGCACCTGGCGCACATGCTCGGTGCCCAGCTGGTCCAGGTTTTTGGCGACGGTGTAGGCAAAGCTGCGGGCAGCCTGCAGCAGGGTGTACATGTCTGCGACCTTGCCCTGGATGAGCTGGAACTCGCCAATGCTTTGGCCAAACTGCTTGCGGTCGTGGATGTAGGGGATGACGTTGTCCATCACCGCCTGCATGATCCCCAGAGGGCCGCCCGTGAGCACCGCGCGCTCGTAGTCCAGGCCGCTCATCAGCACCTTGGCGCCCAGGTTCAGGCCACCCAGGATGTTCT
Organism: uncultured Burkholderiaceae bacterium; assembly: GCA_964480105.1. Lineage (GTDB taxonomy): Bacteria > Pseudomonadota > Gammaproteobacteria > Burkholderiales > Burkholderiaceae_C > CAYZPX01. Next base: position 21,478 of record CAYZPX010000011.1, on the reverse strand, counting down.
CGGCCGGCACCTCGACGTTCTCGAACACCAGCTCACCGGTGTGGCTGCCGCGCATGCCCAACTTGTCGAGCTTTTGCGCGATCGAAAAGCCCTTCATGCCCTTCTCAATCAGGAAGGCCGTCACGCCCCGGGCACCCATTTCGGGCTCGGTCTTGGCGTAAACCACCAAGGTATCGGCGTCAGGACCGTTGGTGATCCACATCTTGTTGCCATTGAGCAGGTAGTAGCCCCCCTTGTCCTCGGCCTTGAGCTTCATCGAGATCACATCGGAGCCGGCACCAGGCTCGCTCATGGCCAGCGCCCCCACATGCTCGCCGCTGACCAGCTTGGGCAGGTATTTGGCTTTTTGCGCTGCGTTGCCGTTGCGGTTGATCTGGTTGACGCACAAATTGGAGTGCGCGCCATACGACAGGCCCACCGAGGCGCTGGCACGGGAGATTTCCTCCATCGCCACCATGTGCGCCAGGTAACCCATGTTGGCGCCGCCATGCTGCTCGGGCACCGTGATGCCCAGCACGCCCAGGTCGCCCATCTTGCGCCACAGGTCCATGGGGAACTGGTCATGGCGGTCGATGTCGGCCGCACGGGGAGCAATTTCGGCCTGGGCGAATTCGCGCACGGCATCACGCAGCGCGTCGATGTCTTCGCCGAGTTGGAAGTTGAGGCCTGGAAGGTTGCTGGGAATGCTCATCGTGGTGTCTCCTTGCGAAAAAACAGACGCTGCGGCAGGCCCCGGCATCAAAAGCCAATCGCCTTGACGTTAACGTCAACAAGCCAAAATTATGCTTGTTCCATCTTGGCCAGCAAAGCCCGGGCTTCGGCCTCGTGCTCCTGCACTTCTGCCAAATTGGCTTCCAAATCGGCCAAACGGTCTTCCAGTTGCCGTTTGTGCTGCACCAGCACATCCAGAAAGCGGCGCAGCTGCACGCCCGTGTCGCGGGGGCTGTCGTACAGGTCGATGATTTCCTTGGCCTCGGTCAGCGATAGGCCCAAGCGCTTGGCGCGCAAGGTGAGGCGCAGACGGGTGCGGTCGCGCGGGCTGTACACCCGCTGGCGCCCACCCGGCCCAGTGCGCTGGGGCTGGAGCAGGCCCATGTCCTCGTAAAACCGGATGGCACGGGTGGTGAGGTCGAACTCCTTGGCCAGGTCGCTGATGGTGTAGGTGGTGGCCATGAGCTGCCAGCCCGAATCAGATACGGTGGTGCACCCGTCCCGTCGCGCCGCGCAAACGGGTGATCAGGGCTGGCGCAATGTGGGTCAGTGGCAGGATTTCATGGGCTGCACCATGCGCAATGGCCTCGCGCGGCATGCCAAAAACGATGGAGGTGGCCTCGTCCTGCACATAGTTGTAGCTGCCCGCATCGCGCATTTCCTTCATGGCAGTGGCCCCATCGTTGCCCATGCCAGTGAGCATGATGCCGAAGGCATTGGGACCGACGACGGTGGCAGCCGACTTGAAAAGCACCTCGACCGAGGGCTTGTGGCGGTTCACGGGGGGGTCGTCCGTGACCACCGCTACGTAGTTGGCGCCGCTGCGGGCCACAGAGAACTGCCGACCACCAGGGGCAATGTAGGCATGGCCCGGCATGATGCGCTCGCCATTGACGGCCTCTTTGACGGTGATCTGGCAGAGGTTGTTCAGCCGTGCGGCAAAGCTGGTCGTGAAGCCAGGCGGCATGTGCTGGGTGATCACGATGGCCGGTGCGTCGGCTGGCATGGGCACCAATACCTCCTTGATGGCTTCGGTTCCGCCCGTGGAAGCCCCGATGAAGATGATCTTCTCGGTGGAGACCCGCCCCAGCAGGTTGGTCGCCGGCGGTTTTTCTCCCCGGGCAGGCGCTGCGGCAGGCCTGGGGGCCGCCACGGCACGGTGTACATGGGCCACGGCTGCCACGCGGATCTTCTCGACAATCTGGTTGGCCAGTTCATTCAGGCCGCTGCTGACACCAATGCGGGGCTTGGCGACAAAGTCGACAGCACCTAGCTCCAGGGCTTTCATGGTGACCTCGGCCCCGCGCTCGGTCAGCGTCGAGATCATCACCACCGGCATGGGCCGCAGGCGCATCAGACGCCCCAGGAAATCAATGCCGTCCATGCGGGGCATCTCGACGTCCAGGGTGATCACGTCAGGATTGAGCTCACGGATCATTTCCCGAGCGACCAAGGGGTCGTTTGCCGTCCCCACGCATTCCATGTCCCGCTGGCGGTTGATGATTTCCGCCAGGAGGCTGCGCACCAGCGCGGAATCATCGACCACCACTACCCGAATCTTCTGAGCCATCAGACAAACACACCTATATCAAAAGAGATCAACAGAACCACCTGCTGTGGCTTTGGCGACGGTGGCCGCATTGCCACGCACCTCCTGGGCGACGATGGTTTCCGGATGGGTGTGCGCCAGGCGCTTGACCATGACCTTCCCCGTGACCGGGAAGAAAACCACCTTGCGTGGATAGATGTCGAGCACGTCTTCGGACACGATGGGGATGCGCTCGGTTTGCAGGTAATTGACGACGAACTTGGTATTGCGCTCCCCGACGTTCATGCTGGTGAAGTTGTGCATCACCTGGGCGCCGCCAAAGATCTTGGCCTGCATGGATTCACGTCGTCCGCCGAGCTTGATGATCTCGTTGATCAGCAGTTCCATGGCGTACGAGCCGTAACGGCCTGAAGTGTCTGCAGCATCGCCCTCGGGCAACATGAAGTGGTTCATCCCGCCCAAACGCATGCGGCTGTCCCAGATGCAGGCGGCAATGCAGGAACCCAACACGGTCATGATGACGAGGTTCTCGTTGGCCACGTAATACTCGCCGGGCAAGACCTTCACGGCATTGTGTTGGAAATGGTGGTCGCGGTAGAAGAAAGAGGCTTCTCCGGGCTTGCGCCGCCGGGCCTTCAACTCGCTCAGGGTGGACTCTGCAGGCGCCAACCCTGCGGCAGGAGAAAAGTCCACGCTCGACGGGGCCATCCGAGGCGCATTGCGACGGTCAAAACCCGCAGCACCCAGGGCTGCACCAGGGTTGGAAGAAAACGCCGAGGGGGATCTGAAAGAGTTCATAAGTCCAATTTACCCGGAAATGTCAACGGCGCTCGTACACGGTCTTGCCCCGCAAGGTAAACAGGTCGCGGGATTCACTGAAATTTTCCGCGTGGCCTACGAACAGCATGCCTCCTGGTTTCATGACCCGGTGGATGCGCTCCAGGACCTTGCGCTGGGTACCCGCATCGAAATAGATCATCACATTGCGGCAGAACACGGCATCGAAGGGCTCGCGGAAGGGCCAATCGTCCCGAATGAGGTTGACGTTGATGAAATCAATCACCTTGCGCAACTCGGGCTTGACACGGACCATGCCGGCGTTGCTTCCCTTGCCACGCAGGAAGAACCGCTCCAGGCGACCGTGGTCCAGGCCCCGGGTGTTGTCCATGGGGTACACCCCTTGGGCAGCAGTGGCCAGCACTTTGGAATCGATGTCGCTGGCAGTCAGCCTGAAATTCGACAAAGACCCCAAGGTTTCCGCCGCCGTCATCACGATCGAGTAGGGCTCCTGGCCTGTGGAAGCCGCGCTGCACCAGACCTTCCACGGGGCTGCCACACCACGGGACTTGAGCAAAGACGCAAAAATCTCGAAATGGTGCTGCTCACGAAAGAACGAGGTCAGGTTGGTCGTCAGCGCATTGATGAATTCTTGCCACTCTGGCCCATCATGGGACTCCAGCCAGGTCAGGTAGGACTGAAAGCTCTGGTGTCCGGTATCCCGAAGCCGACGGGACAACCGGCTGTAGACCATGGCGTGCTTTCCGTCGTTCAGACTGATGCCAGCCCGCTGGTAAATCAGTCCTTGCACACGGGTGAAATCGGCGTTGGTCCAGGTGAACTCCCCATTGGGCACGCCGGTTGCGGGAGAAGGGACTTCACGATGGAGCATGGCTTGCCTTGAAGAGATTTCGTTTTCGTACGACCTGCCAGGCCCGCACGAAGGAGGCCCAGACCTTGACTTGGGGCTCAGTCATCCAGGGTCACCAGCCCCATCTCGACGTCTGCCATCAGCTTCTCGATGTCCAGCAGGATCAACATCCGGTCTCCGACGGAACCCAGGCCCGTGATGCAGGCGTTGTCGATGACGCTTTCAATGTCCGGTGCCGTCTGGATCTGGTCCGCCTTGATTTGCATGACATCGCTGACCGAATCCACCACGATGCCCACAATGCGGTCCCGCAAGTTCAGGATGATCACCACCGTGAAGCTGTTGTAGAGCGCGTCCGCACAGTTGAAACGCACACGCATGTCCACGATGGGCATGATCGTGCCTCGCAGGTTCAATACGCCCTTGATAAATTCAGGAGCATCGGCAATCCGTGTCGGTGGCTCGTAGCCGCGGATCTCCTGTACTTTCAAAATGTCGATGCCGTATTCCTCCTGGGCCAGGCGAAAGGTCAGGTACTCCCGGGCGTTCGGGGGAACGGCAACCCCCGATGTTTTGGTGACAACACTCACTGAATCTTCTCCTTGGACATCACAGCCAACCGGACTCTGGCCTGCTGCTCAGTGGCGCACACGGCGCACCAGGCTGCCGGTATCCAGAATCAGGGCAACCTTGCCATCGCCCAGAATGGTGGCACCCGATACGTTGGGAACCTTGCGGTAGTTGGTCTCCAGGTTTTTGACGACCACCTGGTGCTGGCCCAGCAACTCATCCACCAACAAGGCAATGCGGCTGCCATCAGACTCGACCACCACCATGATGTTGCTGGACTTGCCAGGGTCCTGGCGCGGCACCTTGAAGGTTTGCTCCAGGGAAATCACCGGCATGTACTCCTCGCGCACCTTGACCAGTTGGGAACCCTGGGCCACTGTGGTGACATCGGCCGGGTTGACCTGGAAGGATTCGACAACGGAAGACAGAGGCAGAATGTAGACCTCCTGGTCAACGCCCACCGACATGCCATCCATGATCGCCAGGGTGAGGGGAAGCCGGACCGAAACCTTCATGCCAAAGCCTTCGGCAGACTCAATTTCCACCGAGCCGTTCAGGTCCGTGATATTGCGCTTGACCACATCCATGCCCACGCCACGGCCTGATACATCGGTCACCTCGTCGGCCGTGGAGAAGCCTGGGGCAAAAATGAGCTGCCAGACTTCGGCATCGCTCATCTGGTCCGACACCTCGATCCCCCGCTCCCGGGCCTTGCGCAGGATCTTTTCGCGGGAAAGGCCACGACCGTCGTCGCGCACATCGATCACGATGGACCCACCCTGATGGGATGCCGCCAGGGTGATCGTGCCCTGCTCGGGCTTGCCCTTGGCCAGACGCTCCTCGGGCATCTCAATGCCATGGTCACAGCTGTTGCGCACCAAATGGGTCAAAGGATCGGTGATCTTTTCGACCAGGCCCTTGTCCAGTTCGGTAGCCTCTCCCAGGGTGACCATTTCCACCTTCTTACCCAGTCGGTTGGCCAGGTCACGCAACATCCGGGGGAAGCGGTTGAACACGATCGACATCGGGATCATGCGGATCGACATGACCGACTCCTGCAGGTCCCGGGTGTTGCGGTCCAGATCCGCCAAACCTGACAGCAGTTGTTGGTAGGCACTGGGATCCAGGCCACGGCTGTTCTGGGCCAGCATGGCTTGGGTAATGACCAGCTCACCCACCAAATTGATCAACTGGTCCACCTTGTTGATGGCCACTCGGATCGTGGTGGACTCCATGGCGGACTGGGAAACCGCCTTGGATTCGACAGAAGCCTTGGGAGCCGGCTTGGCCTGCACAGGAGGCTGGGCCAAAGTCTCTGCAGATGGTGCGCCCGGTGCATCATTGAAAAATCCGTAGTGGCTGTCCTGAGCGGACGCTGGCGCCTGTGCAGGAGAAACCGGCCCAGGTACAGCAGCGACAGCGGAAACTGCATCCATGCGGGGTCGGATCTGCACTTGCTCCTTGGCGACGTGAAAGGCAAACAGATCGAGCAAATCCTCATCGGTCGAGGCTGTTTCCACCCAGAAGACACGGTGCCCAGGGGCTGCTGCAGGGCCATCCTGGATGGTGCCCAGGCCAGGAATGTCGCGGAACAATTCCTTGATCGCATCGGCCTGTTCAGGACGGTCCAGAGGACCGACGGAGATTTCCAGATGACGCGTAACCGCTGCAGCGGCCGCGGGGGCAGGTACCAGGCTGGGTGCAGGCACGTGCGGTGACGGTGGGGGTGGGGCGACCACAGCAGGTGCAGCCTGCACAGGAGCAGGCGCAGAGGGAACTGCCTGCCCAGTGGCCAACGCACTGATGCGGTGGACCAGCTCGGCGTTGGAAGGCGCTTCTCCTTGGTCACCCCCCTGATGGCGGGCCAACAGGCTGCGGGAGGCGTCCGCAGACTCCAGCAAGACATCCACCATCTCGGGGACTGCCTGAATTTCGCGCCGGCGCAAGCGGTCCAGCAGGGACTCCATGTGGTGGGTCAGCTCAGCCACATCGGAAAACCCGAAAGTGGCTGCCCCGCCCTTGATGGAGTGCGCGCAACGGAAAATGCCGTTGAGCTCCTCGTCATTGGCGTTGCCCAAATCCAGATTCAGGAGCATGTGCTCCATCTGGTCCAAATTCTCGCCAGCTTCCTCAAAGAAGATTTGATAAAACTGGCTGAGGTCAAAGTCTGCGATGGCTCCCGATCCATCCTGGTGCATATCCGCCATGTGGGCTCCTGTGTGCGTGTGGCAGCGGGGTGACCGCGCTCAGCGGATGACTTTCTGAATGACCTCGATCAGGCGATTGGGATCGAAAGGCTTGACCAGCCAACCGGTGGCACCAGCCGCACGACCCGCCTGCTTCATCTGGTCACTGGATTCCGTGGTAAGGATCAGGATCGGAATGCTCTTGAACTTGGGGTGTTCACGCAGCTTCTTGGTCAGGCCAATCCCGTCGAGGCGGGGCATGTTCTGGTCAGCCAGTACCAAATCTATCTGGTGGGTCTCGGCTTTCTCCAGGGCATCCTGCCCATCCACCGCCTCCACCACATGGTAGCCAGCGCCCATCAAGGTAAAAGCCACCATTTTCCGCATGGACGGTGAATCATCAACGGCGAGGATCGATTGCATGTAAAGCTCCAACAGTCTTCTATGTTTTGTAGGGTTTGGCCAGCCAACGTCGGTCAGCTTAAAAAAGGTCGATGGATCCTGCGTCCATTTCGCTTTGGGTCACAGGGTTCGGACGGTCGGGCGCCATCTCGGCGAAGGGTGCAGCCTCCTCCCCCTCTTCGTCGCCCATGGCCTCGGCAGCCAAGCGAAAGGCGGAGGCCTGAAGGATCTTGGTGGTGTGCCAGATCAACTGAGACGCCATGTCGTGAAACTGCAGCTCGGTCACGGCGCTGCGCAGAGAGGACCTGGCCAGGTCGAGCTCTGGGGACTTGGCGACCACGGCATCGGTCAGCAAGGCATTGACCTCACCAAAACGCTGCATCAAATTTTCGGTGGCATGGGTCAACAGCCCTTCCAGGCGGTGGAGGTCGTGCATGACCACCAACAAGGAGTCTTGCAGTTCTGCCGCTACCAGGACCGGGAGTTCGACACCAGGCGCTTTGGAACGTGAGGTCATAGGTTGCATTGTTTCTCCATCGCCAGATGATGCTGTGCGGCCAACACCAAGAATGCCTCAAACGCAACATGGCGATTTGACGAACATCAAGCAATGACGGCTCGATCCACGGGCTTGACCAGCGATCTTCCATCCACGGAAACCGCCTGTCAGCACACGTCCTATGATAGCGCTCCCATGGTGCATGTCCTTACAGATCAGCCTTTGCAAATCCTCCATCTTGAGGACTCCCTGACAGACCACCAGCTGGTGAAACAGGTGTTGCGAAAGGCCAAGCTCCATTGCACCCTGACCCAGACAGACACCCTGGACGCCTTGAGCGCGCACCTGAAGAAAGGTACTTTTCAGCTGGTACTGGCCGACTATCGGCTTCCTGGCTTCACAGCGGTGGACGCCTGGACCCGGGCGCGGGATACGGCATCGCCTCCTCCGTTCGTACTGTTGTCAGGTGCGATTGGGGAAAAGGCGGCGGTCGACATCATGCGGCTGGGCTTTGCAGACTACCTGCTCAAAGAGGATTTGGTGCGCCTCCCGCATGTGATCGAACGTGCACTGGAGATGCAGGAAGCCAAAAGGGCGCGCGAGCAAGCCGTGAACGAGCTCCGGCATTCGGAGCAGCGCCTGGCAGAGCTGACTGAACATTTGCAACGCTCCATCGAAGCCGAACGCACCTCCATCGCCCGGGAAATCCACGACGATATCGGTGGCGCACTGACGGCAGTGCGCTTCGACTTGGCGTGGATCCAGCGAAACAGCCAGGATTCGGCCATTCAGGCGCATGCCCAGGCCGCCGTGGAAATGCTGCAACACGCCATCGGCGCGAGCCAGCGCATCATGATGGACCTGCGTCCACCGGTGCTGGACCAGGGCCTGGTCGCAGCACTTCAGTGGCTGGTGGAAGGGTTTGAACGCCGGACAGGCGTGACGACCTGCTTTCATGCCAAACAAGAGCGTTTGCATCTCCCGGACGATGTGCAGCTGGTTGCCTACCGCACCGCTCAGGAAGCATTGACCAACATCGTCAAGTACGCAGCAGCCCAACAAGTGCACATCGATTTGAGCGACAGCGGGCAGGTGCTGACGCTGGAAATCACCGACGATGGCCAGGGCATTGCGGCAGGGATGCGTGACAAACCCAAAGCTTTTGGTCTGCGTGGACTGGCAGAGCGCGCCAAAACCGTTCAGGGTTGGCTGGACGTCAGCAGCAAGCCGGGCCAGGGAACCAGTGTCATTCTGTCCATCCCGCTCCACCCTGCGCCTCTTTAGGAGAACCCGCCTGTGATCCCCGTGATTTTGTGCGACGACCACGCTGTGCTGCGTCGTGGCATCCGCGACACCCTGGCCGAAGCCCCAGACATTCAGGTGACGGCAGAGGCCGGTAGCTATGCAGAACTGCGGGATGCCTTGCGCCAGCACCCTTGTGACGTCTTGCTGCTGGACCTGAATCTGCCAGGCAGGGGAGGCCTGGAAATTCTGGGCAGCCTCAAAGAGAGCCATCCCACCATCAAGGTCATCATCGTATCGATGTACCCGGAAGACCAGTATGCACTGCGCTGCCTGCGGGCTGGTGCGCAGGGCTACGCCAACAAAGCGGCGGATCCCATGGAGTTGATCACCGCCGTGCGCACCGTGGTGGAGGGTCGCAAATACCTCACACCGGAAGTGGCGCAAATGTTGGCCGAAAGCGTGGCACAACCTGCTTTGGAAGTGCCTCACGCTGCCCTCTCGGAACGGGAACTGCAAACCCTGCTCAAAATCGCCTCAGGTCGCAAACTGTCGGACATTGCAGAAGAGCTGATGCTCAGCCCCAAGACCATCAGTGTGTACAGAACCCGTGTGCTGGAAAAACTAAAGCTATCCAACAATGCCGAGCTGACCGTCTACGCCATCCGAAACGGTTTGGTGTGAGCCGCTGAAAATCAGCGTCCCAGTGCAAACAGGTCCAAGGCCTGGTGCATCAAGGTCATCACCGGTTGCTCCAGCAACGGCAACATGGCCGTCATTCCCAGGAGCCCCACCGTCAAGGTGACTGGAAAGCCCACGGCATACACGTTCATCTGAGGGGCGACTCGGGAAATGACACCGAGCACCAGGTTGACAAACAAAAGCAGGGCAATCATTGGCAAGGCAATCCACAAGGCACTGGAAAAGAGTGCCGTGCCCAACTGGTGGACCTGCATCGTTTGAATTCCCTCCAGAAAATTCGGGCTGACCGGGAAACGCTCAAAACTTTCCACCACGGCCATCAGCAAAAGCAGGTGGCCATTGATGGCAACGAAGAACAGGGTACTTACGTGGCCAAAAAAGCGGCCCACTGCACTGATTTGCGCGTTGCTGGACGGATCGAAAAATGCCGCGAAGTTCAACCCCATCTGCAGACCGATCACCTCTCCGGCCAACTCCACGGCTGCAAACACCAGGCGAATGGCGAACCCCATGGCAAGCCCGATCAGCACCTGTTGGGCTACCACCGCCAGCGCATCTTTGTCGTTCACGCCCACCACGGGCTGGTTTCCCAAAACCGCCTGAGCGCACAAAGCCACCAGGAAGGCGAGCCCCAACTTGACCCGCATGGGAATGGCCCGCATCGAAAACACAGGGGCAACAGAAAACAAGGCCAAGATGCGCAAAAAAGGCCATAACAGGGGAGAAACCCACGCTACCAGTTGGGCCTCATTGAACGTCAGCATGCTGCGGACCCGATGGCGATGAACGGGGTCAGGCGATCACGGAGGGAATGGACTCAATGGTGCGCCGAATGTAGTCCACCAGGGTTCCCAACATCCAGGGGCCAGCAATCGCAAAAACGACCATGGCAGCAATCAATTTGGGGACGAAAGCCAGGGTGGCCTCGTGAATTTGGGTCACTGCCTGAAAAATACTGACCAACAAACCCACGACCAGCACCACGCCCAAAACAGGCATGGCAATCACCAACAACAGCGTCAGGGCTTCACTGCCCAGGGTCAGAACGGTTTGGGGATTCATGTGAACTCCTCAGGAAACAAAACTGGCTGCCAGAGAGCCAATCAACAGATTCCACCCGTCTGCAAGCACAAACAGCATCAACTTGAAAGGCAGCGCCACCAGTACCGGTGACAGCATCATCATCCCCAAGGACATCAATATGCTGGAGACCACCATGTCAATGACCAAAAAAGGAATGAAGATCATGAAACCAATTTGAAAGGCCGATTTGAGCTCGCTGGTGACAAATGCTGGGACAAGCACCCGCATAGGCGCGGTTTCAGCCCCAACAGAAGGGTCCAGTTTGGCGAGGCGAGAAAACAAGGCGAAATCAGACTGCCGGGTCTGTTTGAGCATGAAGCCCCGAATGGGGGCTTCTGCTTTTTCGAGGGCCTGCTCGAATGTCAAGGCATTGCGGGTGTATGGCTCGTACGCATCGGCATACACCTTGTCCAAGGTCGGTCCCATGACGAACATGGTCAGGAAGAGCGACAGGCCAATCACCACCTGGTTTGGCGGGGCAGACTGTGTGCCAATCGCCTGCCGCAAGAGGGACAACACAATGACAATGCGGGTGAACCCCGTCATCATCAGCAGCACTGCGGGCAGGAATGACAGTGCCGTGAAGAACAGCAATGTCTGAATCGGTACCGAAAAACTGGTTCCTGCATTGCCCGTACCCACCAGCAGCGGCAACGCCGCTGGGGTGCTCCCCCCCTGCTGCGCCCAGACAGCCGCGGCAGCCATCCAGAGTGAGACAATCAGCGCGCCTTTGACTAAGGCAGCCCATGGGGGTGGGCTCTTGCCGTTTGGCTGGCGACTCATGCACGCACCCCGCCCGCAGGTGCCGAGACGGCAGCCGTGCTGGCCTGCACAGCTTGGCCGACGGGTTGCGGAAACACATACAGGCATTGCACCTGCTGTGGCGTCACCCCCAACACCAGACAGGTCCGGCCGTTCTCAGGTCCGACTTCTATGGTCACGACGCGCTGTTGGGGACCAACGGCCAGTGCCGACAACACCTTGCTGTTTGAGCCCCGCAGGGTGCCTCCCACGCTCGCCTGGGCTTGCCACCGGCGCACGGCCCAGGGCAAAACGGCCAGAAGGCCGACAAACAGCAGGACCCACCACAGTGCGCTGGACATGCTGGAGCTAACCACGGCTGACCCGACGCAGGCGTTCTGAAGGGGTCACCACATCGGTGAGGCGGATACCAAACTTGTCATTGACAACCACGACCTCGCCCTGGGCAATCAAATAGCCATTGACCAAGACGTCCATGGGCTCGCCCGCCAAGGCATCGAGCTCAACCACGGAACCTTGGCCCAGTTGCAGGATGTATTTGATTGGAACCTTGGTACGCCCGAGCTCCACCGACAGCTGTACGGGGATGTCCAACACCATGTTGATGTCGTTGAACGGCCCGCCACCGCCCGCAGCCTGGGAACTGAAAGGCCTGACAGCCTCGCCAGACAAAGGCCCGCCTTGCTCTGCATCCGGACTGGCATCGTCCGACCGTTTTTGCTCCTCCAGGGCTTCAGCCCAACTTGCAAAAGGATCGTCAGCAGATTCGTCTTTGGGATCGTCAGTTGCCATGTTTCTCTCCAAGCCAGCTCATGTCCGAGGTCCTCAGACACTCTTCAATCCGGATGGCATATTTTGAATTGTGGGTTCCATATTGGCACTCAAAGATGGGAACACCTTCGATGGAAGCGCGAATGCGGGGTTCGCGGTCAAGCTCAATGAAATCGCCAGGTTTCATCGACAACAATTGCTCGACGGTGGCATCGGCCCTGGCCAACTCCGCCACCAAGGTGACTTCTGCCGCCTGAATTTCGCGGGTCAAGACGGTCACCCACCGTCGGTCCACTTCCATGGAGTCGCCTTGGGTGGTCGAATACAGCACATCCCGGATCGGTTCCAGGGCTGCATAAGGCATGCAGATATGGATCGCACCAGCCAAATCGCCAATCTCCAGTTGAAAGGCCGTGGAGACGACAATTTCACTTGGGGTGGCAATGTTGGCAAATTGTGGCTGCATCTCAGAGCGCTGGTATTCCAACTCCAGGGGATAAACCCCATGCCAGGCCTTTTTGTATTCGTTGCAAATCACATCCACCAAGCGGTTGATCACACGCTGCTCGGTGGGTGAGAAGTCCCGCCCTTCAATTCGGGTTTGGTATTTACCCACCCCACCGTACAAGGTGTCGATGATCCCGAACACCAACGATGGCTCGCAGACCACCAGTCCATTTCCACGCAAGGGCCGGATTGCCACGATATTGAAATTGGTGGGGACCGCCAACTGACGCAAAAAGGCGCTGTAACGCTGGACCGACACAGGGCCGACAGAGATCTCGGGGCTACGTCGAATGAAATTGAAGAGGCCAATCCGAAAATTGCGGGAAAAGCGCTCATTCACCACTTCCATGGTGGGCATTCGCCCGCGAACAATGCGCTCCTGACTGGAAATGTTGTAGCTGCGAATACCCTCGGTGTCGACAACCTCGTCCACCGATTTCTGGCTTTCGCCAGTCACACCCTCAAGAAGGGCATCAACTTCTTCTTGGGAAAGAAAGGATTCGCTCATGAAAATTTCTCCATGGCCTCACTGAATGATGAAGCTTGAGAACAACACCCGGTGCACAGGGCTCGGCGGAAGCCTGCGATCGTCTTCCTCCTCATCGTCCTCCTCACCGGTATTTTTTCTGGAACGCTCCTTGGGTACGGAATACCCGAGGGGACGGGACACTTCTCTGAGAATGTCCTTGGCCAGTTTTTCCTTGCCTTCGCGCAGCAACAACTCCTCCGAGGTGCGCTGTGAAACCAGCATCAGAATGCCGCTGCGGATGCTGGGCAGAAACTGCTTGATCTGGTCCGCTGTCTTCTGCTCATCCACCTCCAAGGTGATTCCAATCTGGGCAAACCGGTCACCGCCCGGATCCGCAAGGTTCACGACCATGGTGTCCATCGGAAAAAAGGTTGGGACTGCCTTGGGAGCTGCTTTCTTGGCAGGTGCAGGCGCCCCCTCCTCTTCACTGCTGGACCGGGTCAGCATGAAAAAGCCTGCCGCAGCACCTGCCAAGACCAGGACCAGGACTACGATCAGAATCAACACCAGCTTGTTCTTGCCTTTGGGTGGAGCATCGGTGGAAGGGGCGTCAGACAAAATCGTTTTCCTTCAAAGTTAACGGGTCCTAGGACGGAGGGCGCCAGGGAAGATCACCCTCAACAGTCCAAAGCCGGAGAGTGCATTGTGAATTGGCGCGATGGTACCTGTGCGATGCCTCCAGACCGCCAAAAGACCTCACGCAAACACATCCAGCCGGGCGCCCCCCAGGGGGCTTGAACGTGGGCGGGGCAGGGGTGGCGTAGGAAGCCCACGCTCAGACTCTGGCGCCGATTCCAGCGCACTGCGCCCCAGCCAATCGACCGTCTGGCGGCCGCCGGAAGAGGGATCCTGGCCACCACCCTGCTGCGGGTCCGTCCCGACCCAGGCGCCAGCCAGTTCCAGGCCTTGGTCACGCAACATGTCACGCAGGTCCGACAAGTGGGCGTCCAGCAACGCCCGGGTCTGGCCTTCCGCTGTGCGGAAATGCACATGGGCTTCCTGGCCCGACAAACTGACCGTCACATGCACGGCCTGTCCCTCCCGATCCACGGTCATTTCAGCGTTGTGAACCGTTTGCCCCACCCACTGCGCCACTTGGTCGGCGACCTGGTCCTCTGCTGTCAGGCCGAATGTTTCAGCGGTTTCTCCTGAAGAACGCCCCGTCTCAGGCAGAGAAACGCCTTCGGAACCCGACCCACCAGGAAAACCGCCCGAAAGTGCACCCTCCTCGCCCTGCCTCGCACGCAACACAGGAGACGCCCCCGGCGTTTCTGGCTCTGTCACGGGCGGTGTAAGACCCGTCACTTCCTGGACCTCTGAACGCCGCGATGCCAGGAGACTGTGGTCGCGCAGCGCCCAACTCCCCAAATCCACCGTGCGTTCCGAGACCTGGGTGTTCACCACCAGGGCACTGACCGAGAGAGATCCTTGTCCAGAATCGAGCCTCATGGTCTTGCCAATCGCGGCAGACCCTGGCCGCCCCCGCCCAAAGGTGAGCACAGCGCTGTCCTGAGCCCGCTCCAGGGTGGATTGGGACATTCCGCCCCTGCGACCTTCCCCACCTTGCGGTGCCACGGCTGCGGCATCCAGGCGCTGGGTTTGTGCCACCAGCCCGTCGATGGCAGTTGAACGGTCCAGGGACAGGTCTGTGGCAGCCCACGGAACACCCTGCCCTCCCGCCGCAGATGCCATCAACGCACCGCCATCCGCATTTGCGTTTGACAGGGGTCCTTCCCCAGACAGTGCTATGCGTCCTGTGGAGAGGGCCGGCGACACCATCGAGGTCTCTGGCGCGGCTAGAGAACGTCCACCCCCCCCCGCGGCCAGCACACCCGAATGGCTCGGGGATTCCCCCTCCAACGGCGCAGAAGACCGTGTCGCGGTATCCCAGGGGAAGAGCCCATCGGGGAGGGGCCATGGCATGGCTCCCTGCAAGGCACCTGCTGACGCTGCCGTTGTCTCGCTGGACAGGGACGACGCTTCAGGCAGGGGCTCCGGGGGGCTCACCAGCTCCTCGGACAGGAAACCCAGCAAAGCCAGAAAGTCCGCCCCTTGCGGTGCCGCCTGCAGGCTGTCGTTTTTTGCGCCTCCGCTGGACTTGGCCCGTGCTGTAGCAGTCCCTTGGCTGGAAGGGGGATTGGCAATCCGTGCTGACTCCATGGCTTACTCCTCTTGGGCCGCAGTGGCCGTGTGGGTGTGGCGGTACTTGAGGGCCGCACTTTCGTCGGTCTGCTTCTGGTCACGGCGCATTTGTTGCAAAGCCTGTTCTTGCTCGCGCCGCTCCAGGACCTTGCGCAGGCTGGTCAATCGCAGCTCCGCCCTGAGCAAGGCCTGCGTGGCGACGGCCAGGCGCTGGTCTTGGTCTGCGAGAACGGTCTGCTGCAAGCTGGCCGCGTGGTCCAAGCGACCCAAGAACTGGTAGTGGTGAAACAGGCGTTCCGGTGGAATGACCGCTCCCTCCTGCGCCCCCCAGCGGGCCTGGACCTCGGCGGCGTAGCCCTCGATCTGCGCCAACTGGCCTTGTGCCGCAGTGCGGGAGCGCTGTGCTTGCTGCAGCAAACGGCGCGCGTCATCCCGCTGCCGCGTTGCCGCTTCCACTGCCACCTTCAGCGCATTCAGATTCGCCATTGCACCGCACCGCCGCCATCAGGCATTCAACACCGTCGCCATCCCCTCCACGCTGTGCGGCAGGGAGGCGGCCTCGAACATGTCCTGCTGCAAAAAAGCCACCATGGCTGGCTGCAGGCGAATGGCCTCATCCAGTGCAGGATCAGAACCACTCATGTAAGCCCCTACTTGTACCAAATCCCGGCTTTTTTGATAGCGGGAATAAGTGGCACGAAAACGCCTCGCCAAATCGAAATGGGTGCGAGAAACGACGTTCGGCATGACGCGGGACGCCGATTGCTCAATGTCGATCGCAGGGAAATGCCCTTGCTCGGCCAAGCCGCGCGACAGGACAATGTGCCCGTCCAAAATGGCGCGGGCAGCATCGGCGATGGGGTCCTGCTGGTCGTCCCCCTCCGACAAGACGGTGTAGAACGCAGTGATCGACCCAACACCGTTCAAGCCATTGCCGCTGCGCTCCACCAGGTGGGGCAATTTGGCAAAACAGGATGGGGGATACCCCTTGGTGGCAGGTGGCTCACCAATGGCCAGGGCAATCTCACGCTGGGCCATTGCATAGCGGGTCAGCGAGTCCATCAGCAAAAGCACATGCAGGCCTTTGTCGCGGAAATGCTCGGCAATCGCGGTAGCGTATGCAGCCCCTTGCATGCGCAGCAGGGGGGGGGCATCGGCCGGAGCGGCGACCACCACCGAGCGGGTCCGGTCCGAAGCACCCAGGATGTCCTCCACAAACTCCTTGACCTCCCGCCCCCGCTCGCCGATCAAACCCACCACGATCACATCGGCCTGCGTGTAGCGGGCCATCATGCCCAGCAGCACGCTCTTGCCCACCCCGGAGCCCGCAAACAAACCCAGCCGCTGGCCGCGCCCCACGGTCAACAAGGCATTGATCGCCCGTACGCCCGTGTCCAGAGCCTGGCGGACCGGATCACGGTCCATGGCGTTGATGGGGGTACGGTCCAGCGGCACAGCCACCACATCGTGCAAGGGGCCTCCGTGGTCCATCGGGATGCCCTGCGAATCCACCACACGGCCCAGTAACCCATCGCCCATCGGCAAACGCAATACACCTGCCCCATGGGCGGCAGGTACGGGCTCTCCCAGGCGCGGGACAGGCACATAAGGGGCGGCAGGCACCACAGTGGCACCGCTGGAGAGGCCATGGACGTCGCCTGCTGGCATGAGAAAGGCGCGATCGCCAGAGAAGCCCACCACTTCCGCCAGCACAGGGGCATGGCCAGGCATCTGTACCGTGCACTGGGACCCCACCGGTGCCTTGATGCCTTCCGCCTCCAGCACCAAGCCGGTCAGACGGGTCAAGGTGCCACGCACTTCCAGGGGGACCGGCGTCTGGGCGCTGGCACGGGCCGCTTCGGTCCAATGAGACCAGTCTGCCAGTTCAATCGGCATGGGAGGCATCCATGTCTGGCAGATGCCACGGGGTTTCCAGGCCCAGGGTGGCCAGTGCCTTTTGCCAACGTTTTTCCAGCGTCCCATCGATCACCATGCCACCGGACTCCACCAGACAGCCCCCAGGAGACACCGCAGGATCGGCTAGCCACTGGACTTCCGCGGCAGACCATGCCGCCCGGCGTGGCTCGGCAAATGCCGCAAAGTCCTCGGGATGGAGCCGCACGATGGCGGGTCGGCCATCGCTGACCAGCATGTCCAAGGCCTCTCGAACGACGGGCTCCACGACCGCAGGGTTCGTGCGCAACTCCTGCCGGACGACCTGGCGGGCCAGATCGCACGCCAAGTGCAGCATCTCATGGGCCATCTGCTTTTGCAGGTCGGTCAAGGAGGCGTCCAAAGCAGCCATCACGGAAGCCAACCGCTGGGCAGCCTCTTGTGCCTGGTTGGCCTGGTAGTCCTCCATGCGTTGCTGCCATTCGTGCGACGCCTCCTGGTGGCCCTGGGCAACACCCTCCTCCTTGCCCTGGGCAAGGCCCGCAGCGAAACCCTGGTCGTGGGCCTCCTGGAGCTGGGCCAGGTGCACGGCCTCGTCCACAACCGGGGTCATGGCCTCCTCGGGAGGGGGCTCCTGCTCGGGCTCGGGCGGCTCCGAACCATCGACAGCGCCAAATTTCCAGCGGGTGACCTCCCCCACCTCTTCGCTGGGGATGAAGCGGGAATACAGCTTCGTGTTAGACGAATGCATCGTCGCCGCCGCCTCCAATCACGATCTGCCCTTCTTCCGACAGACGCCGCACGGTCTTGAGCACTTCCTTTTGTTGGGCCTCGACCTCGGACAGGCGCATCGGGCCGCGCGACTCCAGATCCTCCCGCATGCCCTCGGCCGCACGGGAGGACATGTTGGACAAGAACTTGTCGCGCAGTTCCTGGGAAGCGCCCTTGAGCGCCACCACCAGCGTCTCGGAAGCCACTTCGCGCAGAACCAGCTGAATGGACTTGTTGTCGAGCTTGAGGATGTCGTCGAAAACGAACATCTTGTCCATGATCTTTTGGGCCAGGTCGGTGTCGTGACTGCGAATGGACTCCAAGACCACGGCATCCATGTTGGAGCCCAGCAAGTTGATGATCTCTGCCGCGGCCTTGACCCCACCCAGAGAGCTTTTGCGCACCTTGTCCCCGCCAGCCAGCACCTGGAACAACACTTCGTTCAGGTCCTTCAGGGCCGACGGCTGGATCCCTTCCAGCGTTGCAATGCGCAGCAGCACCTCGCTGCGCTGGCGGTCCGTCAGCTGCATCAGGATGGCAGCAGCCTGGTCGGTGTCCAGGTGGACCAGGGTGGCAGCAACGATCTGAGGGTGTTCGTTTCGCAGCAGTTCGGCCACAGAGATCGGATCCATCCACTTGAGGCTCTCGATGCCCGACACATCCCCGCCCTGCAGGATGCGGTCGATCAAGAGCGAGGCTTTGTCCTCACCCAGCGCCAGCTTCAGCACCGAACGCACATAGTTGTTGGTGTCGGAGACCAGAAGGCTTTGCGCGGCCGCTTCGTTGGTGAAACGCTGCACGACCGTGTCCATGGTGTCCTTGGAGACGGTGCGCATGCGGGCGATCGTCTCCCCCAGTTTTTGTACCTCTTTGGGAGAAAAGTGCTTGAAGACTTCCGCCGCCTCTGCCTCTCCGAGCGACATCAGCAAAATGGCAGCGTCATGCAGGCCTTGTTCGTCCATACGCGTACTTTCAGTGTGCGGGCGCCAAACCCATCAAGCGGAAGGGGATTCGCCGTTCACCCAGGCTTTCAGGATGTTGGCCACGGCCAGCGGGTTCTGGCGCGCCAGCTCCCGGGCCTCTTCCAGGCGCAACTGCTCCTGGGTCACCTCGGGAGGCTCGTCTTTTCTCTTGGCAGGGGCTGCCAATGCGGGGCGTTCTGGCATCTCGGCCTCCAGGGCGTCCAACTGGGTGCCGGTGGGGGACACCGGCGTGAGGGCCACAGGCTCCAGGTCTGTGGGCACTGGCGCTGGCGGTTTGAGCGCGGGACGGACCAACCCCCACAACACCAGCGCCACGAAGGCCACCATGGCGGCGGGCCAGGCAAAGGACTTCAAGAGCTCCAGCATCTCGGGCTGGCGCCACAGTGGCAGTTCTGCAGGTGGAACTTCAGGCTGGAACTGCGCATTCATGAGGTTGACCGAATCCCCCCGGTCCTTGCTGAAACCGATGGTTTCGCGCACCAGGGCTGTCATCTGCTCGATCTGCTCAGGGGTCAGGGGTTTGGCCACCGGCTTGCCGTCTTCCTGGGCGGGCTGGTAATTCACCACCACCGCAGCGGTCAGCCGCTTGACCGCGCCTGAACCACCACGTGTCACGCGCACCGTCTTGTCCACCTCGTAGTTGGTGGTGGACTCCTTGCGGCTGGGCAAGGCGTTGGCCACAGTCTGTTGCTGGCCTGGGGCCGTCGGCGGGGGGTTGGCACCGTTGACAGGTGCCGTGGCGGTCTGGGGCGGCTGGTTGGTCACCGCCCCAGGCACGCCCGTGGGCAAGGGGTTGCCCGCCCCCTGGCTTTCCAGCACCTGCTGGCTGCGAACCACCCCCGTGTCCGGGGTCTGGTTGGGACGGAATTGCTCAGACGTGGACTCGGTCTGGCTGAAATCGACTTCCGCCGACACCTGGGCTTTCACATTGTTGCGCCCGACCACGGGCTCCAGGATGTCCATGATCCGTCGTGCGTACTGCTGCTCCAGCTGCTGCACGTACATCAGCTGCTGGGCGTCAACAGAGGCATTGGCGGCATCGGGCGAACTGGACAAGAGCTTTCCAGAATCGTCGAGCACGCTCACCGCCGACGGCGCCAGCTCCGGCACGCTGGAAGCCACCAGGTGCACGATGCCTGCCAACTGCGCCTTGTCCAGGATGCGCCCCGGGTACAGACTGACCAGCACCGAAGCCGAGGGTTTTTGCTGCTCCCGGAAAAACCCGTTCTGGTTGGGCATGGCCAAGTGCACCCGAGCCGTCTGCACCGAGGACAAGGCCTGGATGGAGCGGGTCAGCTCCCCTTCCAGCCCCCGCTGAAAGTTCAGCCGCTCCTGAAACTGCGTAATGCCAAAGCGGTTCGACTCCATCAGCTCGAAACCCGCCACAGAACCCTTGGGCAAGCCTTGGGTGGCAAGGCGCAAGCGCACATCATGGACCCGGTCCGCAGGAATCAGGATCGTCCCGCCCCCTTCGCCGTGGCGGTAGGGCACGTTCATTTGGGTCAGCTGGGCAACGATGGCACCACCATCCTTGTCGCTGAGACCAGAAAACAGGATCCGGTAGTCGGGTTGGCGCCCATAGAACACCGCTGCCAACAACACGGCCAGCAAGAGGAATACACCCGCACCCAGCTTAATGCGCTGCATCCGGTCCAGCGCCACCAAGCGCTGCTGCCACCCGGTTTTGGGCGGCGCAGCAGACGGATCAACAGGGACTTCTGCAACGGCGGACATGGGGCATTCCAAGGGAAATCGGGCCGTTCCACGGCCTCGATAGGCCCTCCATTATCCGGGCGCCCCGTCCACCACGTTCGGACAATAAACCACGCCTTTGGCCACCATTTTCAAAGGCTTGCCCGGTGGCAAGGCGCTAGGATTGCCCCATCCCCCATTGCCTTCGGAGCCTTCCATGGACCTTCGCTTCCCCAGCACGACCGCCCCGCTCAGCAGCACTGGGGTCTCGCGCCGTCCGGCGATGGGGACAGGCAATGCAGAAGGTGCGGAAGGAGCAGGCTTTGCCAGTGCTCTGAAAGGGGCGCTGCAGTCGGTCAGCGCTGCGCAAAACCGGGCGAGTAACCTGCAACAGGAGGTGCAACTGGAAAACCCGGCCGTCAGCATTGAAGAGACGATGGTGGCCATCCAGAAGGCACAGATTGGCTTTCAAGCCACCCTGCATGTACGCAACCGCATGGTGCAGGCCTACACCGACATCATGAACATGCAGGTCTGATGAAATGCTATTAAATAAATAGCTAGTACCGCTTGAATCCATTGGCCTAGAGGCATTTTTTACCTCTAAACCCCTGATCAGGGGGGGTGAGCTCCCCCCTAGGCTCGGGCTCAGTGCACCACCATGGGCTGGCGCTCGAACATCTTTTCAAACTGATCCATCCAGGGCTCCGCCAGGTTGCGGATCTGAGCGTCGTTGCGCAGGATGCGCTGCATGATCCGCATCTTTTCACGGCGGTGCTCGGCGGGCAGCTCGCACTGCTGCGCCTTGTAACGCAACTGCTCGATCAACACTGCAC
>CAYZPX010000010.1:0-25244 GCA_964480105.1 uncultured Burkholderiaceae bacterium | reverse complement strand
GCCGGCTGCACTGCAGCTCGAATGCCCTCGAACACGCCGCCGACGTAAGCGGCAATGGGGTCCCAGTATTTGCGGATCACCAGCGCCAGGCCTGCGACCGCCACCCCGATGCCGGCCACGATCCAGGTGATCGGGTTGGCCAAGAGCGCTGCCGTCGTTGCACCGATGGCTGGCAGCATGGCCCAGAAGGCCAGCGCTGCCGACTTGATCGGGGCGATCAACCCGAGGGCACCCGTCTGAATGCGGCTCCAGGCGAGGGACAGAATGCCAGCACTGGTTCCGGTGGCCGTCGCCTGGACTTGCAACAGCGCGAGTCCTGCCCGCGCCGATTGAAACGCCACCTGCGCTCCGAGGATCGGCCCCTTCACAAACGTCCAGGCATAGCCCAGCGCAATCGTCACCACCTTCAAACCCAGCACGGCACCCACGGTGCCCACCACCACCTGGGTGACGATGGGGAAGCGTTCCGCCAGATTGGCGAGGCTGTCGATGGGACCCATCAACGCGCCAACCAGGCTGTTCAAAGCCGGCAGCAGCGCATTGCCCACCGTGATGCCGAGTCGGCTCGCCTGGTTCTTCAGGAGTTGCAGCGCATTGGCCGTCGTGGCCGAACGGGCCTCGTACTCCTTTTGCATGGAGCCCGCGTAGGCCGTTTGATCACCAATCAGCCCGACCGCCTTCTCGTAGGTGCCCATCGAGCCCACCAGCTTGGCGATGTCGTCGGCGTACTCCATACCGAAGAGGTCGGAGAGCGTGCCCATCAGATCGGGCGCCTTCTGCACCTGCTGCAGGAAGGTGGTCAGCGCACCTTGGGCATCGCGCTGGATCATCTGCTTCATGACCTCGGCCGACAGCCCGATGTCCTGCAGGCCCTGCTGGAACTTCTCGTTCTGCTTGTCGGCGGTGGCCAGCTTCATCAGCAAGGCGTTGATGCCGGTGGCGGCGACTTCGGGCGGCGTCTTGAGCGCCAGGAAGGTCGCACCCAAGGCATTCAACTGCGCGCCGGACAGGCCAAACAGCTTGGCGGTCGAGCCGGCGCGATTGGCGATGTTCAACAAGTCAGATGCCTTGGCATCCATGTTGTTCGACAGGTGGTTGATGGCGTCACCGAGTTTGACCACCTCGTCCTGGGTGAGACCAAAGATCGAGCGCAGGCCCGTCATGGCGGCGCCGGCCTGCTGGCCCGAGAGATCAAAGGCCACGCCCATCTTGGCGGCGTCTTCGGCAAAGCGCAGCAACTCCTCGCGGGCGATGCCGGCCTGACCGGCCGCCGCGACGATGGCGCCGATGCCGTCAGCGGCCATCGGGATGCGCGTCGACATCAAGAGCACGTCTTTGCTCATCTGCCCGAACTGATCCGGTGTGTCGAAGTTCACGACCTTCTTGACGTCGGCCATCACCGACTCGAACTGAACCGCTGGCTGCACCAGGCCATAGAGGGCACCGCCCAGAGCCACCGCATCCATCATCTGGGCACGGTAGGCGCTGCGGTTCTCCAGGTTGCGGGCCTGTGCCTGCTGGGCACGCGTCAGGGCTTCGGTGCGGGTGCGCAGCGTCTCCAGCTGGCTGCCGAGGCGCGCAGACTCGCTGCCCATGGCGCGGGTGTTGACGCCAGCGCGTTGCAGCGACCCTGAGAGTTCATCGACGGCTGCCCGCTGGCGACGGTAGGCCTCCTCGGCCCGAGCGGCTGCTGCACGCGCCCGTTCGAGCTCGCGGGCCTGCTTGGCACTGGGTTCACCACCCTGGTTGGCGATGTTCGCTTCCAGCCCGGAGACCTTCTGCTGCGCGGCGCGCATGGCCAGGGCGGCATCCTTGGCTTGGCTACGCAGGGTCTCCAGCTGTTTGATGCCCGACTGCTTGTTGCCCAGTTCGGCCATCGCGCTGCCCAGCTGGTTTAACTGTGCCTGGGCACCGCGCACGGCAGCACCGAGGGACGCCGCCAGGGTGGCACCGATGCTGATCTGTACGGGATGGGCCATGGGGAAACCTCAAAGGGATGCTCAGTGGGATGTGTCAGCAGCAGACAACCGCCGCGCCAATGACAAGGCCTCGACCAACTCACTCACCTCCAGGGCAAGCAACTCAGATCGAGGCCAGTGGGTGTACAGAGCAAGCTCAACGACCAGCGCCGTGAGCTCGCCCGGATTCACTGCAAAAAACCGCCCAGCACCTTCTGCAGTTGGGCGTAGTCCTTCATATCCAGCTGGTGGATCGCCGCTGGCGGCAACTCGGCCAGGTTGGCGATCAGCCGGATCTCGCGCTCGGCGTCGGTGCCGGCGGACTTCTGCGCGGCCAGGTGGTCGCCCACCGTGGGACGGCGCAAGGCGATCTCCTGGATCGGCAGACCGTCGTGCTCGATGGGGAAATTGAGGGTGATGCGTTCGGTGGTGTTCATGAGACTCTCCAGATTTATCTTGAAACAGCGCTGTATTTGGCGCTATATTTGTAGCCATTACTTTGAGGAATTAACCATGGATGCGATCTACGCCGACTACTCCATCAGCATGTCCGAGTTCAAGAAGAACCCGGCGCAGGTGCTGCGCACCGCGGGCGAGAAGCCCGTGGCGGTGCTCAACCACAACCGCCCGGCCTTCTACATGATCACGCCCAAGCTCTTCGAGGCGCTGGTCGAGGAACTGGCCGACCGCGATCTGGTGGAGCTGACTCGCCAGCGCTTGGCCATGGTCAATCAAGCGATTGAGGTCGATATTGACCAGCTCTGAGTCTCTCGCCGGAGTAACGAAGTACCGGCTGAAGTTCCTGCCCGCCGCACTCGACGAATGGAATGCGTTGGACGGCAGCGTCAAAGGAGTGCTCAAGAAACTGCTCAAAAAGCGCCTTGAGCAGCCGCGCGTCCCGGGTGCTGAATTGCATGGAGATCTGCGCGACTGCTACAAGATCAAACTGCTCAAGCAGGGCTACCGGCTGGTCTATCAGGTTGAAGATGGCGTGCTGGTTGTACTGGTGCTGGCGGTGGCCAAGCGCGAGGACATGGCGGTATATCGCGCCGCTATCGAGCGATTGATTTCAGATCAGTAGCACCGGCGTGATTGGATGGGGCACTACACCCCAATGGCGGCACGAATCTCTGCCATCTGATCGACCCCGCCGACTTTCCTGACGAGGTTCACCGCATCGATCTCGACGAGTTCTTCGTCACCGACGGTGAGCTTGTAGTAGTGCGCCGCCACCTGCAGGGTGAGCGTGCTCTTGTCACCGGGCTTCCAGGCGCTGGCTTCGATCTCCTTGCACCCCCCGGCGAGATTGACGATCACCGGCCGGGCCACTGTGCCCTGCGCCTGAATCGCCCCGCGCAGCGTGATCTGGGTGCGGGTGGAATCCAGCAAGCCAAACAGCTTAAAAACCTCCGGATCGAAGTCCGAGATCGTCAGCTCCGCTTCGAGCTTGTCCATGCCGAGTTCAAGCTCGACCGGGATGTCCATCCCTCCGGCGCGATGCTCCTCGGTCTTCAGGGTGAGCTTGGGCAGCTTGATCTCGTCGACGCGCCCGGCGTAACCCCGGCCATCGACAAAGAGGTTCATGTTCTTCAAGACGTGTGGCAGTTCAATGGCCATGACAGGATCTCCTTACAGAATTTCTTCGAGGTAGTCGCCGACCAGGTGCGAGCGAAACACGATGTGCTCGGCCGGATACGGCGCCGTGAAATCAAAGTCGAAGTACACCCGCCCATCAGCAATAGCCTGCGCTGTGTTGAGCTCGGGGTCCGCCCAGCAGCGCCCTCCCAGAATCGCCGCCTGGGCTTTGAGTTGGCGCAGGTAGGCGTTCACCATCTCGGTCACTTCCTCGACGTAGGTGCGGGTGATGTTGCGATCCACTGCCCACAGGTGCGCCTTGACCAGCGACTCGTTGATCATGTCGGCGGTGCGCCGCACCGACAGGAAGGCCCAGCGGCTGTCGGTGGCACAGGTGCGGTTGCCCCACAGGCGAATGCCGTCGTGCGACACGAAGGTCGCCACCGAGAACTCGTTCAAGTAGTTGGCCTGGGTGTTGGGATCGTTGATCGCCCAGGACACCGGGCGCGCAGGTCGCAGCACACCGGTGACCACCTGGTTGGACGGGCTGAACCAGAAGCCACGCTCGGCATCGGACTTGGCAATCAACCCGGCCACCCGGGCCGAAGGTGGCTCAACGACCTCTGAGCCATCGCGCCCACGCACCACCAGCCAGGGATCGACGATATAGGCGCGGTCACTGCCAAACTGGGCGCGGTAGTCGATGGCCGCTTCGTCGTTGGTGTTGGGCCCATCGATCACCGCAATCGCCCGCGTCTTCTGGGCGACCGTAATCAGCGCATCGGCCACGGCCTTGTGCTGGCTGAACCCCGGGGCGATCAGGATGCGCGACTTCATCTCGCTGCGCGTTTCCTGCAGCGCGGCGATGCCGGCCAGTTGCCCGGTCGCTGGATCGAGCCCACCGATCACGGCGTTCATAGTCTCGTCCAGCGTCGCCCCTTCCGGGACGCGCACCACATAGACAAAGGGCGAGGCCTGGTCCTGGATGGCACGGATCGCCTGGGGCAGAGTGCCGGATTCGCCCAGATGCGCCGCCAGACGGCGGTTATTGACCAGCACCGGAACATTGAACGGAAACGGCTCGTCCATGCCGCCATCGAGCCCGCGCGAGCCGAGGGTGGCGGCCACCACGCCCGAGCCATCGCCGCCGGCCGTGACAGTGACGCGTGCGGCAATCGTCGGTTCGGCCATCAGCGCTTGGGCGACTTCAGCGGCGGTGCTGATGCGCGCGCCGTCGAGATCGGTGGCCAGCGTTACGTCGATCAGGGTAATGCCTGGGTTGCGAGTATCGAGCCCCACGACCAGTGGCGCCTCGGGTTTGGTGGCAGCCCGGATCTGGACGCGCAGGGTGTTGCCCAGCGCACCCGAGACCTTAGCCGTAAAGGTCAGTGCCGCCTCCCCCTGGCCCAAGGTCAGGGTGGCGGTGCGGGCCGTGGACGCCTGGGGTGCCGTGCCCACCAGGCCAATGACCGAGGACTTGACGGTGCGCACGGTGCGCCCGCCTTCTTCGATCTCGACGAGTTCGATACCGTGCAGGAAGTGATCTGCCATAGCGGTTCTCCAGAAACAAAAAATCCGCCCATGGGCGGAATAAAAGGGGATGCAAGAAATGGAAATCTCGTCGCGCGCTGGGCTATTTCAGCGGTTTGCCCTCATCGGGCTCGATGGACTTCTCGCAGTGGTTCGGATCTAGCCGATCCAGCAGACGACACAACACGCAGGCCCAGCGCTTGCCTTGTCGCGCCGCCTTGCCGGCGCGGGAACTGAGCGTCTCGTCCTCGTGACCGCCGAAAGCTGCGTTGGCCAGCTGGTCGTGGGCCACGGCAATCGTCCAGGCACGGCGAGAGCCGGTGATGATGGCGATGAGCATCCAGATGGACGCGAGGATGGCGGCCAGTTGGCACAGCCCCCACAGCGCGAGCAGAGACAGTCGCTGACCTATTACGTGCATCATGGCTCGCCCTCCGTCACAGGCACCTCATCGGGCCAGGCCAGAACCGGCAGTTCTGCCTCCAGCTCGGCATAGCCTTGGGGCAGCGGACGATCCCCGGCTTCGACTTGCGCCAGAATGGCGTAGAGCGCCGCCCAGGTCGCATCGCGGGCCTGCACACAACACTGACCCTCGGCCTGGAACTTCGGCACCGTGCTGGTGGCGTAGCTGCAGGCCGACAAGATGCCATCGTAATTGCGCTGCTGAGCAAACGCATCAAGCCGCGCCTGGGTGGCTTGTACGATCTGGGCCAGGAGCTGATCCGGTTGGATGGGTTCTGGCGCAGGTGGGGCAAACTGCTCGCCATCCCACTCCCAGCCGATGCCCGCCTCCGGACAGGCCACCCAGCCCTGGCTCTTGGCGAACTTGGCGGTGGCCTCGACCAGGTTTGTGACGATGCCGTCTTCGATGATTGCGTAGCGCGGCATCAGATCACTCCCCAGACAGAAACCAGACCCGGCCCGCCGTTGCCGCCGATGCCGTGTGTCAAGTTAAAGGTGGGTGATCCGGAGAGGCCGCCACCATTGCCCCAAATCGCCAAGGCGTGGCCGCCGCCCCCTCCGCCAGCACCTATCCCACCATTGCCCCCCTTGCCGGCGGTCAGTTTTACGATCACGTCCGAGGGGTAGGTGTTATTCCCCTCCATGCGGCAAGTGGCGGTGCCACCGCCTGCACCGGAGCAGAAATCCGCTGTGGCGGCTTGCCCTGCGGTACCGGTCGCACTGTAGGTTCCAGCGATATTGGGGATGTACCCGTAGGTTTCTGATGCGCCACCGGACGGAATCGTCACCCCGCTGCCGATGTAAGCACCCGGCGCTGCGGCACTGGGATTGGCCACCGAGTAGGTGTAGTAGATTGGACCACCGGCTCCGCCGATGCTGCCCGCTCCCACGATGCCCGTGAGTTCGGGAACCCCGCTGGAGCCGCTGCTCAGCAGGGCCGTGGCGCCAAAGATACTGGCACCGCCAGCACCGCCAGAGGTGCCCTGCGTGGTGCCGCCCAGCCCCCCGGCACCGACCGTGACGGTGATGCTCGCTGCAATCCGGCCCGACGGGATAAATGCCTGACGGCGCGCGCCGGGAACACCCCCAGCTGACCCATTCACCGTTCCGCTGGAGCCACCCTGTTGATAGCCGGATTTACCCGCTGCCCCGCCCTGGCCGCCACCGATCACCTCGACCTCAAACCCGATATACCCTGGCGGTTTGCTGAAGCTGCCGCTGGTGGTGAACACTTTATAGAAGGCGCTCAACACCACCGAGCGCAAGGCCGTGCCATCGCACAACAGCAGCCGCACTTCACCGGGGTACATGACGTAACTCGTCAGGCTATCGAGGGTTTCGCTGCCGTAGGGGTCGAGGGTGATATCGCCTGTGCCACTGTTCCTCAGGTAGCAGAACCACCCTTGGCCGAGCGTGGCCACGGGATCGAAGGTCTGGGTGAAGCTGCCGCTGGTGATATCGATGAAGCGGCCAAACTCGGCAGCGGTGAGTTTGATGTGGCTCGTGCGCGCCAGGCGCTGGATCTCGCCTTTGGGCTGGAGCGCATGAAACTGTGCCACCCGCAGCGGGGTCATGAGTTGGGTGCTATCCAGGCCGGCCTCGGCTTGCTGCTGCGTGGCCAGACGGGTCGCCAGGCGCGCATCGAAGGCTTGATGACTGCGCAGCGGGGTCATCAGACGCTGCGCATCCTCACCTGCTTGCGCTTCCCCTTGGCTGGCCAAGCGGGCCAGGAACTGCTCATCGAGCACCTGACGGGTGCGCAGCGGCGTCATCAAGCGCGTGGCCGCTTCGCCGGCCTGCGCCTCGGCTTCGCTGGCCAGACGGGCGTCGATGGCCTGGGCCGTGCGCAAGGGGCTCATCACCACGTCGCTGACGCTGGCCGCCTCGCTCTCTGCCTGGGTGGCAAAGGCCACGGCAAGGCTGCGACTTTGCTGCAGCGTGCCACCGCCCGTGAGCCCGGCACCTGCAGCAATCGCCACGCTGTCGTGCGCCCGACGCGAGACCACCGCATCGAGGCTCACCAAGGCCTCACGCAGCCGCGCCACATCCTCGACCATCAGATGTTCGGGGTGCGGCAGCGGCAGATCCAGATGGTCGGTTCGATCATCCATATCGGTTCTCCTTCAAGATCAAGTGACGATCACGCGCAGGCGGCGCACGAAGGGCCGGTGCGCTGGCGTGCCCGCCAAGGCCAACTTCACCCGCGTGGTGCGGTCCGCACCCACGCCCACGAGACCCGTGGCCTTGTAGGTGCGCTCGACCCAGCCGTTGCCCACTCCCACGCCCTTGTCCAGCACCAGATCCGTAAAACTGCCTGGGGTACCGGACTCGGCTTGGACCGTGACACTGGAAGTCCCCGGTGTGAGCGCATCGAAGGTCACCGAGACGTTGAAGGTGGCCGCAGCGGGAATGGCACGCGACAGGTAGTCGCCCGCCGCTTCCAGGGTGCCAAACACCAGCTGCGTGCCCGGATAGAGGATCGGGCTGGCGGCTTCGGTGCCCGTCAGCCTGGCCGACACCGTCAGGTTGCCCGAGAGCTTCTCCGACAGCGCCAACCCCTGGTCTTCGGACAGGGTGTAGGTTCGCCCTTGCGCATCGGTCACCAGGAACTGCACATCGGTGCCGGCGGCCGGACGCTCAACGCCCGCGAGCGCCATCACCTCCGACAGGTTCGTCACCGTGTACTGGCCCAGCGAGACGGTCTTGGCTTGCTGCGCAAACCGGCAGCCCAGCAGCCGAAACGTCAGGTCTTGCGTCTGGTGCGCCGTCCAGGTGATGCCGTTGGAGGACGAGAGCAGCACGCCGATCTGGTAGGGCTGCGCCGTGACCCAACCGGTGCGCGGGTCGTACTTGCCGAGCTCCGCCACGGCGACCGCGTGGTTGGCGTCGTCGGTGAGCACCACCAGGGCGTACTCGCGGTTGGCTTCGAGTGCCACCGGATCGAGGGTGATGCGCGTAGCGTTGCCATCGGTCTTGATGCTGGACGCGGCCAACCGGCCTTCGGTCAGCACCGTGGTGGTCGGCATGCCGACTTGCGTCTCGCGGATCTGCACGATCACCGGGGCACTGCCGCCCTTGGCCGTGAACCACAGCTCCAGTCCGCCGATGATCCGGCGCTCGGGCAGCGTGAAGGTCTGCGCCAAGGGGTCCCAGCGGTTGACCACCGTGGTCAGGATGCGGCGGCGCGTCTCGGTGACGATCTGACCGCGACCGACGTAGGTGGCCGAGCCGTAGCTGCCGCCGGCCCCCAGGAACTCGACCAGCTTGGCCCCAGCCGGGATGGCTTGCGGGATCTGGAAGCTGCCCGTGAGGAGCCCCGAAGCATTGGCCGCCGTGCCGGCCGGCTGGCCGATCCCGATACCGTCGAAGCGCAGTTGTGCCAGCGCTTCGCTGGGGCCGAAGCCTTCGACGCGATAAGCGACGTTGAGGCTGCGCAGGAATTGCGCTTCTTCCGCAGAGGATGCCAGCACCTGCTCCGAGCGTCGCGTCTCGACCACCCGTTCCAGCACCCCGCTGCCGGTGATCAGCCGCTCGGTGATCTCCGACGCCCAGGTGGTGTTCGTCACTGTGAACTGATCGACGGCCGGATCGAGGCTGACCCGGGCGGGCACCGGGGCGAAGGCCTGATACGGGTTGATCTTCATCGACCCCGTGCGGGCCAGCTGCTCCACCACCGGCGTCAGGGTGTAGTCCAGCGTCAGCAGCGCATTGCCGTTCTCCTTGGCGTGCTGGGCACTGGCGGTGATCGGCAGCGTGAGCACTCCGGCGACTACCGCACCGGTCTGGGCCACGCCTTGGTCGCGCAGGTCGTCGTCGAGGAAGTTGTCCACGAACAATCCCTTCTTGGCGGCCGGCTCGCGGATGTTGGCATCCACGCGCAGGCGCTCCAGTGCCATCAGATCAAACAAGTCGGCAATCTGGCGCTGCATCGCCGTGAGCTCCGACACCTTGATGGTGCGGATGGCGATGTTGCGCACTTCGGGATTGCTGTCCTGCTTCCAGTCGTAGGCAATCTCGGCCAGCGCCAGGCGCGAAGCCGGCACCGTGGGCGCGATGGGGTTTCTGACTTGCGAAATCCCCTTGATGCGCTCGACCTGACCGTCAGCGGTGAGAGCCAGCACATCGACACGCGGCAGCTGCCACTGGTAGTCGATGTACATCGTGGAGCCCTGGACGACGCCGGCCACCTTGAAACCGGTGTCGGTCAGGTCGGTGGGCGTGAGGCTGGCGATGTACTGGTAGGTGACCTGGTAGCTCGACCCCGGTGCGGGTTCAGCCCCGCCCGGGCTCCAGTCGATCTCGTCGCCCACGACCTTGTAGTCGGTGCCTTGGGCGTAGGTGGTGCCGCCCTGTTTAACTTCCAGCACGGCGACGACCGTGGGCTCGGTCAGCACGTCGCGGCTGCCGGTAAAGGCCCCGTGCGCGACGGTCTCGGTCTTTTGCTGGGTCACCTTGATGTCGAGCACCTGGGCCAGCGGTGGCCGGTTGATCGTGACGACCATCGAGCCATCGCCGCTGTCATTGAACACCTGCGGTTCCGAGGACACCCGTTGTAAATCCGGATCGATGGGCAGCCGCAGGCGCTGAGACTGCGTGCGCTCAACCTTGAAGCCATCGATGTTGGCGCGGCCCTCCGCCACGGAAAAGATGTGCTCCTGGGTGTCGGTGTCGGTGTCGGTGTCGGTGTCCAGAAAGCGGACGCCCAGCCCGTCAACGAC
This sequence comes from uncultured Burkholderiaceae bacterium, assembly GCA_964480105.1. GTDB lineage: Bacteria > Pseudomonadota > Gammaproteobacteria > Burkholderiales > Burkholderiaceae_C > CAYZPX01. Next base: position 15,001 of record CAYZPX010000010.1, on the reverse strand, counting down.
ATAGTGGCCGTTGGCGTCATAGTCGTAGCGCGCCAGGCCGGCAATCACGCCATCGAGCACGGGCGGCTGGCGGCGATTCTCCAAGAGGCCATTGTCCAGCGCATAGACGGCGTGGAAGTCTCCGGACTGACCATCACTGGTGCCGGCGCCTTCCCAGCCCCAGGCGAGCACCTCCTGCAGACGACCCGCACCGGGCTCCTGGTAATTGCGCACGCCGACCGCAGGTTCGCGCAGGGTGGGGTCTTCGAGTTCGGTGATGGTGCGGTTGGTGAAACGCACGCCGACGGCAATGCGACCCGCAGTCGGCACCGTGAAGGTGGTGGCCGGGACGTCGCGCACGGCACCGCGCAGATAGACGCGGCCGGCTTCCAGCGTCACGAGGCCCGTGTCGGCATCGATCTGCAGGTTGGCGCCGCTGACGATGTCGCCATCTTTAAGCAGCGCATCAGCCACGCCCTGCAGACGGTGGATCAGCGTGCTCTGGATCTCATTCAATTCCCGCGACTGCAGGCCATCGCCGGCGCGGAACAGTAGCTGGGTGTAGTGCTGGGCCGGGTCAAACAGGTTGTAGTAACGCTCGAGCATAGGTGTCTCCAGGCAAATCGAGGGGCGTCAGAACGTGACGACAAATTCAAAGGTCTCGCGCGTGCTGGGCTGGCGCACGATGGGCACCGAGTGCTGCAGCACGAGCAAGATGCCCGGATCGGTGATCTGGCTCGGCACGAAGAACTTCTGGCCAATGGGCAGGGCTGGGTCGGTGGCACAGCCGACGAACAGCCCCTGCTCGCGCACCACGCTGGTGGCGGCATCCTCGAAGTCAAAGCGCACGCGGATAAAGAGATGGTTGGTCGGGTCAACGCTGAGCCGGTAGCGCCCGGTCGGCACGACGATCTCGCCCTCGGGGTCGGCGGTGACGAAATGCACCTCGTCGACCACCCGGCGACCGACCTCGCGCAAGAGTGCCGTCTGGCCGATGGATTCCGGCGGATGCTCGATCTTGAAGTGGACAGTGACATCGCCTTGCTCGGGGATACGACTGGCCGGCAGGCGGCGGATCACGCCTTCGCGGGCATTGGCGCTGTAGTCGCCATCCAACAGATACTCGGTCTGCTCATCGAGCGAGGTGACGCGGATGTCGGCCAGGTGTGAAAAGCCCAGCTCGATCACCCCCGCCTCATCAAACGGGGTGCTGATTGCCTTGGTGGTGTCCCACAAGGGGTCGCCTTCGCCCAGGGCGAGGTGCAGGGTTTGTGCTTTGATCGCGGCGGCAAGGGCCGCGCGACCGCTGGTGGTCAGGATGGCCATCGGGTGCTCCAGAAATGAATGGGGTCAGAAAAATCAGGGCTGCGTGCTGTGGCTGCTGCCGATCAGCTCGCGGGTGTCAGTCCAGCTCGAACTCGGCCAACGCACGCCGCTCCAGGTCTGGCCGCCCCAAGCAGCGCGGGTACTGAGGACGGGCACGCGCGCGGGCGCAACGCGTGACGCTGATGAGGATGGCGTGCTGCCGGTCAGCAGACGCAACAGGAACGGGTGGGTGTCTTCGAAGGCGTAGGGGGTGGGTTCAGTGAGCACCGATGTGCACATTTGCACTTCGGTGAGTGCCCGCCATTCGATCTCGGCGGCCTCTCCCAAGGTGAGCTCACCGAGGCGCAGCAGGGGCCGGGTGCGATAAATGGCCCGGCGTGGGGTGCGGCTGTTGACCGCGCCCAGCACGACATCCGAGAGCACGATCTGCGCTTTGCAGAACTGGCGTGCGGGCAGGAAGCCGGTTTGTGCGGGGGCATCGGGCTCACGCCACAGATCACGCCAGCGTTCAGCGGGCCAGACTTGTTGATCGATCCAGCGCTGGCCGACCCGGTTGTGCGAGGCGGACAGACGGGTCATAGATCCACGCTGGCCAGGCGGTGGCGACGTGTCGCCCAGCCTCAGCTGGCCCAGTTGCCCATCGCCCTGCGCTGCGGCGCGCGTGACCTGCCCACGCGAACGTGAGAGCCAGGCACTCAAGCTCGGCACGGCGGCGCTGGCGGGATGCACGGCGTAGCAGCGCTCCAGCACTTCCACCCGCGTCAGCCGGTGTGGCGTGCCCGAGAGCAAATCGCCACCACCTAAGCTGATGGCTCGCCCCTCCTCCTGCCAGACAAACCTCGGCAGGTTCGCGTTGATGTCGCCCAAGGACGTGCTGTCGGACAACACCACCATGGCCTTGCAGAACTTGCGCTCAGGCACCATCCCAAACGGATCGGGCACCCCCAGTGCATTGGCCAGCGTGAACAGGTGCGAATGCAGAATCTCCTCGTTGGGCGTGTGCCCGGAGTCCCCCAGACTGGAAAAATCCAGCAGGTAGCGGTCCATCAGTCGAGCCACCGCAAAGCGCACCGCTTCTCGCACGGGAACCACACCGACGTCCAAGGGTGGAGTTGCCAATTGGCAACTCCTGCCAAAGGACAACTTGGTCTGCCCATCCCGCCAGAACACGCCGCTGTGGTCCGACAGCAGCGCCTCGCCCAGCCGGCTCTCACCCGGCACCAGCCGGCGAAGATCCCAGCCGTGGTAGATGCGTGACAGGCGGCTTCGGGCCGGCGCCGACAGCCGGGCGATGGCGATCAGGTTGGCTATTGAGTCATCGTCATCCAGTACCTGACCCGGATCGAACTGGAACTCGGCAAAGTGAATGCCGGGGGTTTCCTGCTCGACCGTGGCGGTCGCACCGATCCACGACAAGGCGGTCGTGAGTGCCGCTGGCGTGCCGCGCAAGCGTTGCCAGCGGATGCCTTCGGCAATGGCCCGGCGAGGATCGGGCAGGTAGGGCAGCAATTCGCCCAGGCCGTACTCCCAGATCAGCCAAGGCAACAGACTGTCGCTGGGGTCGGTCTTGAAGCCCTTGAGGGGCTCGGTCTCGCCGCCCAGTCGGGCCAACAGGTCGGTCGAGAGGGAGAGCGAGCGCTCCAGCGCTGTGGCATTGGGCGGCAGCAGGTGATCCGATGTCATGCGCCCTCCTGGGTAGAGAAACCCCAGGGCGGCGCGCTTACCGGTCTCTGCCCGCGAAGGTCAGCTGGACGTCGGTCAGGCGCACCGCCTGGGTGCTGTGGATACGGATATCGGTGGCCGGCTCACTGAGCTCGACCTTGTGGACACCGGGCTGCTGCAGCTGCCCAATCAGCCAGGACTGGGTCAGATCCCAGCCGAGCACGGCAGCCTGAGCAAGCTCCCGGATGAGCCGTGGGGCGAGCCCCTCAAACACCGCCATGGGCGTGTCGGGGTAGAGCCAGATTTGCGCCGATACGGTGACTGGCACCAGGCTGACCGGCACCACTTCCACGGTGTCGGTCAGCACCCGCACGTCGTCGCGCAGCACCGTGGCGCGCACGGTCTCCAGCAGCGCTTCCGGCACGGTGTCGCTGTGGCCGGTGGGCAGTACGCTGATGCGCACCCGACCCGGGCCGGGGCTGTCGACGGCGACATCGGCGACCTCGGGTGAGGCGGACAAGGCCCAGTAGCGGTAGTGCGCGGCACCGCCGGCGTTGGCAAAGCCCATGATGCGGGCCCGGATGCGCCGGCGCAGCGGCTCGTCCTGTTCCTGCGGCAGACGGGAAACACCATAGAAGGCCCCGAGGTGCTCCAGGTCGTGGCCGACCGCAAAGGCCAGCAGATTGGCCCGCGCGGCTTCGTTGATGCGGGCGCGCAGCAGCAACTCGCGGTAGGCCGCCACCTCGATCAGCTTGATCGCCGGGTCGGAGGCCAGCAGCGCGCTGTACTGCGGGTAGCGCACCTGGAAGTCGCGCAGCAGCGCGTCGAACACGGTCTCAAAGCGCAGGGTCTCCAGCACCTGCGGCGTGGGCAGGCCGGCGAGCTCTGGCGCCAGGGCAGAAGTGAAATTCATGGGCGTCCTCCATTGCCGATGCTCAGTCCCGACAGGGTGACCGTCTGGCCTTCAAAGCCCTGCAGCCGCACTTCGCCTTCGAGCGTGATCTCCACCCAGCCTGCCCGCGCGTCGGTCAGGCGCACGCGGGTGAGCTTGAAGCGCGGCTCCCAGCGCCGTAGCGCCTCGGCGGTGGCGGCGTAGAGTTCCACGGCCAGACGTGGGGTGATGGGCTGGTCGATCAGTTCCGGCAAACGCGAGCCGTAGTCGCGGCGCATCACCCGGGTGTTCAGGGGCGTGGAGAGGATGTCGGCGATGCTCTGGCGCAAATGGTCGAGCCCGGACAGGGACTGGCCGGTGTGGGCGTTCATTCCGAGCATGGCTACTCCTGGAAGCAGGACGTCGAAAAACTGGCAGTCGGCCCAGCGTTGCGCGATAATGCACCAATGGTATGAATTAATCACACCAACGACGCACCCCAAGGAGGTCACCATGAGCACCGTCCGCAAAACCATCACCCTGACCGAGCAGCAAGACAACTGGGTCAAGGCACAAATCAACGCGGGTCACTACACCAACGACAGCGAGTACATTCGCGACTTGATCCGGCGCGAGCAGGAACGCAGTGCCGAAATCGAAGCGATCCGCAGCGCGCTGATCGAGGGCGAGGCCAGTGGCGAACCCCGGCGCTTCGACGCCACTGCCTTCAAGCAGCGGATGCTGACTGCGCATGGCTGAATATCGCCTGACGCCCGCCGCTGAACGCGACCTGGAGTCGATCTGGACTTACACCTTCCGACAGTGGGGTGTCGAGCAGGCTGAGCGCTACATCGACTTTCTGACGGCAGCCTTTGCCGAGTTGGCGGACTCGCCCAAGACAGCACCGACCTGTGAGCACATCCGACCGGGTTACCGTCGATGGAGTGTTGAGCGGCACATGATTTACTTTCGCGTGACCGACTACGGGATTGCCGTCGTTCGGGTTCTGCACGAGCGCATGGACGCGCCACGCCACTTGTGAGGCAGTGGAATCCGGCAAATTTGCCGGTTTCCTCGGGATGGCGGTTTCAAGCGGCATCTGTTGCCTACCCACCCGCAAAAACATTCGGACTGCCGCTGGCCGCCACCGAGCCACAACTGACCGGATCGCCAATGCGGCACAACTGCAGGTCGTTGCAATAGACCGTGCTGCTACCGGCGGCGAGCACTCCGTCGTGACAGGACTTGCCGCAGCAGTGCGTGGCCCAGGCATCGCTTTGCCGGTGCGCTGCGATGCCATTGACGAAGACGTTGGGCGACCCCTGGATATTGGGCCGGGGCGGCCAGCAGGCGTGGCCAGAGCACTCACTGGCGAACTTTGTGACGGCGGGCATCGACAGCCTCCTTCAATGCATCGCGCCCCGGTGTCCAGTCGGCGCGAACGCGCAGGATGAACTCGGCAGAGTCCGAGTCTTGCGCAAAGTACGCCGTGACCCGAAAGGTCCAATCCAGCGTGGGTTCCTTGCGCGGCGTGAAGCAGATGATCTCGTCGGCTGCAACCGGGATCTCCGGGAAGTCCCAACAAAAACCGGTCTGCCGACCGCCGTCAGCCAGTGGGGTCTGGTACTCGATCTCCACAGGCGGATACAGGCCCGTGATGACCTGCGGCACGGCAATCACCAGCCCGGCCTCATCTTGGCTGACCTGCAGGCCGATGATCTTGGACCGAGGACCGACGATATCGACGTCGTAGTGGCTGGCCGGTGTGCCGTTCTCGTCGGCGGCCACAATGGGCGCCGCGACGAAGGTGGCGTTGGCCACCACCTCCAGCCAGGGGATGATTGCCGGGTCAGGTGTCCAGGTCGCCATGGAAGCACTCCTTGTCAGTTCAGATCGATGCGCGGCGCCGTGAGGCGAATGCCGCTGTCACTCATCTCGATCTTGCTCGGCCCCACTTCCAGCACGATCTTGCCGCCTGCAGGTACCGACAGACGCCAGTGGTGCAACTGCCGGTCGTAAGCCAGGGCTGCACCGTCTTGCCATTCGGTACGACTGATGTCGGCACTGTCGGCGGGAGGGGGATAGGCGTCGCGGTAGAGCGAACCCACCACCACAGCCTGATTGAGATCACCGCCGGGGGCGACCAGCACCACCTGCTCCCCGGGCTCCGGGGCGTGCCAGGTGCGATCCAGTCCGGCACGCACGGTGGCAAACGGCAGCCAGGCCGTGAGGATGGGACCGGCTTGGACCCGCACCCGCGCCCTCGATGCATCGAGTTCGGCGACTTGCCCCAGCATCACCATATTGCTCAGCCGCCGCTCGGCCTCGGTCATGTCCTGGTGCAAATGGCGTTCGCTCATGGCGTGGCTCCGGTCGGGTCGAGCAGGGGGGTGTAATCCGGTTCATGGGGTACCCCAATGCGCGGCACCCAGCTGTAGAGCACCTGTAGCGGCAGCGCTCCCTCGGGTGTTTCCACCGGCCGGGTCCAATAGCTGACCTCGAACCACAATCGAGCGGCCAGCACCGGCGTATCACCCTCACCGCCTTGATCCACCTCGGTGCGGGTGAGGCGCGTGCCTTCGACCAGCAGTCCCAAGGTCTCATCGGCATCGAGGATGGCTTCCACCGCCTGCGCCAGCACATCGGCCTCTTCCGCCGCGGCGTCGCCACTGGCGATGATTTCCACCGACAGTTCGAGCTTCCGATAGCGAAGCCCCGGATCGGCGTTGGGTTGATCTTCGATGCGCTCGTCGCGGGTGTAGATCAGGATGGCCGGCAATTTGCCGGCAAACAGCGGCGTGCTGCGGTGGATGCTGATGCGCAAAGCGGAGATGCGCGGGTCCACCTTCGGCAAATTTGCTGAAAGTAACGCGGCCACTGCTTCACGGATCAGGGTGCGTGGATGCTTCATGACCGCCCCCTTTGTGCAGCATCAATTTGAGGAAACCGTGCCCATCGGGTCGCACCTCGACGATCAGGTAGAGCACACCTTGCACGGTGACGGCATCACCTTCCGTCGGCGTGGCCGGCAGATCCGACTGCCGCACCTCCAGCACCGGCTGGACCATGGACACCGGCACGCCCGTGCTGGCATCCACCTCCTGGTGCGCCGCCGAGAACACGCCCCGACCCGCCAAGGCCTGGGGCTGTCCTTCAATATGAAACACCACCGGCTCACCGAAGGTGGTGAGCACGATGGCGGACATGGCCCGGGTCAGGTCACCAAAAACCGTCATGACGATCACCAACCATTGCTCGAATGCAGCCGCACCGTGAGCGCCGGGCGTTTCACAATCGGCAGCGGATTGGACTGGGTGTAGATGTCGACGCCCGTGCCGTTCGGACGCGCCAGCTGGTGGGCGTAGAGCTCTTGACCGTAGGTGCCGACCGCCTCCATCAGGTTCGCCGGTGCGAAGTAGGTGCGGAAGGTGTCGAAGGTACCCAGCGGAAACGCGATGCCCTCCTTCTCGGGGATGAGCCGCACGGTGTCGCCCGTGGAGAGCGTGACGGTGCCGAAATACTCCTCGAACAGGATGGAGCCAAAGCGAAAGCCTCGGCGCACATCGTCCTTCAAGGGATTTGTGCCCGCCGTGCCCTGGTAGAAGGTGTAGGCCTTCTCGACCGAGGTGTGGGTGACGAGCTTGTCGAAGAACTCGGGGCTGACCAGGGCGTGGATGCTGGTCATCATTTCGCCCTTAAGGTTCTCCTCGATCTGGCGAGCCACTTGCGTGCAGCGGATGACCAGATCCTTGTCTTCGGCAAACTTGAAGTCGACCGACTTCTTGGTCAGGCCAAAGGCGGTGTGCCAGTCGTAGAGGACATTGCCCGCACCGTCCTTGGTCACGCCCAAGAGCGCATTGACGCGCATGTACTCCAGCGTCTGCGCATGCTTGGCGCGCATCCGGGCGAGCTTGCGGGTCATCACGGTGACCAGCGGGTCTTCGCCGGCGGCCAGGCCCAGGCCACGGATGCCCTGGATTTCCTCGGGCAGCACCACATCGTTGTGCGGGATGTGCGGCACAGCAAAGGAGCGGACCTCGCGCTTGTCGGTGGTGCCGACGGTGGCTGGTGCCCCCACCGCCACTGCGGGCAGCAAGCGCAATTCGCCCTCAATGGACTCGATGGTGACGTTGCGCTGCGAGATGGGCTCGGGTGCAAACAGCCCCAACTGGCCCACGCGGCCGTAGGGGTTGGGCAGCATCTGGATGGCGGCCGACATCTCGGCCAGCGTGAAGCCGCCGGCGTCGAACGGATTGACGATCACGGTCATATCAAGACTCCTGGGAAATGAGATCAGCCGACCGGACGCACGACGATGCCGTGGGCAGCCAGTTGCTGGTGTTTGAGGGATTGGGCGGCGGCATCCGGGATCGAGGCATCGAAAGCCAGCGCACGGTCGGCAACGATCACCTGGCCGCGCGCGAGCACCACCGCCTGGGTGTCGGTGTCGCTGGCAGCGACCGGGTGCAGCAGTACTGCCGAAGCAATCTCAGCGCCTTCCAGGCCTGTGGTGGAGGCCGCTGGTGAGAAGGCATAGACGCCCGTGGCGGTGATGCGGCCGAGCACAGCACCCAGGGGGTAAGCCGTGCCAGCCTTCAGAGTCACGGTCTCGCGGGTGTAGTCCGGGTCGGACTCGCGCTTGATGAGGTCACCCAGCGTCGATGGGGAAATCAAAGGTGTGCTCATTTACGTGCTCCATAGGCTTGGGCCGCTTTGACCAAGGGGCTGTCAGCGACGGATTGGGGTTTGGTAGAGGCAGGTGCCGGGGCCTCGGCCACGATGTCTTGCGCCAAATCCCGCTCGGCCGCCTGCTTCAGCACCGACTGGCGCAGCGCATCCGGGGCGACACCACGCGCCAGGGCCTGGGCCGGATCAACCGTTACGCCCAGGCGCTTGGCTTGGGCGGCGACCTCGGTCAGTTCGGCGAGCTGACGGCGCAGTCGCTGCTCAACTTGGGCGGTGATGGCGGCTTCATCGAGCGGCGGCGGGGTTTGCGGTGACTGCGCCGGGGTCGGGGCTGCGTTCGGAGTGGTGTTCTCTTGGGTGTCGTCCACCGGCGTGACGGGGTTGTGATCATTCATGGAGATCTCCTGTGGGGAAGAAGTAGTACGGGATGCCGACAGCGCAGCAGCCTTGTTGCGCAGACTTCGGCCGGCAGACATCGCCAGCTGGCGTTGCAGGGCCGTGATTGCCTCGGCGCGGGTGCCGATCTGATCGGCGAGACCCGCCTGGAGCGCGGCCTCCCCGCGATAGACGCGGGCCTCGGTGTCACGAATCGCCTCGGGTGTCAGGCGGCGGAATCCGGCGACCAGCGCGATGAACTGGTCGTGCAGCCGATCGATGTCGGTCTGGATGTCAGCGGCGACGGGCGCTGGCAGCGGTGCGTGCGGATGGCCATCGACCTTGTGGGCGCCGGCGTGCAGGAAGGTGTAGGCCAGACCGGCTTTGGCATCGGCGACCGACTCATCAACGTGCACCGCCACCACGCCAATCGAGCCCACCTCGGCGGTGCGGGTGAGCCACAGTCGGTCAGCGGCACAGGCAATGGCATAGGCCGCCGAGAGTGCTGCCTCATCGGCAATCGCCCACAGCGGCTTGCCCGAGGTCTGGGCCAGGGTGCGCAATCGCTGCGCCAGATCGAACACGCCACCCGCCTCGCCACCGCTGGAGTCAATCTCCAGCAGCACCGCTTTGACCATCGGGTCAGCAAAGGCCTGTTCCGCCATGGCCTCGATGTCGTGGTAGCTGGTGAGGCCACTGGCGGCACCAATATAGGAAGAGCGACGCACCAGGGTGCCGAGGATCGGGATGATGGCGATGCCCTCCAGGTTCTGGAGGCCACCGGTCATGCCGGCATCAACAGTGGCCGGCGATGGCGTGGCCAGGATGTCGCCCGCGAACTTTCTGGCCACCACCCCGAGGATCACTTCGAGTTTCGGGCGCGCAATCAGGAGCGGCGTCCCGTACAGGCGGGACGCCAGGTAAGGCAAATCGGTCATGGGGATTCCTCAGTTCGAGGGAGCGGGGGCTGGCGTCGGAACCGGTACAGGCTTGCGCCCAAAAGAGAGCCCCAGGCTGTCCTCACGCCGATGGTCACCAGCAATCTCGGCATCGACCATCGCGGCGTCAAAGCCCCGTTCGGCAATCGCCTGGGTACGCGACTTGAGTCCGGCCTCGATGGCATTGATCTCGGCGCGGATGTCTTTCAAGGGATCGACCCAGTCCCAGCGCGGGGGTAGCCAGCTGCAGTCCAGGTAGTCGGCGCGGCGTTGCTCGTAGTCCGGCAGGTCCAGTTGCCCAGAGAGCACCGCCGTGTCCATCCAGCGCGCCCACACCGCCCGGCACAGCTGAAACACCAGCACCGAGTGCTGGAAGGCTTCGATGCGCCGGCGAAACTCCAAGAGCGCCGCTCGGGTGTTCGAGTAGTTGGCCTTCAACATATCGGCCGACAGGTTCGCGTAGGGCAGCCCCAGGGCGGCGGCCACCTGTAGAAGCGTCCGGTACTGGAAGGACTCGTAGTTGCCCCCGACATCGGCCGGCGTCGAGAAGGTGATGTCCTCGCCGTCGTCCAGGATCTGCAGTTGCCCGGGTTCGAGCGGCAGCAGTGGCTCGCCCCGGTCATCGGTCTCATTGCTGTTGTCGAAATCCCGCTCCGGTCGGCGTACAAAGCCGACGAACATCGCCGCGACCTTCTTGCGGTCGAGTTCGGCATCGTCGTACTGGTCGAGCAAAAAGAGTTTCACCAGCGCTGGCGAGAAGCGCGACACGCCCCGGAGTTGCCCAGCGTCGACGGGATCGACGATGTGCAGCACCGATTCGGCCGGCACCCGTACCGTTTCTCCCGCCAGCCCTGGATCGGTGATGTCACCCGGGTGGCGGCGCAGGAAGTGGTAGGCCACGCGCCGGCCGATGCGGTCAAACTCGATGCCTTGGCGGATGCGGTGACCGTTGTCGAGTGCCTGGTTGTGGTTCAAGGGCAGCATCTCGGCCGGCAGCATCTGCAACTGCAGCGGCACGGACAGCCCATCTTCGGGCCGACGTGGGCGGATGCGGAAGAACACCTCGCCGGCGATGAACAGTTCCCGAGCGGCCCGACGTTGCTGGCCATAGAAATCCGTCAGCCCTTCGGCATCCGACTCGTCCGTCCAGCGCAGCCACAGGCGCTGCACCCGATCCTTGAGCACTGCATCACCGATCCCCGACGAGGGTTTGATGCCGGTGCCTACCGCATTGCCGGCCCAGGACTCGACTGCATTGGCGGCGTAGCCGTTGTTGCGGATCAGGTAGCGCGCACGCGCGGTCATGTCGGCACCAGCCGCCTGGATCAGCGTGTTGACGTGAGCACGGCTGGCGGCGAAGGTCTTGAGGCGTCGCGCGGACAGTCCGCCCTCGAAGCCGCCCACCATGGCACCGACCTTGCGGCGCAGGTTCTTGAGCATCCCCATCACAACCCCTTCCCGGCATAAGCGCGGATGCGCCGGGCACGCGGGCGGCCTTCTGCCCTGGCGATCTCACGATCCAGGTCGCCCAGGGCCGACTGCAGTTCGGCATCGGACTTGTAGGTCACCCACTTGTCGCCGGCCTTCACGGTGAGCACACCATTGAAGCGGGCGGCCAGCAGGGCTTCCCGCTGGGCCTTGAGTTGTTCGAGGGTCATGGATAGCACTCCCGGCCAGCGGGAAGCTGGCGGTATCAGAGGTAGTTGGAGGAAATGGCCATGCGCCGACGGCGCGGGCTGGCGGTCATCGGAGTCGTCACTGGGCGTGGATCGTGTCGGGACTGACGGCTCGCCGGAATCGGCGGCAGTGCTTCCACTCGCTTGTTCAGATTCAGGCCCATCGACAGCAGGCCGTGCAGCGCCGCATAGGCGTACACCCGGCAGTCCAGCGCCTCATTGCGTCGGCCATCGGGTTTCCACCAGAAACGCTGCGGGAAGCCCTTCACATACCGGGTGCGAATCCGTTCCGCCGTCAGCTGCTCGAAATACTGCGCATCGCGATCCAGCGGGAAATGCATCGCGCCAGCACCGGCCTCGGACTTCTTCAGCCGCGCGTAGATGGCTTCCTTGGCGGCATCGACACCGACCGTGAACAGGTTCACCTTGCCCTTGTTCGCCTTGCTCGGACGCTTGGGCCAGATCGGGCGTTTGCCCGAGCCCCCCTTGATCGCCCAGATGCGTTTGCGCTCGCGGCCCTTGCAGAAGGCGTAGGCGGCGAGCGTGTGGTGACCCCCGGTATCGAGACACGCCGCTTCGATGGTCAGGCCGTTGGCCAGGGTCTCGTGCTCGAAGCGGTTACCGAGGTAGGCATCCAGTTGCGACCAAGTGTCCGGCGCGGATGGATCACCCCAGAGCACCTTGTAGTCCACCGACCAGGATTCTTCATCCCGGCCCCAGCCGACCACCTCCAGCTCCAACCGGTCGTCCTGCACGTCGATGCCGCAGGTGAGCAGCGCGACATCGGCCGGGATGGCAGGACCATAGGCTTCCCGGCGTTCCATCAGGCCTTCAGCGTCCAAGGTCTCACCCTCCCGGTCTTCCCAGGTCTCGGCCAGTTTGGTATTCACCCACACCTTCAATCTGACGGGGTCTTCCTTGGCAGCGTGGTGCTCCTGGGCGATCTCGCCCCAGGTCAGCCACGGCGAATACAGGCTCGACAGGTGAAAACCCACCGTCTTGCCGTCACCCTCAGCTTGTGATGTCCATCGGCCATTGGCCAACAGTACCGGTTTGCGGTACTCAGGATGGCTGCCATCGCAGTGCGGGCAGTGCCAGGCGGCGTCTGCCATCTTGCCGGTCGGCCATTTGATGTCACGCCATTGGATCTGGCTGTGTGCCCCGCAGTGATCGCAGGGCACCTCGAACACCCGCTGATCCGACTCCAGGTAGGCCGCCTCGATGCGCGAGAAACCTTTCAGCGTCGGTGTCGAACAGAGATAGACCTTGCGATTGACGAAGGTCGCCGCACGCTGCACCGCCAGCGCCACCGGATCGCCTTCACCATCAGCGTCACCCGGATAACCGTCGACCTCATCGAGAAACAGGTAGCGCACCGGCATCGAGCGCAGGCCCACCGCCGAGTTGGCGCCGGTCATGATCAGCACGCCGCCGGGAAATTCCTTCATCAGCTGGGTATTGCCGGAGTCCCGGCTTCTCGGGTCCTTCACCCGGCTGGCCAGTTCGGGACTCGCTTCGATCAGCGCATCCACGCGTTGTTTGGAGACGCGCTTGGCGCCTTCCACCGTGGGTTGCACCAGCAGCATCGGCCCAGGTGCGTGGTGAATCACGTAGCCCAGCCAGTTCAGTCCAGCTTCGGTCTTGCCGATCTGCGCCCCGGCCATCAGCACCACACGCTCCACGCGGGAGGTGGCCGACAGCGTTTCCATCACCGCCTTGAGATACGGCGTGCGGCTGGTCGACCAGCGCCCCGGCTCAGCGGAGGCCACCGACGAGAGCATCCGGTGGCGGTTGGCCCAGTCATCGACGGTGAGGATGGGGTCGGGGGCCAGGCCCCGTTTCCAGGCAGCTTCAACGAGGAATTCAACAGTGTCAAGCACAAGCCACATCCCTTGAAAAATTGCTCAAAAAACAAGCAGAACCCGCTTGGCTTCTGGGGTGAACAGAGCGTGAATGGACCCATCGACACACGCTTTTGAAAGGAGCACCGCCATGAGCCAACACCATCCCGCCAGCCCCGAGCACGCCCTACTGATTGATGAACTGCGCGACATCCAGAGCGAATTGCTGGACGCCGTGCAGCGCGCCGAGTACCTGCTGCGCCAGTCCGGATTCGACGGTGCCCGGCTGCGCGCCGTGGCGTACTGGATACCGCACATCGTCTGCGCGCTCTCGCGCGATCACGGCTACCTGGGCGGCTCGATGGTGACCATGGAAGACACCATCCAGGAGATCGCCGAGGCCTTGGGTGAGGAGGACGGCGATGACGAGAACGCCGACCCGCTCACCGAAACCCTCGGCGAAGGTGATGCAGAAATAGATGCGAAATCGCTGGAATGAGCTTGGCTTCTGCCCCGAACAGAGCGTTCATACAGGCACGCCAACACCACCCAACAAACACGCAAACGGAGGTTGAAATGCCCAAGACCACACCCCGGAAAACCCGCCGCAACAGCACGCAGCCACTGGATGCGCTGCTGATCCGGATCGCCCAGGAGCACCTCTTGATCGACACCCTGGAAACCCGCAACAGCGACTCGCTGGACTTCCACGATGTCAGCGTCTGGAACGTCAAGGAGGCGCTGATCGCCGCCTACCAAGCCGGCTTGGCTGCCGCTCAGAAAGCCGCCTGATTCCACCCACCACCGAAGGAGAAACCACCATGAGCAACCAGATTGCCCCCATCACCGAACGCCAACTGGACCTCATCACCCGCGCCCATTGCGATGCCGGCGGCCTTATCGAGCCGCTGCTCGAACTCAAGGGCGGGGCCAAACTCAAGATGATCTCCAGCCTCGCGCAGCGGGGGTTGATCGAGCAGCAAGGCGGCCAGTGGCGCCTGACCCCGGCAGCCATCGCGATCATCAAGGGCGAGGCGCAGCCGGAAGATGTCCTGCCGCCCATGAGCGCAACGGCTGTCACTGCGCCTCCCCTGGCCGACGACTCGGAAATGGAAGCCGCCGTGGTTGCCGCCGAAGCCAGCTGGCAACAGGACCAGCCCGATGCCGCCACGAAGCGCGCTCGCGAGCACAGCAAGCAGGCCCTGGTGATCGAGATGTTGAAGCGACCCGAGGGCGCGACCATCGCGCAGATCAGCGAGGCCACCGGCTGGCAAGCCCACACGGTGCGCGGCACCTTTGCCGGCGCGCTCAAGAAGAAGCTGGGCCTGAATATCGTTTCCGAGAAGATCGAAGGTCCCGCCGGCACGCCGGGTGCAGGACAGCGCCTCTACCGCATCGCCCAGGAGGTCAGCGCATGAGCACCATGACCCTGACCATTGAGCGCACACCGCGCACCTTGAAGATCAACGGCCAGGCGGTGATCGTGGAGGAGTTGGGGATGCGCCTGCCCTTTGCCCGCAAGCCGCTTGATCTCGATCAGGTCGGCGGTTACGACCAGACCAAGGTCTTTGTAACCGAGACGCGGGTGATGGCCCCGGCCGAGTTCGATGCCTTTGCGCGCAGCCTGACGGCCTCGCGCGATTGGCT
>CAYZPX010000009.1:0-25346 GCA_964480105.1 uncultured Burkholderiaceae bacterium | reverse complement strand
CCGCCGAGATGGAAAAAGACCCGTACTTCCGCGAGCGCCAGATCCCGCTGCTGATTGGCGGCGCCACCTGCTCGCGTGTGCACACCGCCGTCAAGATCGCGCCCCACTACAGCGGCCCCGTGGTCTATGTGCCCGATGCCTCGCGCAGCGTGGGCGTGGCGCAAAGCCTGCTGGGCGAGGGCCAAGACGCCTTCCTGGCCGAGCTGCGCGCCGACTACGACAAGGTGCGCACCCTGCACGCCAACAAGAAGCAGACCCCGCTGTGGCCGATTGCCAAGGCGCGCGCCAACCCCGCGCAGATCTACTGGCCCGGCTACCAGGCCACGCCGCCCAAGTTCATTGGCCGGCGCGTGTTCAAGAACTTCGACCTCGCCGAGCTGGCGCAGTACATCGACTGGGGCCCCTTCTTCCAGACCTGGGACCTGGCTGGCCCCTATCCGGCCATCTTGCAGGACGAGGTGGTGGGCGAGCAGGCGCGCAAGGTCTTTGCCGACGCGCAGGCCATGCTGCAAAAGCTGGTCGAGGGCCGCTGGCTCACCGCCAACGCCGTCGTGGGCCTGTACCCCGCCAACAGCGTGGGCGACGATATCCAGCTCTACACCGACGAAACCCGCAGCCAGGTCGCACTGACCTGGCACGGCCTGCGCCAACAGACCGAGAAGCAGGCCATTGACGGCGTGATGCGCCCCAGCCGCTGCCTGTCCGACTTTGTCGCGCCCCACGGCAGTCAGCCGGATTACGTGGGCGTGTTTGCCGTGACGGCTGGCATTGGCGCCGACAAGCGCGAGCAGCTGTTCCAGGCCGCCCTGGACGACTACGGCTCCATCATGTTTAAGGCCCTGGCCGATCGCCTGGCCGAGGCCTTTGCCGAATACCTGCACTGGCGCGTACGCACCGACCTGTGGGGCTACGCCGCCGATGAGCAGCTCAGCAAGGAAGACCTGATCGCCGAGAAATACCAAGGCATCCGCCCCGCCCCTGGCTACCCCGCCTGCCCGGACCACAGCGTCAAGCGCGAGATGTTTGCGCTGCTGCAATGCGACGACATCGGCATGGGCCTGACCGAGAGCCTGGCCATGACCCCGGCCGCCAGCGTCAGCGGCTTCTACCTCGCCCACCCCGAGGCCGTGTACTTCAACGTCGGCAAGATCGGCGAAGACCAGGTCCACGATCTGGCCCAGCGCCGTGGCATGCCCGTGGCCGAGCTGGAGCGGCTGCTGGGGCCCAACCTCTGAGATGGTGGGCCAAAATGGCCGCTACCGCCCTGGATTCGGGCGGTAGTAGCTATCATTTTTGAATCGGACGGTCAGGGACAATCGGAACCATGCGCATTTCCGACCTGCGCCAGCGTCTCCAAGCGCTCGGCGCCTTGCCCAAACACGAGTTCCGTGTGCTCCGTCTCTGGAGCCAGGCCCTGCCGCAAACGGCCGGCAAGCGGGCCATTGAGCACTTCCTGCCGGCCACGCTGCGGGCGGCCTTGCCTGCGCTCGAAGCCGAGCTTGCTGGCCTTGCGCAGCTGGCATCCGTCCATCCTGCCGACGACGGCTCCGAACGCTTGCTGGTGAAGCTCGGCGACGGCCAGCTGGTGGAGAGCGTGCTGCTGCTGCCCGACCGCACGCCGGGTCTGTGCGTGTCCACGCAGGTGGGTTGCGCGGTGGGTTGCCGCTTCTGCATGACCGGCACCACGGGCTTGATCCGCCAGCTTGGCAGCGCCGAGATCGTGGCGCAGGTGGTCCTGGCGCGCACGCGCCGGCCCGTCCAGAAGGTGGTGTTCATGGGCATGGGGGAGCCCGCGCACAACCTCGACAACGTGATGGAGGCCATCGCGCTGCTGGGCACCGCAGGCAACATTGGCCACAAGAACCTGGTGTTCTCCACCGTGGGCGATGCCCGCGTGTTCGAGGAGCTGCCCAAGGGAGAGGTCAAGCCCGCCTTGGCCTTGTCGCTGCACACGACCCGGGCCGATTTGCGCCGCGAATTGTTGCCACGCGCCCCGGCGCTGTCGCCCGAAGACCTGGTGGAAGCGGGCGAGGCCTACGCCCGCGCGACCGGCTACCCCATCCAGTACCAGTGGACGCTGCTGGACGGTATCAACGACAACGACGAGGAAATCGAGGGCCTGGTGCGCTTGCTGAGTGGCAAGTACGCCATCCTCAACCTGATTCCGTACAACGCGACAGAAGGCATGCCCTACCAGCGCCCGAGCTGGGAGAAAGCCGCCGACATGGCACGCCGTTTGAAGCAGCGTCACATCCTGACCAAACTACGCATGTCTGCGGGGCAGGACGTGGATGGTGGCTGCGGTCAGTTGCGCGCGCGGGCAGCCAAACCCGACCGCCCGGCCCGGCGGACGATCCCGGTCCAGGCGGTGTGAGGACGCGGTGTCCCAAGGTCCGTTCAGCCAAGAAAGCGATGTAATTGTGGGCGGCATCAGTGCCCTTTCCGCCACACTCACACCTTCTGCCCGAGGTGAGCCATGAACCGTCTGTCCCTGTTCCTTTGTGCCGGCGCGTTGGCCTTGTTGGCCGGCTGTGCGTCCACCCCGCTCCCGCCGCCGCTGGAGCGCGCCGAAATCGTGCGCCTGAGCAAGGAGGGCGTCCCAGCCAAAGACATCATTGCGCGCCTGCAGGCCTCGCAGGCCGTGTATGCACTGGACGCCGCCGAGCTGGTGCGCCTGAGCCAGGAGGGCGTCCCGGTCGAGGTGCTGAACTACCTGCAGGCCACCCAGATTGACCAGCTGCGCCGCGACGCCGAGCGGCACTATTGGTACGGCGGCCGCGACCCGTTTTTCTTTGGGCCGTTCCACCGGCCCTGGGGGCCGCCTTCCCCTCACCGGCGACGCTAAGGCCGCCCATCCTGGGGGCGCGGCTTATTTCTCCACAAACGCCCGTTCGATCACGAAGTCGCCGGGGGTGGTGGTGTTGCCTTCCTCGAAATCGCGCTTTTCCAGGATCTCCTTGAGCGAGGCCAGCATTTCGGGGCTGCCGCAGAGCATCACGCGGTCTTCCAGGGGGTTCAGCGGGGGGACGCCCAGATCGGTAAACAGCTTGCCGCTTTCGATCAGGTCGTTGATGCGGCCCTGGTTGCGGAAGGGTTCGCGGGTGACGGTGGGGTAGTACTTGAGCTGCTGGCTGACCAGCTCGCCCAGGAATTCGTGCTGGGGCAGCTCCTGGGTCAGGTAGTCGTGGTAGGCCAGTTCGTTCACCTGGCGCACGCCGTGGATCAGGATGACTTCCTGGAATTTCTCGTAGGTGTCCGGGTCGCGGATCACGCTCAGGAAGGGCGCCAGGCCGGTGCCGGTGGAGATCAGGTACAGGCGCTTGGCGGGCAGCAGGTAGTCGATCAGCAGGGTGCCGGTGGGCTTTTTGCCGACGATGATGGTGTCGCCCACCTGGATGTGCTGCAGGCGCGAGGTGAGTGGGCCGTCGGGCACCTTGATGCTCAGGAATTCGAGGTGTTCTTCGTAGTTCGCGCTGACGATGCTGTAGGCGCGCAGCAGGGGCTTGCCGTCCACTTCCAGGCCGATCATCGTGAAGTGGCCGTTGGAAAAGCGCAGGGCCGGGTCGCGGGTGGTGGTGAAGCTGAACAGGCGGTCGGTCCAGTGGTGGACGCTCAGCACGCGCTCTTCGTGGAATTTGCTCATGGTGGCTCGCAGGGGGCAAGAAACAGGGGCGCCAGGCGGGTGGCGCGGAACCCGCGATTGTCCGTGAAAGCGTGTCCCTTGGGCAGGGTACAGTTCATACCCTTTGCTCATAAGCAAAGTTGCCAGCAGGCATGAAGCGGCTGGCATTGTGCTGAAACCCCCCACTGCTTCACCGCGTTCATCCCCATGCTCCACCGCAGACAAGTTCTTGGCGCCGTCGCCACCGTCGCTGCCTTGGCCGGCACCTCCCTGGCGCAGGCCCAGGGCGTGATCAAGATTGGCGAAATCAACAGCTACAAGGCGCAGCCCGCCTTCCTGGAGCCCTACAAAAAGGGCATGGAGCTGGCCATTGAGCAGGTCAACGCGGCTGGTGGCATCCAGGGCAAGAAGCTGGAGCTCATCACCCGCGACGACAACGCCAACCCCGGCGACGCGGTGCGCGCGGCCGAGGAGCTGCTGGCCCGCGAAAAGGTGGACGTGCTCACCGGCAGCTTCCTGTCGCATGTGGGCCTGGCGCTGACCGACTTTGCCAAGCAGAAAAAGCGCTTCTTCCTGGCCAGCGAGCCACTGACCGACAAGATCGTCTGGGAGCAGGGCAACGCCTACACCTTCCGCCTGCGCCCCTCGACCTACATGCAGGTGGCCATGCTGGTGCCCGAGGCGGCGGCGCTGAAGAAAAAGCGCTGGGCCATCGTTTATCCCAACTACGAATACGGCCAGTCCGCCGCCGCGACCTTCAAGCAGCTGCTCAAGGCCGCGCAGCCGGACGTGGAGTTCGTCGCCGAGCAGGCGCCGCCGCTGGGCAAGGTCGATGCCGGCAGCGTGGTGCAGGCGCTGGCCGATGCCAAGCCCGATGCGATCTTCAACGTGCTGTTCGCCGCCGACCTGGCGAAGTTCGTGCGCGAGGGCAACACCCGGGGCCTGTTCCAGGGCCGCGAGGTGGTGGGCCTGCTGACCGGCGAGCCCGAGTACCTGGACCCGCTCAAGAACGAAACCCCCAACGGCTGGACCGTCACCGGCTACCCCTGGCACGGCATCCAGACGCCCGAGCACAAGGCCTTCTTCCTGGCCTACCACGGCAAGTACAAGGACTATCCGCGCCTGGGTTCGGTGGTGGGCTATACCGCCATCATCTCCATTGCCGAGGGCCTGAAAAAAGCCGGCTCGGCCGACACCGACAAGCTGGTCGCCGCCTTCAAGGGCCTGCAGCTGACCTCGCCCTTTGGCCGCATCACCTACCGCGCCCAGGACCACCAGTCCACCATGGGCGGCTTTGTCGGCAAGCTCAAGAACGACAACGGCAAGGGCGTGATGGTGGATTACCGCTACCTGGACGGCGCCAAGTTCCAGCCCTCGGATGCCGAGGTGCGCAAGCTGCGCCCTGCCGGCTCCTGAGGAAGATGTCCCGAGAAATATGTGCCAAAACGGCCTCCAGCCCTTATTTAACGTGCGGAACGTGCTATCAAAAACAAAGCGCTGGAGCGCGATCTTGACCTGACATGGACATTTCCGGCCTGCTGGCCCAGCTGCTCAATGGCCTGGCGGGGGCGTCCTCGCTGTTTTTGGTGTCGGCGGGGCTGTCGCTGATCTTTGGCGTGACGCGCATCGTCAACTTTGCGCACGGCTCTTTCTTTTTGCTGGGCATCTACGCCGCGTATTCGCTGGTCGAGCGCCTGGGCGGCGTGATGGGTTTTTGGCCGGCGCTGCTGCTGGCGCCGCTGGCGGTGGGGGTGTTCGGGGCGCTGGTCGAGGTGACGTTGCTCCGCCGCATCTACCGCGCGCCGGAGCTGTTCCAGCTGCTGGCCACCTTTGCGCTGGTGCTGGTCGTCAAGGACGCGGCGCTGTGGTTCTGGGGCCCTGAGGAATTGCTGGGCCCGCGCGCGCCGGGGCTGGAAGGGGCGGTGTCTTTGTTCGGCCGCGCCTTTCCGGCCTACGACCTGTTCCTGATCGCCGTCGGGCCCCTGGTGCTGGCGGGGCTGTGGTGGCTGCTGCACCGCACCCGCTGGGGCACGCTGGTGCGCGCTGCCACGCAAGACCGCGAGATGGTCGGCACGCTGGGCGTGAACCAGGCCTGGCTGTTCACGGGGGTGTTTGCGTTGGGCGCCTTCCTGGCTGGGCTGGCCGGCGCGCTGCAGTTGCCCCGCGAGCCCGCCAGCCTGGAGCTGGACATGGTCACCATCGGCGCGGCCTTTGTCGTGGTGGTGGTGGGCGGCATGGGCTCGGTGACGGGGGCGTTTGTCGCCGCGCTGTTGGTGGCCGAGCTCAAGGCCCTGTGCATCTGGCTGGGGCTGGTCGAGGTGGCGGGTATCAGCATTTCGTTCTCCAAGCTCACGCTGGTGGTCGAGTTTCTGGCGATGGCCGTGGTGCTGGTGCTGCGCCCATGGGGCCTGCTGGGCCGCCCGCAAGCCACTGCCCATGCCCGCAGCGGCACGCCCGAGGCCCCGCTGCGCCTGCCCTCGGCCCGCGCGCAGGCGCTGAATGTCGCGCTGGTCGGCCTGCTGGCGCTGCTGCCCCTGGCCGAGGCGCAGTGGCCCTACGCCCCGGTGCTGGCCACCGACCTGCTGATCGCCGTGTTGTTTGCTGCCAGCCTGCACTTTGTGATGGGGCCGGCGGGCCTGCATTCTTTTGGCCACGCGGCCTACTTTGGTCTGGGCGCCTATGCGGCGGCGCTGCTGGTGCGTACCACCGGCCTGCCCATGGAGGCCGCGCTGCTGCTGGCGCCGCTGGCCGCTGGCCTGGGCGCGCTGGTCTATGGCTGGCTGTGCGTGCGCCTGTCGGGCGTGTACCTGGCGATGCTGACCCTGGCCTTTGCGCAGATCACCTGGGCGATTGCCTTCCAGTGGGATGCCGTCACCGGCGGCAGCAACGGCCTGACCGGCGTGTGGCCCGCGCCCTGGCTGGCCGAGCGCGGGGCTTTTTACCTGTTGGCGCTGGCGCTGGTCGCGCTGGGCGTGGCGGGCTTGCGGCGGGTGCTGTTCTCGCCCTTTGGCTACGCGCTGCGCGCCGCGCGCGACTCGGCCCTGCGGGCGGACGCGATCGGCATCGACGTGCGCCGCTTGCAATGGGCGGGTTTTGGGCTGGCCGGCGCGGTGGCGGGGCTCGCCGGCGCGCTGTATGCGTTTTCCAAGGGCAGCATCTCGCCCGAGGCGTTGTCGGTGGGTAAATCCGTCGATGGCCTGGTCATGGTGCTGCTGGGCGGTTTGCAGACCCTGGCCGGGCCGGTGGTGGGGGCCTCGGTCTTCACCGTGCTGCACGACAGCGTGGCCCGCCAGACCGACTACTGGCGCGCGCTGCTGGGCGGAACCATCTTGCTGCTGGTGCTCTTGTTTCCGCAGGGGCTGGCAGGCTTTGCGCAGGGCCTTTGGCACCGTGTTGGGCAGCGCCTGCGCGGGGCGGGGGAGGGCGTGCGATGAGCTTGCTCACCGTGAACGGCCTGTGCAAGGCTTTTGGCGGCGTCCAGGCGGTGGACGGCGTGGGCTTTGCGCTGGCGCCGGGCGAGCTGCTGGCGCTGATCGGCCCGAATGGCGCGGGCAAGTCCACCACCTTCAACATGGTCGGCGGCCAGTTGCGGCCCGATGCCGGCCGCATCCAGCTGGCCGGGCGCGACATTGCCGGCCTGCCGCCGCGCGCCATCTGGCGCCTGGGCGTGGGCCGCACCTTCCAGATCGCCGAAACCTTTGCCTCGCTCACCGTGGTGGAAAACATACAGATGGCCCTGCTCAGCGCCGACCGGCGGCTGTGGTCGCTGTGGCGCCGTGCCGCGCAGCACCGCCGCGCCGATGCCCTCGACTTATTGGCCCAAGTCGGCATGCAGGACCAGGCCGACCGCCCCTGCAGTGCCTTGGCCTATGGCGACGTCAAGCGGGTGGAGCTGGCCATTGCCCTGGCCCACCAGCCCCGCCTGCTGCTGATGGACGAGCCCACCGCCGGCATGGCCCCCGGCGAGCGCGTGGCCCTGATGGCCCTGACCCGCGCCCTGGCCCGCGAGCGCCAGATGGGCGTGCTGTTCACCGAGCACAGCATGGACGTGGTCTTCGGCCAGGCCGACCGCGTGCTGGTGCTGGCCCGCGGCCGCCTGCTGGCCGAGGGCAGCCCCCAACAGGTGCGCGACAACCCCGCCGTGCAAGACGTCTATCTGGGCAGCGGCCGCATGGTCGGCGTGCCCTGGCGGGCGCCCTGAGGGTTTTATTCATAGATGTTGTTATTTCTGCATTCAGATAACATCTATGAATGCCACGTCAAACCACTCCACCCGCCGATTACCCCCAGGCCGTCGTGCAGCAGATTGCGCAGCTGGGGCAGCACATCGCCACGGCACGCAAGCGGCGCGGGGAGACGCAGGCGCAGTGGGCGCGCAAATTGGGCGTATCCCAGCCCACCATGGCGCGCATTGAGCGCGGCGACCCCGCCGTGGCCATGGCCTCGTACGTGATGTGCCTGTGGTTGATCAACCAGGCCCAGGGGCTGGCCGACCTGATCGCCCCCGCCCAGGACCACGCCGCGCTGACGCAGGAGCTGGCCCGTCTGCGCACGCCACGCCGGGCTCCAGCGCGGCCCGTGCCTTCCGCAGCCCCCCACCCGGCCCCGCCCACCAACCCCACGGCCCTGGGCCTGGCCGCCTTGCTCCAGCCGCCGATGGAGTCCGCGCCATGACACCGGTGACAGGTGTTGAGCCGCGCAGCTATGTGCCGCAGGAGGCCCTGTTCCTGTGGGCGCTGATCAACCCCGCGCAGCCCGTGCTGGTAGGCGAGCTGCGCTTGTCCCCCTTGGTAGCCGATGGCGCCACGTTTGCCTACGCTCCCGGCTGGTGGCATTTCCCTTTGAGCGAAGACCTGCCGCTGCTCCCAGGCCACCGCTTCACGGCGGGCGAGCGAGGCAGCGCCCCCGGCGCCATCGACGATGCCCGCCCCGACCGCTGGGGCGAACGGATCATTCGCCACATTGACCGTCCCGCCCGGCTGTCCATCCTGGAGATGCTGTTGTTCGCGGGTGACGACCGCTTTGGTGCCCTGGGCGTGTCCATCTCCGCCGAGGCCTATGTGCCCCGCGCACTGGGGCCTTACCCGCAACTGCGCGACTTGGCCACGCTCAGCACCGCCATCGACGAGCTGCAGGCCCAGGCTCCGATCCCGCCGGAATGGCAGCGCCTGCTCCAGCCTGGCGTAACCCTGGGTGGCGCCCAGCCCAAGGCGCTGCTGCAGACCGAGGCAGGGCCGTGCCTGGTCAAGTTCAGCGAACTGGACGATCCTGTGGACACGCCCCTGATCGAGCACGCCACCATGACCCTGGCGGCCCAGGCGGGCATCCAGGTGGCCGCCACGGGCGTGCTGCCCCTGCCTGCGCGCCACGGCAAGGCACGCCATGCACTGAGCATCCAGCGCTTTGACCGGGCGGGGCCCTACCGGCTGCATTGCGTCTCGGCCAGAACCGCCCTGCGTGCCGCCCGGCTGGACGAACGCTACGGTGCGCTGGCCACCGTGCTGCTGCGCCTGGGCCACCCCGACCACCAGGCCGCGATGCGCGAAGAACTGTTCCGGCGCATGGTCTTCAACATCCTGATGGACAACACCGACGACCACGAACGCAACCATAGCCTGCGCCTGGGCTTCGACGGCTATTACGAGCTGACACCCGCCTACGACGTGGTGCCCACTCTGCAAAACCTGGGTTACCAGTCCCTGGCCGTCGGCAGCGCCGGGGCCGAGTCCAGCCTGGACAACGCGTTGACGGAGCTCAGCGAGTTCGGCATTGCCCGTCCCCGGGCCATCGCCCTGATCCAGCAAGTGGCCCGCACGGTGGACCAGTGGGCAACGCACTTTGTCCAGCAAGGCGTTGGTTCTGCTGACATGGAGCAGCTGCGGGCCAGCATCGACCGGGATGCCTTGCGAACGCAGCGCAAGGCGTTTTGTTGAGTCTGTGGATCAAATCAGCCTCTAAGCCAATCAATACCAGCGGTATGTGCTCTTATTTTTGATATCTTTTCACCATTCACGATGACCTCTTCCCACCCCACCTCCCCCACCGCCCCGCTGCTGGAGGTCCAGTCCCTGAATGCCTGGTATGGCGCGGCGCAAATCCTGTTCGATGTGGGCTTGCAAGTGGGCCCGGGCGAGGTCGTGGCGCTGATGGGGCGCAATGGCGCGGGCAAGTCCACCACCTTGAAATCCATCGCCGGGCTGATGGAGCGCACGCGCGGCCAGATGCGTTTCATGGGGCAGGACATGGCCCGCTGGCCCGCGCACCGCATCGCCCGCGCGGGCCTGGGCTATGTGCCCGAGGACCGGCGTATCTTCACCGAGCTCACGGTGCTGGAAAACCTGGAAGTGGGCCGCCAGCCCCCGCGCCACTGGCCCGACGGCCGCGCCGCGCCGCACTGGACGCCCGAGCGCCTGTTCACCCTGTTTCCCAACCTGGGCGAGATGCCCGAGCGCCCGGGCGGCCGCATGAGCGGCGGCGAGCAGCAGATGCTCACCGTGGCCCGCACGCTGATGGGCCAGCCGCTGCTGGTCTTGTTGGATGAGCCTTCCGAAGGCGTGGCGCCGTTGATCGTCGAGCAAATGGCCGACACCATCCGCGCGCTCAAGGCCCAGGGCGTGGGCGTGCTGCTGTCCGAGCAAAACCTGCACTTCGCCGCCGCCGTGGCCGACCGCGCCTATGTGCTGGAAAAAGGCCAGATCCGCCACCACGGCCCCATGGCCGCGCTGGTCGCCGACGGGGCAGCGCGGCAGGCGTGGTTGGGGGTGTGAGGAGCGATCGGCCGCGCTGCGCTCCCCCCGAAGTACACTCGCTCGCCATCCAAATCAGGCGCTGGTCTGGCGCCATTTTTTGGGTCCTGCACGCGACCCGCCGACCTTTCAGGAGAACACCCCATGACCCCGCAATGGAGCCGCCGTTTCGGTGCTGGCCTGATGGCGTTGGCCGCGCTGCTGGCGATGGGCTGCACCCAAAAGGCCGAGATCACCCAGCTGTCGCAGCTGGCCGACAAGTCGTTTGCGGTGCCCACGGGCACGGTGGCGGACAAGCTGGTCCTGTCCAAGTTCCCGCAGGCCAAGTTCCAGTACTTCAATACCGTGCTGGATGCCGCCCTGGCCGTCAAGACGGGCAAGGCCGATGCCGCCGCCTACGACGAGCCCATCCTGCGCAACATTGCCGCGAAAAACGAGGGCCTGGTGGTCCTGAAGGACATGATCACCGTGGACCACTACGGTTTTGCCGTGCAGCCGCAGAACCGTGCGCTCAAGGCGGCCATCGATGGCGTGGTCCAGACGCTCAAGCAAAACGGCGGTTACCAGGAAATGCACGCCCGCTGGTTTCCTGAAAAAGGCAACCCGGCCCCCATGCCGGAGATTGCATTGAGTGGCACTGCCGGGGTGCTGCGCCTGGGCACCGCCTCCGTGACCGAGCCGTTTTCGTTTGTGGATGGCTCGCAGCGCGTGGTGGGCTTTGACATCGAGCTGGCCCGCCGCGTGGCCCAGCAGCAGGGCAAGACGCTGGAGGTGGTGAACATGGACTTTGGCGCGCTGATCCCGGCGCTGATCTCCGGCAAGGTGGACATGATTGCCGCCTGCATCACGATCACCGAGGAACGCGCCCAGAAGGTGCTGTTCTCCGAGCCTTACTACACCGGCGGGATTGCCGCGCTGGTGCGGGGCGCCAAGCCTTGATGGACGGGGGCCTGGGCTGGCTGCATGCGTTGGCAGACAGTTTTTACCGCAACCTGCTGCACGAAGACCGCTACCTGCTGATCTGGGACGGGCTGCAGACCACGGTGCTCATTTCCGTGTGCGCCACGCTGGTGGGCACTTTGCTGGGCGGCGGCATCTGTTTCCTGCGGATGTCGCCACGCCTCTGGCTGAACCTGCCCGCACGGGCCTACATCGCCGTGTTGCGCGGCACCCCGGTGCTGGTCTTGCTGATGCTGATTTTTTACGGGGTGTTTGCCTCGGTCAACATCGACCCGGTCCTGGTCGCCGTCCTGGCGTTTGCGATGAATTTCAGCGCCTATGCGGCGGAAATCTTTCGCAGCGGCATCCAGAGCATTGACAAGGGCCAGGTCGAGGCGGGCATCGCTATCGGGTTCAGCCGCGTCGCGACCTTTGTGCACATCACCCTGCCGCAGGCGGTGCACCGCATCCTGCCGGTCTTCAAGGGGGAGTTCATTTCCCTGGTCAAGATGACCTCGGTCGTGGGCTACATCGCGGTGCAGGACCTGACCAAGGCCAGCGACATCGTTCGCAGCCGCACTTACGACGCCTTCTTTCCGCTGGTGATGATTGCTGTCCTCTATTTCCTGATCGCGTGGGGCCTAGGACAGGCCTTGGACCACCTGGAGCGGGTCACCGACCCCAAGCGCGGCCGCCGGGTGGAACGGCCATGATCAAGATTACGCACCTGTCCAAGCGCTTTGGCGACGTGACCGTGTTGCGGGACATCACGGCCGAGATCGCCCAGGGCGAGGTCATCTCCATCATCGGCCCCTCCGGCACCGGCAAGAGTACGCTGCTGCGCTGCCTGAACCTGCTGGAGATGCCCAGTGGCGGCGTGATCGAGGTGGGCGGCCACAACCTCCTCGCGCCGGGCACCGACCTGTCGCGGGTGCGGCGCAAGATGGGCATGGTCTTCCAGTCCTTTCACCTGTTCGACCACCTCTCGGTGCTGGGCAACCTGACGCTTGGCCCCATCAAGCTGCTGGGCCTGCGCCGCCCCGAGGCTGAGCGCAAGGCCCACGCCCTGCTCCAGCGGGTGGGGCTGGCCGACAAGCTCCACAGTTTTCCGGACGAACTCTCCGGTGGCCAGAAGCAGCGCGTGGCCATTGCCCGCTGCCTGGCGATGGACCCCGAAATCCTCCTGTTCGACGAACCAACCTCCGCCCTGGACCCGACCATGGTCAGCGAGGTGCTGGCCGTCATCCGCCAGCTGGCCCGCGACGGCATGACCCTGCTGGTGGTCACGCACGAAATGGCGTTTGCCCGCGATGTGTCCACCCGGGTGTTCTACATGGACGAGGGCGTGATCTACGAGCAGGGCACGCCGCAGCAGATTTTCGAGGCACCGCAACGGGAGAAGACCCGTGCCTTCATCCGCCAGATTCGCAGCGCCGGCGCCTGGACCGATGCGCCAGGCGCCGTCTAGCGCCCAGCCTCCTTCGATACGGTTTGAGGGGTCAAATTAGTCTCTAGGCCAATGAATATCAGCGGTAGTAGCTATTAAATCAGGAGTATTTTTGCGCTGGTTTCAGCCCTTGCCGGCCAGCGCGCGCCGGTACTGCATGGCCTCGGCCACATGGGCGACCTGGGTATTTGCGCTGCCGGCCAAGTCGGCAATGGTGCGCGCCACCTTCAGGGCCCGGTGGGTGCCCCGGGCGGACCAGCCCAGGCGGGCGGCGGCGTTCTGCAAGAACTGCGCGGCGGCGGGGTCCAGTAGCGCGTGCTGATCAATCGCCTGGCCTTGCAGCGCCTGGTTGGCGTGGCCCTGGCGGGACAGGGCGCGCTCGCGGGCCAGCACCACGCGCTCGCGGATGCTGGCGGTGGCCTCGCCGGGCGGGGCCTGCAGGAGCTGGTCGGGCGGTAGGGCGGGCACCTCGATGTGCAGGTCGATGCGGTCCAGCAGCGGGCCGCTGAGCTTGCCCTGGTAGCGCGTGACTTGGTCGGGCGTGCAACGGCAGCGCTGCCCGGGGGCACCCTGGTAGCCGCAGGGGCAGGGGTTCATCGCGGCCACGAGCTGAAAGCGCGCCGGGTAATGTGCCTGCCGCGCGGCGCGGGCGATGGTGATGTGGCCGGTTTCCAGCGGTTCGCGCAGGGCCTCCAGCGCGGCGCGGGGAAATTCCGGGAGTTCGTCCAGGAACAGCACGCCGTGGTGGGCCAGGGAGATTTCGCCTGGGCGGGGCGGGGAGCCGCCGCCCACCAGCGCCACCGCGCTGGCCGTGTGGTGCGGCTGCCCCGTGGGGCGCTGGCCCCAACGGGCGGGGTCGAAGCGGCCGACCAGGCTGGCGATGGCAGCGCTTTGCAGGGCTTCTTCCTCGTCCATCGCGGGCAACAGGCCGGCAAAGCGCTGGGCCAGCATGGATTTGCCCGACCCAGGTGGGCCCACCAGCAGGAGGCTGTGGCCCCCAGCCGCCGCAATCTCCAGGGCGCGCTTGGCGGCGGATTGGCCTTTCACGTCGGCCAGATCGGGGCCATCGGGCTCCAGGGCGCGGGGCTGGGCTTGCAGCGGGGTCCAGCCGTCGTCATCGGGGGCGGGGGGCTCGCCGCTCCCTTCAGGCAGCAGGGCCTGCACCACGTCCAGCAGGTGGCGTGCGCGGACCACGCGGCTGTCGGGCACCAAGGCGGCTTCTTCGGCGCTGCCAGGGGGCAGCACCATGCGCGCCTGCACACCCTGGGACCGCAGTGCCAGGCTGGTGGCCAGCGCGCCGCGCACTGGGCGCAGCTCGCCCGACAGCGACAGCTCGCCGGCAAATTCATGGCCCGCCAGCTTGGCGGGGTCGATCTGCCCGCTGGCGGCCAGGATGCCCAGCGCAATCGGCAGGTCAAACCGCCCGGAGTCCTTGGGCAGATCGGCCGGGGCCAGGTTGACGGTGATGCGCTTGTTGTGCGGAAACTCCAGCCCGGCGTTGAGCAGCGCGGCACGCACCCGCTCGCGGGCTTCCTTGACTTCGACATCGGCCAGGCCGACCAGCGAAAAGCTCGGCAGCCCATTGGCCAGGTGGACTTCGACAGTGACGGCGGGGGCTTCAAGGCCCAGCAGCGCGCGGCTGGGCACCAAGGCAAGGCTCATCGACGGTTTCTCCCCAGAAAAGTGCGTGGCGACAAAGCCCGTTGGCTGGTGGGATGTAAATGCACCAAGGCGGTGCAATCATCGGTGCTCTGTCCAGGCCAGAACGGGAGTGGAAGGGCGCTTGGCTGGCAAAGCTCCCGGTGCGCCAAAGCTGGCATGGTCTGTGCTTTGAAAGACATGTCCCGTTCATCAACCAGTGTTTAGGAGTCCCCATGATTCGTCCATCCCTTCAAACCCTGGGCATCGCCCTGTTGGCCGCCAGCCCGCTGATCGCCAGCGCCCAGTTGACCGCCAACGTCACCCTGACCAGCAATTACAAGTTCCGGGGCCAGGACCAGGACTTGGGCCGCACCGGCGGCCTCAAGCCCGCGCTGCAAGGCGGCTTTGACTACAGTTTTGGCGACTCCGGCTTCTATGTGGGCAACTGGAACTCCAGCGTCAACTGGCTGCCCGGCAACTCGCTGGAGTCCGACTTCTACGGCGGCTACAAATTCAAGGCCGGCGAGGTCGATCTGGACGTTGGCGCCCTGGCCTATGTCTATTCCGGCAACCGCAGCGGCAACACCACCGAGCTTTACGGCGCCGCCACCTACGGCCCGCTGACCGCCAAGTACTCGCACACGGTGTCGGAAGACTACTTCGGCTACGCCGGTGCCCGCACCAGCAACCGCAGCGGCCGCAACACCGGCTACCTGAACCTGGCCTTTGCGCAGGAAATTGCGCCCAAGACCACGCTGAAGGCGGCCGTGGGCTACACCCGCTTTGCTGGCGACATCAAGGCCCTGGGCGTGCCCAACTATGTGGACTACAGCGTCGGCGCGGCCTACGACCTGGGCGATGGCCTGTCCTTGGGCGCCGCCGTGGTGGGTGCCACCAAAAAAGCCTTCTTTGGCGACCCGAACAAGGCCCGCCTCATTGTCAGCCTGACCAAAACCCTGTAAGCCCTGTCAACCCTGGCGGGCGCTGGGCGCCCGCTGTTTTCGGAGGAGATGACCATGAAACTGGTGACCGCCATCATCAAACCCTTCAAGCTCGACGAAGTGCGCGAGGCGCTGTCGGAGCTGGGCCTGCAAGGCCTGACGGTGACCGAGGTCAAGGGCTTTGGCCGGCAAAAAGGCCACACCGAGCTTTACCGTGGTGCTGAGTACGTCGTGGACTTTCTGCCCAAGGTCAAGGTCGAAGCGGCCGTGGCCGACGAGCTGGTGGACCGGGTGATCGAAGCCATTGAAGGCGCTGCCCGCACCGGCAAGATCGGCGACGGCAAGATTTTTGTGGCCCCGCTGGAGCAGGTGGTCCGCATCCGCACCGGCGAGACCGGTACCTCGGCCCTGTAAGCCCTTTCCATCCCTATCTGCATTGACGGAGGAATTGCCATGACCAAACTCTTACCCGCGCTCTCCCTGGGGCTGGGCCTGCTGGCCGCTGCGGCCGGGGCCTGGGCCCAGGAAGCGGCCCCTGCCGTGACGGAAGCCGCCGCCCCTGCCGCCGAAGCCGTGGCTGCCGTGGCCACGCTCAGCGCCGGCGACACCGCCTGGATGCTGACCTCGACCCTGCTGGTGATCCTGATGGTGATTCCCGGCTTGGCGCTGTTCTATGGTGGCCTGGTACGCGCCAAGAACATGCTGTCGGTGCTGACCCAGGTGTTCGTGGTCTTTGCGCTCATCACCGTGCTCTGGGTCCTGTATGGCTACTCGCTGACTTTTGGTGGCGAAGGCACTTTTGTGGGCAACTTGGACAAGCTGTTCCTGGCGGGCATTGCACCAGACACCCTGTCGTCCCTCATGGCCACGGTGCCGGAATTCGTGTTCGTGGCCTTCCAGTCCACGTTTGCCGCCATCACTGTGGCGCTGATCGTCGGTGCCTTTGCCGAGCGGGCCAAGTTTTCTGCAGTGATGCTGTTCGCGGTGCTGTGGTTCACCTTCAGCTACATCCCCGTGGCGCACATGGTCTGGGGTGGCGGCCTGCTGGCGCAGGATGGCGCGCTGGACTTTGCTGGCGGCACCGTGGTCCACATCAACGCTGCCGTGGCGGGTCTGGTCGGCGCGTACATGGTGGGCAAGCGCATCGGTTTTGGCCGCGAAGCCATGGCCCCACACAGCCTGACCCTGACCATGGTGGGCGCCTCGCTGCTGTGGGTGGGCTGGTTCGGTTTCAATGCCGGTTCTGCTGGCGCCGCCAACGGCATTGCCGGTCTGGCCTTCATCAACACCATCGTCGCGACCGGCGCGGCCACCGTGTCCTGGATTGCCGCCGAGGCGCTGCACAAGCGCAAGGCGTCGATGCTGGGTGCCGCCTCGGGCGCCGTCGGTGGCCTGGTGGTGATCACCCCCGCTGCGGGCTTTGTCGGCCCGATGGGCGCCATCGTCATGGGTCTGCTGGCCGGCCCCATCTGCCTGTGGGGCGTGACGGGTCTCAAGCGCCTGCTCAAGGTCGATGACGTGTGCGACGTGTTCGGCGTACATGGCGTGGGCGGCATTCTGGGGGCGGTGCTCACCGGCGTGTTCTGTGCGTCCGGCCTGGGCGGCATCGAGCCCAAGGACTACGCCATGGGCCACCAGCTCTGGGCACAGGTGCAGGGCGTGCTGGTAACCATCGTCTGGTCTGCCGTTGTGGCGTACGTTTCCTTCAAGATCGCCGACCTGACCCTGGGCCTGCGCGTCAGCGAAGAAGACGAGCGCGAGGGCCTGGACATTACCTCGCACGGCGAATCGGCCTACGGCCGCTAAGTCATCCCGTCGGGCACGGCTGGTGGCGTGCTCGGCGAACCCTCCCCTGGTGGGGGCAGGGACGCCATCAGGGGGGCGTCCCTGCGAATCTCCTCAGCGCCTCACCGCGCTTTCGGCCCGCCGCCTGGCGGGCCTTTTTTCATGGCGCTGCGTGCAATTTCGGCTAGCCTTTCGCCCTCTTCTGGACTGCAAAAATGACAGCGCCCGTGCTAGCATGAACCATGCGCACCATCGTTCTGGACACCAACGTTTTTGTCTCTGCCCTGCGTTCGGGCGGTGGCGCATCGCGCCAGGTGTTGCGCCGTATCTTGCAGGGGCATGCCACGCCGTTGTTTGGCAATGCACTCTGGCAGGAGTATCAGGATTTGTTGGGACGCGATGTCTGGACCCCTGTCACCACGCCCGAAGAGCGCCTGCAGGTGCTGGCTGCGTTGGCGCAGGCGGGCCGCTGGGTTCACGTGTATTACGGCTGGCGCCCCAATTTGCGCGACGAGGGCGACAACCACCTGATCGAGCTGGCTGTTGCAGGCAATGCCGAGGCCGTGGTGACGCACAACGTGCGCGATCTGACGCGGGGCGAGCTGGCCTGGCCACGCCTGCGCATCGTTACACCCGCACAATTTTTGGAGGAACAGCCATGAGCACCTTGACCATTCGCCTGCCGGATGACACCGCGCAGCGCCTGAAGAACCTCGCCAACACCCGGGGTCTGAGCATCAACAAGCTGATGGAAGAGCTCAGCACCCAGGCCATCGCCGCGTTTGATGCCGAAACCCGCTTTCGCACCCTGGCCGCCCGTGGGGATGCCGCGCAGGCGCTGGCCATTCTGGACCGGCTGGACCAGCAGGAGGCCTCTGCGGCAGGCGCGCGCTAACGCCACGCTTCTCCCGCCCCAATTTCGGCGAGACTCGGGGCCCATGGAACTCCAAGACATTCTCTATTCCCAAGGCTTTGGCACGCGGCGCGTGTGTACCGGGCTGGTGCAGCACGGCCTGGTGCAGCTCCTTGGTGCCGACGGCACGCCGCCCACCCCCTGCGACGACCCCTGGCTCGACCTGCCGCTGGATGGCCTGCGCCTGCGCGTGCAGGGCGTGGACTGGGAATGCCACGCCAAGGCGTATTTGATGCTGCACAAGCCGGCGGGCACCGAGTGCTCGCAAAAGCCCTCGACCTACCCCAGCGTGTATTCGCTGCTGCCCCCGCCCCTGCGCCAGCGGCCCAGCAAGAGCGCGGTGCAGGGCGTGCAGGCGATTGGCCGGCTGGACCAGGACACCACCGGCCTGCTGCTGATGAGCGACGACGGCCAGTTCATCCACCGCATGGCCTCGCCGAAAAAGCATGTGCCCAAGGTCTATCGGGTGACGACCAAGCACCCGGTCGATGCCGCGCAGATTGCCAAGCTGCTGGCCGGCGTGGTGCTGGACGATGACCCCAAGCCGGTGCGCGCCGCCGCCTGCGAGGCCTTGGACAGCCACCAGATTGACCTGACCCTGACCGAAGGCAAGTACCACCAGGTCAAGCGCATGCTGGCCGCCGTGGGCAACCGCGTCGAAGGCCTGCACCGCTGGCGCATCGGCGGCCTGGAGCTGCCCGCCGACCTGGCCCCGGGCCAATGGCGCTGGCTCACGCCCGAGGCGCTGCAAAGCCTGTTTGCTGCGCCGGCCAGCGGTGCGTGAGTCCGCGAGGATTCTTGGTCAAATCCGCCTCCAGGCCAATGAAATCCAGCGGTACTAGCTATTTAATTAATAGCAAATTTGCCCGATTTCAGTCCACCAGGGGGCGGAAGTACCCCTTGATGCAGGCCTCTGGACTGCGCACGGCGATCTGGATGTGGCTCTTCTGTTCAAAGCCAGCGCCTGGGTACAGGGCGCCCCCTTCCCAGAAGGCTCCGCGTACAGAGTCGTAGGCCGGAAAGGCGTTGGTCTGGGTGTTCAAAGCGGCGCGCATTTTGTGGAGCATGTCGATGACGGCGGCATCCAGAAACCGTGCACCGCGGTCTTCCCCTACGTTGGCTGGGAACTTCTTGTGTTTTGCGCTGGGGCTGAAGGTCTGCTTGAAAAACTGGTAGGCCAGTTGCAGTTCATCCAGCGCAGGGCGTTCCAGAAAGTTCAGGCACAAGCGCAAATCAATGATGGCGCCAACGACAAAGGGCTCACGAATCTTCCCCGCGGACTTTTTGGGATTGTTGGATGCCTCTTGCGCAAACTCCAATGCGCGCTGGGGATCGTTTTCCCAGAAATAGATGCCGCCGCCCAGCCAGTCGTAATCGTTGGTGCTGGGGCTCAAGTGCCGCACATCGCCACTCAGGACCGCCTCGCCGGTTGCGCGGTCGCAGCCATGGAAGCCGAGCACCAGTCCAGACGCGTGCTGGTAGCGGTTGTTCGCCGGGGTTGCCAGCGGGTTCATCCGCCGTAACGCTTGGCCAGGCGCCCCTTGGCGGTCAGGATTCCCGCCGAGATGAAAAACTGCTTGGCTTTCTCGGGATCGGCGATGAGTTCGTTTTTCAGCGCCTCCACGGCCGCCCGCCCGGCAGGCGATGCCAGGGAGTAGTCCGGGGTGATGTCGTAATTGGGAACGGAGGGTGGGCGCTTCGTGCGAGGTTTCACCGAGCGCGCGCTTTCCAGGGCGGTGTTCATCATGTGCTGTGACCTGCTGGGGTTGAACGGCGCAAAAGGGTAGCAGACGACAAAAGCCTTTGCCTGCGCGCACCATCGCAGACAATCGCCCAGAGGACCGCAGAAGCGGTTCTCTTCCGGGTCGCAGCCGAGGGCAATATGCAATGGCATCGGTCTCGTCTGACGTCAGTCAAATCCGCCTCCAGGCCAATGAAATCCAGCGGTACTAGCTATCAAAATGTTGACTGACCACCCCTTGCACCTGCTGCGCGAGCTGATGGGCCGCCACCGCACGGGGGCCAGCAACCGGCGCCTGGGGTTCCTGCTGGCCTTCAATGCCGGGGCGCTGAACGCGGGGGGCTTTCTGGTGGTCCACCTCTACACCTCGCACATGACCGGCTTTGTCTCGGCGCTGGCCGACAACCTGGTGCTGGGCAACATGGCGATGGTGCTGGCGGCGGTGGGTGCGCTGTCGGCCTTTGTGGGCGGTGCGGCCACCACGGCCATCCTGGTCAACTGGGCGCAGCAGCGGCACCTGCACAGCCGTTACGCGCTGCCGCTGTTGCTGGTGGCGGTGCTGATGCTGATGTTTGGCCTGGTCGGCGCGGTCACGCTGGACTGGCGCACGCCCTTTGCCGTGCCGATGACCGTGCTGCTGCTGTCCTACATGATGGGCGTGCAGAACGCCACGGTGACCAAGCTCTCGTCTTCGCAGATTCGCACCACGCACATGACCGGCGTGGTCACCGACCTGGGCATCGAGCTGGGCAAGGCCCTGTACTGGAACCGCACCGGCGCCCCGCCCGAGCAGCAGGTGCGCGCCAACCATGAGCGCCTGCGGCTGTTTGCCGGCCTGCTGGCGATGTTCCTGGTCGGCGGCATTGCGGGCGCGTATGGCTTCAAGTACCTGGGCTTTGTCTCGGTCTTGCCGCTGGCCTGCCTGCTGCTGGTGCTGGCCTTGCCGCCGCTGTGGGCCGACCGGGCGGTGATCCTGGACTGGTGGCGCGAGCGCCATCCTGCCGACCCGCCCGCCTGAGCCCTGCGGGGCGTGGTGGCCATCGCTGGCATGATCGCGGGTTTTCTTGCTCCCTGGAGCGCTTTTTCTGTGCGTTGAACCGACCATGGC
Source organism: uncultured Burkholderiaceae bacterium (assembly GCA_964480105.1). GTDB lineage: Bacteria > Pseudomonadota > Gammaproteobacteria > Burkholderiales > Burkholderiaceae_C > CAYZPX01. The sequence continues at coordinate 4,463 of CAYZPX010000009.1, read as the reverse complement.
CATGACCGAATCCCAGCCTTCCCAAGACCTGCCTGCCGCCAAGCCGGACCGCGCCCCGCGCCGCACCCACCCGCTGCTGGAGCAGCTGGCCAGCCTGTACCCGGTGCTGTTTGGGGCGCAGTTTCGCCCGCTCAAGCGCGGCATCTTCCAGGACCTGCAGGCAGCCCATCCCGGCCAGTTCGCCAAGGACGACCTCAAGCTGGCTTTGGGCATCCACACCCGCTCCACCCGCTATTTGCAATGCATGGCCTCGGGCGACAAGCGCCATGACCTGCAAGGCCAACCTGTTGAAGCCGTGGCGCCCGAGCATGTCTTTCAGGCGCTGACCGAGCTCTACCGCCGCCGCAAGCCCCGCGACGGCGAGGACCGCGATGCCTGGTTGCGCAAGCGCCTGGTCCATGCCTTCGAGGCCTCGGGCCTGAGCCGCGAAGCCTATGTGGAAGTGGCCCACAGCAAGGACGAGTTGGTCAACGTGCTGCGCGACGAGGCCCTGTCCGAAGCCTCCGCCCGCCTGGCCAAGGCCGAGGCCCTGCGCCGCACTTTCGAGGCCAGCGGCCAGACCGTCGAGGCCTTTGCCGAGATGTACGGCATGGACCGCCGCGCCGTCGCCCAGGCGCTGGCACGCACAGCGCGGGTGGCTGCAGCCGCCCAGCCCGCCGCCACCACCACGGACGCTGCCAGCGCCACGGCCGACGCCTGATTTCCGCACGCGGCGCCATGTCCAGTCCCAGCCCAAGTTCCAGCCCAGCCCCTGAATCCACCACTCGCCCCAGCTGGCGCCAGACCCTGCGGGTGTACCTGGAGCCCGCCAGCCTGCGCATGCTCACGCTGGGCTTTGCCGCCGGGCTGCCGCTGCTGCTGGTGCTGGGCACGCTCAGCTTCCGTCTGCGCGAGGCGGGCATTGATCGCAGCACCATCGGGTATCTCAGCTGGGTGGGTCTGGCCTACGGCTTCAAATGGGCCTGGGCGCCGCTGGTGGACCGGCTGCCGCTGCCGCTGCTCACCCGCTGGCTGGGCCGGCGGCGCAGTTGGCTGATCGCCTCGCAGGCGCTGGTCATTGCAGGCTTGGTCGGCATGGCGCTGGCCGACCCGCGCACGGATTTGAGCCTGCTGGTGGGCTGCGCACTGGCCGTGGCCTTTGGCTCGGCCACGCAGGACATCGCGCTGGACGCCTACCGCATCGAATCCGCCGACACCGACCACCAGGCCGCGCTGGCCGCCACCTACCAAAGCGGCTACCGCCTGGCAATGATCTGGGCCGGCGCCGGCGTGCTGTGGATTGCCGCGCGCGCCGAGGCGGGCCTGGCCCCTGCGCTGACTGCGGATACCACGGCCTATCAGAACACCGGCTGGCAGATCGCCTACCTGGTCATGGCCGCCTCCATGGCTGTGGGCCTCGTCACCGTGCTGTTCGCCCGCGAGCCCGTGCCCGCACCGCTGCCCCCCGCCAAAAACCTGGGCGAATGGCTGCGCGGTGCCGTCATCGAGCCCTTTGCCGATTTCCTGGGCCGCTATGGCCGCCAGGCCGTGCTGGTGTTGGGCTTGATCGCCATTTACCGCATCAGCGACGTGGTGATGGGCATCATGGCTAATCCCTTCTACGTGGACCTGGGTTACACCAAGGACGAGGTCGCCGCCGTCACCAAGGTCTATGGCGTGCTGATGACGCTGCTGGGCGCCTTTGTGGGCGGCGTGCTGTCGCTGCGCCTGGGGGTGATGCGCATCCTGATGCTGGGGGCCGTGCTCAGCGCCGCCAGCAACCTGCTGTTCGCCTGGCTGGCCGGCCATGGCCACGATGTGACCGCGCTGATCGCCGTGGTCTCGGCGGACAACCTGGCCGGCGGCATTGCCTCGGCCGCGTTCATCGCCTACCTGTCCAGCCTGACCAATGTGCGCTACTCGGCTACGCAGTACGCGCTGTTCAGCTCGATGATGCTGCTGCTGCCCAAATTCCTGGCCGGCTTTGGCGGCGACTTCGTCGATGCCCATGGCTACGCCAGCTTCTTCATCGCCACCGCGCTGCTGGGCCTGCCGGTGCTGCTGCTGGTGGCGCTGGCGGGGCGGGTGAAGGCGGTGCCGCGTGATCTGGTGGATTGAGGATGTTTTTGGCTGCTAGGCCAATGGATACCAGCGGTGCTAGCTCTCTTTTTAGGAGTGGTTCGAGCCTGTTTTGTCCCGGTGTTCCGCCGCTGGCAAGAGCGGTAGTCTGGACTTTGCTGCCATTTTTGCCTAGCATGGCCGCCAAATGGCTTTTGATTCCCGGAAGGACCCCATGAGCACTGCCAGCCTGCAACCCTCGTTTGTCTCTGCGGTGAACCTGCTCGGTGGTGAGGGCGTGTTGCACGCCCGGCCCCGTGTGGGGATGGACTGGATTCCCCTGGTGCGCCAGGGGCTGCCGTCGGCGTCGGTCGATGCCGTGGTGCGTCTCACGCGCATCACGCAGAGCGAACTGGCGCATGCGCTCGCCATTCCGGAGCGGACACTGGCCCGGCGCAAGCGAGAGGGCGCGCTGTCGCCCGAGGAGTCCGCCAAATTCGTGCGCCTGGCCCGCGTGGTCGAGCGCGCCGAAACCGTCTTTGAAGCCCCCGACAACGCCCTGAACTGGCTGCAAAGCCCGAATGCGTCGCTTGGTGGCGTGACCCCGCTGTCGCTGCTGGATACCGACCTGGGGGCGGACAGCGTGCTGGACACCTTGGGCCGCATCGAGCACGGGGTATTCGCCTGATGCGCACGGTCTGGCGCATCACCACCGCGCGCTTTGCCCAGACCGCCTTCAGTGGTGAAGGCGCGCGGCGGTATGGTGGGCGCTGGAATCCCAAGGGCCACGAGGTGGTCTATACCGCCGAATCGCAGTCCTTGGCCCTGCTGGAGCTGATGGTGCAGGACGACCCTTTACGCGCGCACTACGTGCTGATCCCCGCGCAGCTGCCAGACGACCTCCCGCAGACACGCATCGAAGTGGATCAACTGCCGCCCGACTGGCGCACCCTCGGCGCCAGAGACGTGCTCCAGGCCCTGGGGCGGGCGTGGCTGGAAGGCGCGCAGACCGCCGTGCTGAACGTGCCCAGCACGGTGGTGCCGGCAGAACGTAACGTCTTGTTCAATCCACGCCACCCGGATTTCGCCCGCGTCGCCATCGGTGCGCCCCAGTCTCTGCAGACCGATACGCGCCTGCTACGCAATCTCGGCCGGCCTGTGTGACGGTGCACTGGCCCGAGTCCGCTTCAGGCTGGGTGCTGGTTTCGTTCGCAGGGTTTTTGGCCTCCAGGCCAATAGATACCAGCGGTAGTAGCTCTCCTTTTAGGAGCGTTTTGATCGCAGCTTACGCCCGTTTACCGCCCCTTTACCCGCCCGACACCCCGCCCTCACGCAGCCAGGCCATGCTCCCAGCCCCGCCACTACACTGGGACGCATGACCGTGCAGCTGTTGATGATTGAAGACGATGTCCGCTTGGCCGACATGGTGGGCACCTACCTGGGCACCTCGGGCATGGCCGTCACGCATTGCCCCGACGGGCGCAGTGGCCTGGCCCGGCTGGAAGGGGCTGGGCAGGGCGCCTTGCCCGACCTGGTGATCCTGGACCTGATGCTGCCCGACCTCGACGGGCTGGAAATCTGCCGCCGCATCCGCGCCTTGCCGGGCGCGGCGGGGCGGCTGCCGGTGCTGATGCTGACCGCCAAGGGCGATCCGCTGGACCGGGTGATCGGCCTGGAGCTGGGCGCCGATGACTACCTGCCCAAGCCCTTCGAGCCGCGCGAGCTGTTGGCACGCATCCGCGCCATCTTGCGCCGGCGGGGCGATGGCGGCGGTGCGCTGGCCACCCCAGTCACCACGCCCGCGCTGCGCTTTGGCAGCCTGGAAATCGACCGCGACGCCCGCACCGTGACCGTGGCGGGCCAGCCCGCCGAGTTGACCTCCTACCAGTTCGACCTGCTGGTGGCCCTGGCCGAGCGCGCCGGCCGCGTGCTCACCCGGGACCAGATCATGGAAGCCGTGCGTGGCCGCGAGCTCGAAGCCTTTGACCGCTCCATCGATGTGCACATGGGCCGCATCCGCGCCGCGATCGAGGCCGACGTCAAGCACCCGCGCCGCATCCTCACCGTGCGCGGCGTGGGCTATGTGTTCGCCAAGCAGCAGGACTGAGGGTTGCCCATGTCCCCCCTGTCCCGGCGCCTGTACCTGCGCATCTGGCTGGCCATCGTCGCCACCGTGGTGGTCTTGACCCTGGCCGTGGGCGGCGTCTGGCGCTGGACGGTGGAGCAAAACGCCCCGCCATACCCCCAGCCCCGCGAAATCGTGCTGCGCGATGCGCAGGGCGCCACGCTGCTGGCCGGCCAGGCCGTGCGCGTGGGCGGCGGTCCGGGCGAGCCGATGCAGTTGCGCATCGACACGCCGGAGGGGGCCAGCTACCAGCTGCAATGGGCGATGCGCCCACCGGGCGAGCGCGGGCCGGGTCCGGGGT
>CAYZPX010000008.1:0-26358 GCA_964480105.1 uncultured Burkholderiaceae bacterium | reverse complement strand
ACAGGGTCACCAGGTTGACCTGCAGCTGCTGCAGGTCGTAGCGCTGGCCGGTCTGCTCCTCGATGGTCTCGCGGCGCACGACCAGGCGGCCCGGGGCGCTGATCTTGACCAGGCCCGGCGTGTAGGCGGCCGTGGCTTCGGGGTTGTCGGCCAGGATGGCATCGACCACCGGACGGGACTCTTCGTTGTCCTGAAAGGCAATGAAGACCTTGGAAATTGGCGCCACGGGGGTGGCGGGGGTGGCGGTTGCAGTGCTCATTCCAAGGCTCCTTACACCGACAGGCCGGCCTTGCGGGCACGGGCATCCAGGGCCGTGCGCACGGCGGTCAGGGCCTCGGCGCCAGCAGCGCCCAGGGCCAGTTCGGCGACCGGGGCCAGCGCGGCCTGGGCCTGGTCGGCGTAGCTGCGGTACCAACCGGTGATCAGCGCGCGGTTGTCTTCGGATGCGGCGGCAGCGACCTTGGCCACGGCGTCGATCCAACGGGCGCTTTCGTCGTGCCACTCGGGCATGAAGGCGGTCAGCATGGCCACGGCGGTGCCACCCTGAACGGCCAGGTGGTCATCGACAAATTGGTTGTAAACCAGCGGGTAGAGCAGGCCGTCGATGGACAGGTTTTGCGCAATGAACAGCTCGAACGGGTCCTGGACCACCAGGGTGTCCTCGACCAGGCGGCGCAGGCCTTGCCAGCAGGGGTTTTGCAGCCAGTCGTTCTTGCCGGCTTCCAGCGCGCCGGGCTCGCCCAGGGCCAGGCCCAGGCGGGTCAGGTACTGGCCGACGCCCAGGTGGTCCATGGCATGGAACATGGCGGGTGCAGTGAACGCGGTGCCATAGCCCAGGGCGCAGACGTTGCAGTTGTTCATATTGCCGCCCCAGGCCACATGGCGCAGGGGCATCAGCACCTCGGTGGCCTTGGCGCGCAGGGCATCGGGAATCTTGGCGATCAGGTCACGCGACTCGACGAACTGGTAGTTGGACTCCATGGTCTCCTGCTGGCGGGCGCGGGCCATGGTCCAGTTGGCGTAGTAGAACTGGCGCGGATCGCGCAGGGCGTACCAGTCGTCCAGCTGGATGGCCGTGCGGCGCTTGTCGAACAGCTCGTACTCGGGCGCCCAGGTGGGGCGGTAGTGGAAGTTGGCCTCGGCCTGCACGCCCAGGGTGGCTTCCAGGTAACGGGAGCCGGGCTTTTCCCCGGTGTACTTGGCCACGCGGGCAAAGGTCTGGCGCAGTGGCTGGATTTCCCGCGCCTGCAAATCGATGTTCATCGGAAGGTCTCCTTTTTAGGACAGTGAAGAAGCAAGGCCAGCATCCGGGCCCTCGGTGGGCGCAACGCCCTGAGAAGCGCAGAACGCGTCGAAATCGGCCTGGGTCAGCATCAGCTCGGCGGCCAGTTCGGGCCAACCCAGCGAGAACTCGAACAGGACAAAGCCATTGGCCCGCCGTTCCAGCACCCGCACGGACTTGCGCGTCAGGTCCACGACGGGCAGTGTTTCGGTCAGGGGTTCGGTGATCATGAAAATCTCCTTGGCATGTTCGTGGGTCTCCCCACTGTCCATGCAGATGCTGTGCCTGACACCACGCGAAAACCCCAAAACGATCGATAAATCAGGGTAAGTCCTAGGTTTTGGGATTCGGGCTGGCACAGCGTCCCTGCAGCCCACCGTCATGTTTTTGCAATACAAAAAATATTGCACTGCAGCATGATGAAATCATCAAAATTCCGGGATAACCCTTGCTCGAAATCCAACAACCGGGGCACTTAGGCGACAAGCTCGGGATTAACCCCACGGGGGAAGGGAGGCGGCTTATCGATAATCGGCCGATGCGCTCTCCCCTGCCGCCTGCCCTGCCCGCCCTGCCCTCGGATGCCGATTTGCGCCGCCTGGTGCACTTTTCCTCCGGAGATGGGCGGATCTGGCTGGGCAGCCAGCGGATGCTGCTGGTGCATGCCGCCGCGCTGCACGCCCTGCGGCGGGAGCTGGTGAACACGCTGGGCCAGGGCCAGACACGGCGCCTGCTGATGCGCGCGGGCTATGCCTCGGGCGAACGCGATGCGCTGCTCGCGCGGCAGGTGCGCCCGAATGCGCCACTGTTCGAAGCCTTTGCCGTGGGCCCGCAGCTGCACATGCTGGAGGGCCTGGTCCAGGTCACACCCGAGGTGTTCGAGTTCGATGAGACTGCTGGCCACTTCCGCGGGGTGTTCCGTTGGAGCCACAGCTGGGAGGTTGAAGCCCAACTGCGTGAATTTGGTCCGCAAAACGAACCCGCCTGCTGGATGCTGCTGGGCTATGCCTCGGGCTACACCAGCGCGTTCTTCATGCGCCCCGCCCTGTTCAAGGAAGTGGAGTGCACCGCCTGCGGCCAGCCGCACTGCCGCATTGAAGGCCGTTTTGCCCACGAATGGCCGGACGGTGAGGCCATGGCCCAGGACTACCAACCCGACTCGGTGCTGGTGCAGCTGGACGAGCTGCAGTCCCAGGTCCAGTCCCTGCGCAAGCAGCTGCAACCCGCCGACGAGCTGGGCGAGCTGGTCGGCCATTCCCGCGCCTTCCAGGAAACCGCCACGCTCCTGCGCCAGGCCGCCGCCACCGACGTGACCGTGCTGCTGACGGGTGAGACCGGCGTGGGCAAGGAGCGCTTTGCCCGCGCCCTGCACGCCATGGGCGCACGGGCCGACAAGCCCTTCGTCGCCGTCAACTGCGCCGCCCTGCCCGCCGAGCTGATCGAGAGCGAGTTGTTTGGCGCCGAAAAAGGCGCCTACACCGGCGCCCACAGCACCCGCGTGGGCCGCTTTGAGCGCGCCCACGGCGGCACCCTGATGCTGGACGAGCTGGGCGAGCTGCCCCTGCCCGCCCAGGCCAAGCTGCTGCGCGTGCTGCAGACCGGCGAGATCGAGCGCCTGGGTGGCCACGAACCCCGCCGCGTGGACGTGCGCGTGGTGGCCGCCACCAATGTGGACCTGGAGCAGGCCGTGGCCCAGGGGCGCTTTCGCAGCGACTTGTTCTACCGGCTGAATGTCTATCCCATCCGCATCCCGCCCCTGCGCGAGCGCGCCGACGATGTGGAGCCGCTGGCCATGCACCTGCTGCAAAAGTACGCCGTGCGCCACCACAAGCGCATTGCCGGCCTGACCGACCGCGCCCTGGCCGCACTGCGCGCGCATTCCTGGCCCGGCAATGTGCGCGAGCTGGAAAACCTGATCGAGCGCGGCGTGATCCTGGCGGCCACCGGCCAGAGCATCGATGCCGAAATGCTGTTCCCCAAACTCTCGGTGCAAGGCGGCGCGACCATCAACAACCGTGGCACACTCGAACAGACCGCCACCACCCCGGCGGGCCAGGCCGCCAGGCTGTTTGACACCATGCTGGACAATGGCCTGTCGCTGGAGGCCCTGGAAGACACCCTGATCCGCGAGGCCGTGGCCCGCGCTGGCGGCAACCTCTCCGCCGCCGCACGGGCCCTGAGCCTGACCCGGCCGCAGCTGAGCTACCGCCTTTCCCGCCTGAACGAACGTACCCGTCCCCCTGCCTCCTGAGCCATGGCCAAACGCCCTTTTCTGCCCGCCACCGATACAGGCCCCAACCCTGCGGGCGGAGCCTCCCGCACGCTGATCGAGCACACCTACAACGCCCTGCGCAACGACATCATCGAGGGCAGGCTGGAGCCCGGCAGCAAGCTGCGCATCGAGCACCTGCGCACGCAATACGCCGTGGGCGCCAGCACCCTGCGCGAGGCCATCACCCGCCTGGCCAGCGATGCCCTGGTCACCGCCGAAGGCCAGCGGGGCTTTCGCGTGGCGCCCATCACCCTGGAGGAGCTGGCCGACCTGACCAACCTGCGTGTGCAGATCGAGATCGAAGCCCTGCGCCAATCCATCCGCCATGGCGACGAGGCCTGGCGCACCCGCCTGCGCGAAGCCTACGAGGCCATGTCCGCCTTCGAGCAGCCCATCCGCCCCGAACATCGCCGGCAGTGGGAAGCGCTGAACGTGCATTTCCACGAAACCTTGCTGTCGGGCCAGAACTCCCCCTGGACACAGAAGATCCTGGCCGTGCTCTACCGCCACAGCGAACGCTACCGCCGCTACAGCCTGAGCCTGGAAACCAACCGCGACGTGCACACCGAGCATGCGGCGATTTACGACATGGCCATGAGCGGCCAGGAAGCCCGCGCGGCCCTGGCGCTGGAAGCCCATATCCGCACCACCCCGGACCTGCTCGCCCGCAAGCTGGGCGAGCGCGCGTTCCTGCGCCCCCCCGAGACCGCGGGCATCGCGGCCACGGAACTGCCGGTACCCGCCACCGCCGCCCCACCCAGCCCCCAGGCCATCGAAACCCTGTAATGCCCTTGCACGGCGCCTGCCGTGCCCAACACCCCACGCCATGCTCCATTACCTGACCATCCCCGTCACCCCGTTCCAGCAAAACTGCTCCCTCGTCTGGTGCGACGCCACGCGCAAGGCCGCCGTGATCGACCCCGGCGGCGACCTGGACCTGCTGCTGGCCGCCGTGGACAAGCTGGGGCTGGAACTGGAACAAATCTGGATCACCCACGGCCACATCGACCATGCCGGCGGCACTGGCGAGCTGGCCGAGCGGCTGCACCTGCCCATCGTCGGCCCGCACCCCGGCGACCAGTTCTGGATCGACGCCCTGCCCCCCACCAGCCAGAAATACGGTTTTCCGCCGGCCAAGACCTTCACGCCCACCCGCTGGCTGCACGATGGCGACCAGGTCACCATCGGCCACGAAACGCTGAACGTGCGCCACTGCCCCGGCCATACGCCCGGCCATGTGGTGTTCCACGCGCCACAGATCGACCGGGCCTTCGTCGGCGACGTGCTGTTTGCCGGCAGCATCGGCCGCACCGACTTTCCCCAGGGCAACCACCAGCAACTGATCGACAGCATCACCCAGCGCCTGTGGCCCATGGGCAACCAGACCGTGTTCATCCCCGGCCACGGCCCGGAAAGCACCTTTGGCCGCGAGCGGCAGAGCAACCCCTTTGTCGGCGGCACCTAAATCACTCTTCTTTTAATAGCTAGTACCGCTGGTATCCATTGGCCTGGAGGCTGATTTGACCCTTGAAACCACCCCGCCCGCCGACGCGACCGACCCCGGCAGCATCACCCGCGTGGCGGGGATCACAGTCGGCCACTGCACCGACCCGCGCCGCCCCACGGGCTGCACGGTGGTCATCGCCAAGGACGGCGCCGTCGGCGGGGTGGACGTGCGCGGCGCCGCGCCCGGCACACGGGAGACCGACCTGCTGGACCCCACCCATCTGGTCGAGAAGATTCACGCGATCGTGCTGGCCGGCGGCAGCGCATGGGGGCTGGACGCCGCCACTGGCGCGGTGCGCTGGCTGGAAGAGCAAGGCGTGGGCCTGGACATTGGCGTGGGCAAATTGCCGCTGGTGCCCGCCGCCGTGCTGTTCGACCTGGCGGTGGGCGACATGCGGGTGCGCCCCGATGCCGCCGCGGGCTACGCCGCTTGCGCCGCTGCGTCCACCGCCGACCCCGCCGAGGGCAATGTCGGCGCCGGGGCCGGGGCCTGCGTGGGCAAGCTGTTTGGCATCCAGCGGGCGATGAAGGGCGGCATCGGCACCGCCTCGGTCACGGTCGATGGCATCACGGTGGGCGCGCTGATCGCCTGTAACGCCGTGGGCGACGTGTTCGACCCCGCCACCGGCCAGGTCGTGGCCGGTGCGCGCAACCCGGACGGGCGCGGCCTGCACGACACCCAGCGCGCCTTGCTGGCCGGCGAGCGCCCGGCGGTGATCCTGCCGGGCACCAACACCACCATCGGCGTGATCGCCACCGACGCCGTGCTGAGCAAGGCCCAGGCCCAGCGCCTGGCCGTGGCCGGGCACGACGGGCTGGCGCGCACCATTCGCCCGGTGCATACCCAGCTCGATGGCGACACCCTGTTCGCCCTGGGCACCGGCGCCGCCGGCCGCAACCCCGGCCCGCTGGTGCTGGCCGCGATGGCCGCCGAAGCCACCGCCCGCGCCACGCTGCGCGCGGTGCGCATGGCACGCAGCCTGACCACGGACCAGGGGCTGCATCTCCCGGGTGCCAGCGAGCTGGGCTGAAAGCCTCCACCACCTGCGGCGGCAGGCCAAACCCCTGGAACGGCAAGCCTGTTCACGCCCGCGTAACATCACGCCTCCATACTTCCTGGCCTTGGTGCCAGCGCCACGCCGCCTCGCAGGTCCGCCGCCCGTGACCGCCGCCACTGCCCCGCCCATGTCTGAACGCCCCCTCATCCTCCGCCATGCCGGCACCGTGCTCGCGGGCCAACTGGCCACCATGGCTTTTGGCATCACCGACACCATCGTCGCCGGACGGCATGGCGGCGCTTCACTGGCGGCGCTGTCGGTGGCTTCGGCCATCTTTATCAGTGTGTCGGTGGGGTTGATGGGCGTGATGCAGGCGTTGCTGCCGGTCTGGGCCGAGGAGCGCGGCGCGCAGCGGCCGGAGCGGATCGGGGCGCTGTTTCGCCAGGCGCTGTACCTGTGTGCGCTGGTGTCGGGGGTGGGTGCGCTGGTGCTGTGGTTTCCAGAGGCGCTGCTGAGCGCCGCCGACATCCCGCCCGCGCTGCATGGCACGGTCATGGCCTACCTGCAGGTGCTGGGCTTTGCGATTCCGCTGAGCCTGGGCTTTCGGCTGTTTGGCACGCTGAACCAAGCGATTGGCCACCCGCAGGCCGTCACCCGCATCCAGCTGCTGGGCCTGGCGCTCAAAGTGCCGCTGTCGGCCTGGCTGACCTTTGGCGGCGCCGGGGTGCCGGAGCTGGGCGCCGTCGGCTGCGCCTGGGCCACGCTGCTGGTCAATGCGGCCATGCTGATCGCCGGCCTGTGGCTGATGCGCACGCAAGACATCTACCGCCCGCTGCGCCTGTGGGAGCGCATGGAAGCGCCCAACCCCGCACTGCTGCTGCAGTTCGCCAAGCTGGGGCTGCCGGCGGGGCTGACCATCCTGGTCGAGGTCACCTCGTTCACGATGATGGCGCTCTTGATCGCCCGCCAGGGCGTGGTGGCGGCGGGCGCGCACCAGATCGCCGCCAACCTGGCCGCCGTGCTCTACATGGTGCCGCTGTCGCTGTCGATTGCCACCAGCGCCCGGGTCAGCTTCTGGCGCGGCGCGGGCGACGAGGTGCAGGCGCGCCAGGTGGCCTGGATGGGTTTTCGGGCGGTAGGCGCCATGGCGCTTGCGCTTGCAGCGCTTTTATTCATAGCACGCACCCCGCTGGCCCAGCTGTATTCGAGCCAGGCCGAGGTCGCCACGCTCGCCGCGGGACTGCTGGCCTGGGTGGCGGCCTACCACGCGGTCGATGGGCTGCAGTGCTTTAGCCTGTTCATCCTGCGCTGCTACCGCGTGACGGTGGCGCCACTGGTGGTTTACTGCGTGATGCTGTGGGGCGTGGGCCTGCTGGGCGGCTACTGGCTGAGTTACCAGGGCCTGGGGCCCTGGCCCGCCATGGCCCACCCCGCCACCTTCTGGATCACCAGCGCCGGCGCCCTGGCCGTGACCACGCTGGTGTTTGTGGGGATGGTGGTGCGCAAGCTGCGCAGCCCCCATACGCCGGCGACAACGCCTTAAAGGCGTTGCCGGCGGCGCTCACTGCGCCGCATACCCCCCATCCACCGCCAGGATCTGGCCGGTGACCATGCCGGCGGCGGGACTGGCCAGGAACAGGATGGCGGCGGCCACTTCCTCGGGCTCGGCAATCCGCCCCAGCGGGGTGATCGCGCAGGCCTGGGCCAGGCTGTCGTCGGACAGGCCGCCGATGAAGGCGGTGCGCGTCCAGGTCGGGGCCACGGCGTTCACGCGGATGTTGCGGTGCGCCCACTCCATCGCCAGCGCGCGGGTCAGGTTGACCACACCGCCCTTGGTGGCCTGATAGGACGGGTTGGGGTACGGCCCGCCACCCACCAGCCCCATCACCGATGCAGTATTGACCACCGCCCCACCCTGCGCCGGCATGTGACGCACGGCCGCGCGGGCACAGAGGAAGGCGCCCGTCAGGTTGACGGCCACTACCTGGTGCCATTCGGCCAGCGAAAGCTCGTCAGACGCCTTGCGGATCGACAGGCCGGCGTTGTTCACAAACACATCGATGCGGCCATGGGCCTGGGCGACAGCGGCAAACGTCGGCTCAACCGCCGCTTCGTCGGTCACGTCCAGGACGAGGGCGGTGGCGCCAGGCAGTGCAGCGGCGGCGCGCTGGGCGGCTTCGGCATCGCGGTCCAGGATGGCGACGCGGGCGCCCGCCTCCTGAAACAGCCGGGCCGCGGCCAGGCCAATGCCGTTGGCGCCTCCGGTGATGGCCACCACCCGGCCATAGAGGCGGAAAGCGGCCATGCCGCTGGGAAAGGAAGCAGGCGTCGTCATCGGCGGTGGCCTTAATCCAGTTTCAGATTGGCATCGCGAATGATCTTGGCCCAGCCCTGGGTGTCGCTGACCATGCGCTGGGCAAAGGCATCCGGCGCCATGTGCATGGGCAGGTAGCCCAGGGTGCGGTAGCGCTCGACCAGCTCGGGGGCGTTCAGCACCTCGGTCATGTCGGCGGCGATCTTCTCGCGCACGGCCTTGGGCGTGCCCTTGGGGGCGAACAGACCGACCCAGGCGTTGACCTCGTAGCCCTTTTGCTGCTGGACGACTCGGCGGTGGCGGGTACATCGGCATACAGCGGCAGGCGGGCGGGCGCGGCAATCGCGATGAAGCGGACCTTGCCAGCTTTTTCCATGGCGCCAGCGCTGCCCACGCTGCCCAGGGCCCACTGCACCTCCTGGGTGGCCACGGCGGTGTAGAGCTGGGGCATTTCCTTGAAGGGCACATGGGTCATGTTCAGGCCCTTGAGCGCCTGCAGGCGCAGGCCGCCCAGGTGACCGGGGCTGCCATTGAACCAGGAGCCATAGGTGACCTTGCCCGGCTGTGCCTTAGCGGCAGCGACGATGTCGTCCAGGGTCTTGAAAGGGCTGTCCTTGGCCACGACGACGAAGAAGTCGGTCAAGAGCAGCGGGCGCACCGGCTCAAAGTCCTTTTGCGGGTCGTAGGGCAGCCGGCTGAAGGTGTGCGGGTGCGTGGTCATGTGGCTGCTGTCGAGGTTGATCAGCTCATGGCCATCGGGCTGCGCGTTCTTGAAGGCCGACACGGCGATGAAACCGTTGCCGCCCGGGCGGTTGTCGATGATGACCGGCTGGCCCCATTTTTGCGACAGCTTCTCGCCCACCGCGCGCATCGCGGCATCGGGGCCGCTGCCGGCGGACGAGGCGACGACGATGCGCACCGGCTTGGTGGGGAAGGCGGGTACCTGTGCTGCGGCGGGCAGGCTGACGCCCAGGGCCAGGCTGGCGGCCAGGGTCAGGAAGGTTTTGCGTTGCAACATGGTTTTGTCTCCTTGGAATCGTTGTGTTCAGTCAGAAAAAGGCTCAAAGCTCGGGATCGCCGGCGGTGAGGTAATCCCACATCCGCTCGAAGATCCGGCCGGCGTCGGTGGCGCGGCGGGCGCAGGTGTCCGCGTCCAGCACCACCGATTCGGCCTCCAGCCCGGCGGCGCGGATGTCCAGCTCCAGCCGGGCGGCGTCCTCCAGGTACCAGGTCAAGCCCACCGTCTTGACCAGCGAGGTGCTGGCGACGATGGCGCCATTGCCCCGCATCACCAGGGCGCTGCGCGGGCCCAGGGTCTCGGCCAGCGCGGCGGCGGCGGCATCGTCGCGCAAGAGTTGCGGGTCGTCCCACAGCGCGATGCCGTCGGCAAAGTAGCTACCAAAGCCGTGGCGCGGCTGGGGCACACGGCGGGCGGTGCCCAGCGTCATCACGCTGCGCGGCATGGCGCGTACCACCGCCTGCACTTCGGGGCGGCGGCGGTAGATCTGCTGGTGGATGCGCACCTCGCCCAGCACGCCCTCGGGCAGGGGGCCGTCCACCGGGACCACGGTGCCCAGCTCGCCGGGGGCAATCAGGCCCATGGGCTGGGCGGCGCAGACCAGAAAATGCCCCGTATCCAGCCGCTGGCTGCAATGGCCATAGGCATGGACCAGGCCGTGGCGGCCCAGCGCGCGGGCAGCCAGGCGCACCTGGCGCTGGGCGGTATCGAGATCGGGAAAATTCATCAGGGTTGCCATCCCGCTCACACCTTGAACGCCGGAATGTCGGGTTTGGAACCCCACATGCAGAACGAACTGGCTGCCATCGGGAACTGGCGTGGCTGGTAACCGGGCTCCTGCTCGGGGGTGATCAGGCGCACGCCGGTCGAGTATTCATAGACCATGCCGTCCGGCCCCTCGAAGTACAAAAACTGCGCGCCCGAGGTCGGGTGCCGACCTGGGCCGAAGACGATGCGGATGCCCAGCTCCTTGAAGCGGTAATAAGCGCGCATCACGTCGTCAATCGATTCGACCTGGTGGTTCACATGCTGCACGCCAGGCGTGGCCGAGGGGAACAGCGCGATCTTGTGGTGGACTTCGTCGATGCGCAGCAGGGGCGAGGGGCCGATGCGGTCGCTGACCTTGGCGCCCATCACGCCAGTCCAGAACTTCTCGTCGCGGGCCGGGTCGCTGGAGCACAGGCCGATGTGGCTAAACCCCGTGATGCCCGCATCGCGCGAGGGAAAGTGCCGGCGCCCGCTGTGGTGCGGCTGCACCACCAGCTCGATGCGGTTGCCGCTGGGGTCGCGAAAGTGCGCGAAGGCTTTGACGCGGCGCTGCTCGCATTCCTCCACCGTGCCGGCCGTGACGGCGACCTGCACGCTTTCCAGGTGGGCGGCAGCGGCCTCCAGCGCATCGGCGTCGCGCAGCTCAAAGCCCACAGTGTGGTCACGCGGGTCGCCTTCAAAGTACACCAGGGTGTGGTCGCGGCCATCGCTACGAAAGTAGTGCGCGCCCGCCTCCTGCGCGCCCAGCTCCAGCCCCACCACCTCGCGGGCGTAGCGCGTGGCCTCGGCCAGGTTGCGCGTGCCCAGGCGGACATAACGGATGTCCCACAAATCGATCATCAACGGTCTCCTGAAGGGGCCCTCCGCGCGGGGAGCGGCTTTGTTGTCATGATGTCCGTCAATGTACGGCCCGCCACCATCGATGAACCATGGCATTTCGTGATTCATACTATTCGGATGACGAATGACAGCTCCTGGCCGCGCCGCTTCGACCTGAACCTGCTTGCGCTGTTCGACGCCATCCACCGCACGGGCAGCCTCACCGCCGCCGGGCAGCGGCTGGGGCTGTCGCAACCGGCGGTGAGCCATGGTCTGGCGCGGCTGCGGGCGCAGTACGGCGATCCGCTGTTCGTGCGCATCCAGCGCGGCGTGGCGCCCACGCCCGTGGCCAACCGCCTGGCCGCACCGGTGGCCGAGGCCCTGGCCCTGCTGCGAGGCACGCTGACCCCACCCGAATTTGACCCCACCCAGGCCAAACGGGTGTTTCGCGTGGCGATGAGCGACATTGGCGAGCGCTTTTTCCTGCCCCGACTGCTGGCCCTGCTGGCACGCGAGGCGCCGGGCAGCGTGGTCCACACCCTGTCGGTGGGCACCCGCGAGCTGCTGGACGGCCTGGCCGACGGCAGCATCGACCTGGCGGTGGGCTTCAGCCCGGCACTGGGCAAGCAAGTGCACCAGCAACGCCTGTTCACCGAGGAATTCGTCTACGTGATGCGCGCCGGCCACCCCGCGCTGGCACAGCCCCTGACGCTGGCCACGCTGCGCACCCTGCGCCATGTGGTGGCCAGCCCCCCAGGCACCGAGCACCTGAGCGCCGTCGAAAAGGTGCTGACCAGCCCCCGGGTGCGGGCCGACATTGCGCTGCGGGTGCAAAGCTTCCTGTCAATCGGCCCCATCGTGGCCGAGACCGACCTGGTGGCCCCCGTGCCCTCCAACCTGGCGCCGCTGCTGATCGCGCGCAGCCTGGACCTGGCCAGCTGCGCTCCGCCGATCCGCTTCCCGGCCTTCGATATCTGCAGCTACTGGCATGCCCGCATGCACCAGGACCCGGCCTCGGCCTGGCTGCGCGGGGTGTTTTGGCGGCTGTTTGGGCAGGGCGGCTGAACCGCCCGCTCTTCAGAGACGATCAGGACTTGCCCGCCTGCTGCTTTTTCAGGCGCTTGGCTTCGACCTTGCGGATGCGCTCCAGCATCGCGGCGTCGGGGTCGGTCCAAGTACCGCCGGCGGCGCGGGCCATGTAGGCGACGGCGCTGCCGAATTCTTCGAGGCTGAGGTCGGACGCCCCACCCCGGGGCGGCATCTTGCGGATGCCCACCCAGGCATGGCCGGTCAGCTCGTGCTGGCCCTCGCGGATCAGCGGGGCCCAGGCCTTGCGGTCGCCCAGGATGGGGGCTTTGTCCACGCCGGTGGCGTGGCAGGCCATGCACACCGTCTGATAGACCTGCTCGCCAGTGCGCAGGGCAGCGGTCGCCGCAGGGGCAGCGGTGGGCGCAGGGGCAGCGGTGGGCGCAGGGGTCTGGGCCGTGGCCAGCATGCTGGCGGCCAGCAGCAGCGCCGGCAAGGCCGCGCGCCAAGCGCATCGCAAGGAAGAAGCGTCAAAACATGCCATGGCAAATACTCCAAAATTCATGGTCAAATCGGCCTCCTGGCCAATGAAATCCAGCGGTACTAGCTCTTATTTCAGGAGCAAAATTACCCACCTGCACGCGCAGCGGCATACAGGCCCTGCACCTTGGGAACGTTCATTTCCAGCTCGCGGATGCGGTCCGGACCCGAGGGGTGGGTGGAGAGGAAGGCCAGGCCCGCCTGGCCACTGCCGGTGGCATTGCCCATCTTGCGCCACAGGCTCACGGCAGCCTCGGGCTGGTAGGCGGCGCGGGCGGCCAGCTCCAGACCAACCAGGTCGGCATCGGTCTCGTCCGAGCGGCTGAATTTGAGCGTGAGCAACTGCCCGCCCAGCCCGGCCGCCGCCTGGCCCAGCTCGCCCAGGCCCAGCAGCTGCGCGCCCAGGCGGATGCCGATGTTGGTGGCCTGGGTCTTCACCAGCCGCTCGCGGGCGTGTTCGCGGAGTGCGTGGGCCATTTCATGGCCCATGACCATGGCAGTCTCGTCGTCGGAGAGCTGCAGCTTGTCGAGGATGCCGGTGTAGAACACGATCTTGCCGCCTGGCATGCAGAAGGCGTTGACCTGGCTGCTGCCGATCAGGTTGACCTCCCAGCGCCACTGGCGGGCGCGGTCGTTCCAGGGCATGGCAAAAGGAATCAGGCGGCGGGCAATCGCGTGCAGGCGCTGCAGCTGCGGGTGGCCTTGGGGTGCCAGGGCCCGCTTGGCCTGGGCCTGTTCCAGCAGCTGCTGGTATTGCTGGGCAGCCGCGTCTTCCAGGGTTTCGGCGGGCACCAGTTTGCGCACGGCCGAGGCACTGCCCACGTCCACCTGCGCCAGCGCGGCAGCAGGGGCCAGGGCCGAGGCACCCGCCGCCAGCAAAAAGCCACGGCGGGCCGACCAAGGGGACGATGGGGCGGAATGCGCGAAAGGGGTGGGGCAAAAGAGGCACATGGGCGGCAATCTTAGAGAAAACCCGCGCCGCGCGGTTCCGCCCTCCCCGCGCGTGGCTTCAAGCGGCCAGAGCCGCCTCAATGTCCGCCGCCAGCTTGGCGGGTGCGTCTTGCGGCGCGTAGCGGCGCAGCACCTGGCCATCGCGACCGACCAGGAACTTGGTGAAGTTCCACTTGATCGCCTCGGTGCCCAGCAGCCCGGGCGCCTGGGCCTTGAGCCACTGGAACAGCGGATCGGCGTTCGGGCCGTTCACCTCCACCTTGGCCAGCATCGGAAAACTGACGCCGTAGTTGCGCTGGCAGAACTGCGCAATCGCATCGTTGCTGCCCGGGTCCTGCCCACCAAACTGGTTGCACGGAAAGCCCAGCACCACCAGGCCCCGGTCCGCATAGGTTTCATGCAGGGCCTGCAGCCCCGCAAACTGCGGCGTAAACCCGCAGGCGCTGGCGGTGTTGACGATCAACAGCACCTTGCCGGTGTACTGCTGCAGCGACTGCGCCGGGCCGGACATGGGCTGGAGGGTGAGGTCGTAGAGGGGGGATATGGGGGTGGTCATGGTCAGAGATGGAAGTCAAAAGTTCCAAAGATGGGCTTCACGCCCGGACGTAAACATCACAGCGCTGCGGGTGACCTTGCAGCGCCAGGTCTGCAGCGTTCGGTTCAGCCCCCCGGGGGGTTCGGTCAATGCGTCGGGGTCAAACACCACCGCGCAGCGCTCGCCGGCTGCGCGCACGGACTCATAGGCCAGCCATTGCACGCCGCGCTCCTGTGCCGCAGCAGCCAGCGCATGGGTGGCGGTGTAGTCACTGCCATGGGTCCACACGGTGTGGGCCTGGGTCCAGGGCGGCGCCATCAGGTCGATGGACTGGCCTTGCACCATGGCCTGGAAAAAACTGTGCTCGGTGAGCAGCACCTGGTCACGCAAGCCCACGCTGTCCATCAAAAACCGGTGCCGCCAGTACCCGACCTCGGCACAGACGGCCAAGATGTTTTCCGCGCCGTACCACTGGCCCCTGGCATGGGCGGGACGGAATCGGCTGGCATGGGCAGGGTGGTAGCGAAACGGCGTAGCCAGCAAGTAATGCGGCACCTGGGCGGTGGCAGGCATGGGGGGCTTGCTTTGTTCCAGCAGCTGCTCCAGCAAGTCTTGCTCTGCAGGTGTGTCCACCAGGCGCATCGTGGCCACCACATGCTGGGCTTCCACACCGCGCCAAGCGAGCAGACTGCAGGGCGCAATGGCGCCTTCAAACCAGTCCAGGCGCCACGTCGTCATGACGGCGCCCGGATACCGTCCAGGTAATTCAGCGTAGCCACCAACCCTTCGGCCTTTTGCACGAGCTGCATGGGTGGGCCGCCCAGCGCCTGGTTGTGGGATTGCATCCACAGACGCCGTTTTTGATCGTCAGTACCGACCATCGCATCCAGGGCGCGGTACACCCGCACCAGCAACAGGGCCAGCTCGCCCTCCTTGCTGGCGGGATCAATGGCCTTGTCGCCCCGCAGGATGCGGGACACGGTGGGTTCGCTCAGCCCGATGGTGCGCGCCAAGGCCGCACCGGTCAGTCCCAGCAGCTCACTGGCGCGAGCCGTGGCCTTGGCCAGCACCCAACTCGGTTCTGGATAGGCAATCCGCTGTTCCATGGTTTCTCCTTGGGCTCAAGAATGTTTCTGAAGAAATAGTAAACCCAGGAGGATGAATTTTTAATGCCCTTCACGGCGTGACGGGTTCATCCAGATTCCCCGACACAGCCCCTACCGGAAAGTCTTGCCCCAGGGATGCCCGGGCGATGGGGTCGAGCAGCGCCCCCGGCGACACGCCGCAGGCCACACACCAGTCGAGGAAGGCCATCACATCGACGTAGCTGTCGCCCCGCTCCATTTTGGAGACAAAGGACTGGCCCACCTGCAGGCGCTCAGCCATCTGCACCTGTGTCAAACCCGCCGCCTTGCGGGCCGCCACCATGGCGGCACGCAAGCTTTCGTAGTTCCGATGGTAGATCGAGGCGGGCACGCCAGCATCGTCTAGTCGGCATCGGAATATTCCATTTATGACTTTTGGGGCAAAATTAAACGCCGCACCTTCGCGGTGGTAACAAAAAGACCCCTATGAAACAACTGAAAACCCTGACCGCTTTGTCCCTCGTTGCCGCGCTGACGGCCTGTGGCGGAGGCGGTGGAGACGACGCCCCTACCCCGCCGCCCAAGGCGGCCACGGCCGAAGGCTTCTGGACTGGCACGACCTCCAATGGCTTGAAAGCCTATGTGGCGATTCTGGAAAACGGGGAAACCTGGGGCTTCTACACCACCAGTGCGAACGCCTTGGCTGGCGCGTTTTACGGAAACACCACCAGTTCAGGAACCAACCTCCTCTCAGGCTCTGGGCTGGACTTCTACAACGGCGCCGCCAATGCCACCAACTACAGCGGCACCTTTGCCCCCAAAAGCACCCTCACCGTCACGATGGGCAACGGGGTCCGCGTGAACGGCACGTATTCGACCGACTACGACAAGCCAGCCTCCTTGGCCGCGCTGGCGGGGACTTATTACGGCTACGGCTTGACCGCAAAGTCAGCCGCCACGTACACCCCTGTCACCTTCAGCAGCAACGGCACGATCACTGCAGGAAATAGCTTCTGCACCATGGCGGGAACGGCAACGCCCCGCGCGTCGGGCAAAAACGTGTTCGATGTGCGCGTGACATTTACCGGCAGTTCCTGCGCACTTCCAAGTGGCACCTCGGTCACGGGCATGGCCTACTACGACACCGCAGCACGCTCGCTGATCGCGATGGGGCTCAATGGCAGCAAGAACGACGGCTTTGTTTACGCTGGAACCAGGTAAGAAAGAAGAAACCGAGGGGGAAGAAGGCGCAAAAGGCCACAGCAGGCACCTTCCCCCCTCCAGACATTCTTCGAAACCAAAACCAGCTCCAGCCCTTTAAATACCATCGGTAATAGCTCTTAAAACAGGAGCAAAAAACAGGCTGGGGCTGGTCGGGGTCTGTCCCATCACCCAAGGGGGAATGGGGGCGCGCAATGTGGGAATGTCCGTTTCTCTGACGGGGGCAGGCACACAGACGGCCGGGGTGATTCTGGTGCACCAGTTCCGCATGATCGACCCGACCGCGCGCAGGGCCCGCGTGATCGAGAGAGCACCAGACCACCTCACGGAAGAAGTACGCGCTCGGGTCGCGGCACTGTTGGAGTGAGCACCACCGCCCCGAGCCAAGCCGCTGGATCGCCTACGACCCAACCCCACGCTCGACCACAAAACTGACCACCGTGGCGCAGGAGCCGCCGATGTTCAGCGTCTGCACCCGGCGGGCGCCTTCGATCTGCATGGCGTCGGCGCGGCCGGTGACCTGGCGGGCGGCGTCGTGCAGCATGCGCACGCCAGCGGCACCGACGGGGTGGCCGCAACCAATCAGGCCGCCACTCATGTTCACCGGGCAGCGGCCACCAGGGGCGATGGAGCCGTCTTCCACCGCCTGCCAGCTCTGGCCGGGGGGCGTGAGGCCCAGGTGGTCAATGGCGACGTACTCGGTGGTGGTGAAGCAGTCATGGGTTTCCACGCCATCGATGGCCTCGATCCCGGCCACGCCCGCGCGGCGCCAGGTGTCTTCCAGCGCTTGGCGCAGGTGGGGGAAGACATAGGGCGCGTCTTTGCTGCGCTCGAACTTGTCCAGAACGCGCAGACCGGCGTTGCGGTGGCCCCAGCCGGCGATGCGCGGCAGGGCATCGAGGGACAGGCCCCGCTCCCGCGCCCATTCCTGGGCAAAACGGGCCGAGGCCAGCACCACGCCAGCGCCGCCGTCGGTGACCTGGCCGCAGTCCTGGCGGCGGGTGCCGGGCTCGATCAGCGGGTTGGCCTCGTCGTCGTCGGTGAAGCTCAACTCGTTGAACTGCCAGTTGCGTGTTTGCGCCAGCGGGTTGAGGCGGGCGTTGCTGTAGTTGATTTCGGCAATGCGGTTGAGGTGGCGGCGGTCCAGGCCGTAGCGGCGCTCGTATTCCTGGGCCACCAGGCCGAAGGCTGCAGGCCACATGTAGGTGCAGTCAAAGCCCTCGTGCCCCTGCCAGGAAGCGGCGTTCTGGTTCACCGAGGCCTCGTTGCCCGGGGTGTTCTTGAACTCCTCCACGCCCAGCACCAGTGCGCAGTCGTAGCGGCCGGCCTCGATTTCGGCCATGGCTGCGAGGGCGGCAATCGACGAAGAGGCACAGGCCGCCTCGTGGCGCATGGCGGGGACGCCCCACAGTTCAGGCACCACCTGGGAGACCATGGCCCCCAGGTGGGCCTGCTTGCGCTGCAGTTCGCCAAAGGCGTTGCCCACATGGATGGACTGCACCGCCTCGGGCGCCAGCTGGCAGGCTTCCAGCGTGCCCAGCGTCTGCTGACTGACAAAGGTGGCATGGAAGCCGTGCGGCACGCGGCGCGGCAGCAGGATGCGCGCCACCGGGCCTTGCGCCATGCGGGCGTCGCGGGCGTCAAAAACCTGGACCTCCGAACGCTGGTCGATGGGGTTCCATACGAAGGCGACCAGGTAGCCATCGTCTTCGGCCTGGCTGTGGTCGCGCGGGGCAAAGCCTGGCTCGTTGTAGAAGTAACGCGGTCCGGCGCTGTAGGCCACATAGCCCCCGGTCTCCAGGTCGTACTTGACCAGGCCGGGAAAGCGCGGCTCCTCGCGCCCGCCCGGGGGGAAAACCACGTGATAGGACCAGCGGTTCTTGCGGCCCTGGTACCGGCTGTTGATGACCGGGAACTCGGTGTTGAGCACGTCGTCGATCACGCGCTCGTGGGTCTTGCCGGTCTTCAGGTCAAAGCGCCATTCGTAGAGCAAAAAGTCGCGCTGGCGCAGGTTGATGGTCTGCTCCAGACGACGGGCGTCGGGCAAGCCATCGGGGCCCTCGTGCATGCGGTAGGGCGTGCCCACCATGACAACCTCGTCGCCCTCCTCCCAGGCATTGACCACATGCAGCATGTAGCTGGGTTTGGCCTCGAACCAGCGAATCTCGCTGGCCTGGCCGTAGCGGGGCACCACGGCAAAGCGGGATGGCTGGTCGGCATGGAAACGCAGCTTGAAGCGCCCCGACTGCAGGGCCTGGGGATCGGGCCTTAGCGGAAAGTCGTGCAGGATGCTGTAGTGCTCGGTCACCGCCATGTCGTGCGGCAGGCTGGGGCCGGGCAGTGGCACTTCGATGCGGTGCTTGGGCTGGCGGTCCGAGCCGATCACGCCATAGACCATGTACGGCGGTTTCGGACCGTAATCAAAGTAGATCAATTCGCCCGTGTGCTCGTCAGGCCGCGAGTGGGCAGACATGCCCCGGATGGCGCCCCCAAAGTCCGCCAGCCCCAGGGTCTGCAGGGTCTCGGGGTCCACGGCATAGGGCACGCCGCCGCCCTTGTACCACATGGTGATCAGGCGGCCGGCGTGGTATTTCACATCGGTGTTGGACGTGTTTTTGAGGGGCTCGTCAGGACGGTCGGCGCGGATGGGCTCCTTCAGACCCTGCCACAGCGCATGGCCGGCAGCCCGCTCTTCCTGCAAGGCGCAGGTGTCGATCCAGCGGTTGCGGTAGCTGGCACGACCCTCGCGAAAGCGCACGGCGTGCAGCATGCCGTCGCCGTCATAGGCGTGGTAGCGCCACTGCGGCGGGTAGTAAGCATTGGGGCCATTGCGCACATACAGCCCGTTCAGATCGCGGGGCAACTCGCCCAGCACCTCCAGGTTTTCAAAGACGTCCTCGCCGAGGATGGGCGCATTGTTGCCGTTGAGCGCGGGAATCTCGTGGACGGGAAGGTCGTTCAACTGCATGGCTGGTCTCCTGCAAATCCTGCGGCGCTGGAATCTGCGGCAGTCTAGGCAGGGCAGACACTACCGACACTTTTTGTTTCGATATGTCAAAATATTTAGGGTTATGCCTAATGAGCCCAGCATGCCCAGCAGCCCCCGCAGCCGCGTTCCTGCCAGCCTGGCCGAGTACGCGGGCGACCGCCAATTTGCCACCACGCTGGCGCGCGGGCTGGAGTTGCTGCGCTGCTTCACCCCGGAAAAGCCCATCCTGAGCAACAAGGAGCTGGCCCAGCACCTGGGGCTGCCGCCCGCCACCATCACGCGCCTGACGTACACGCTCACCTGCATGGGTTACCTGAACCATGCTGGGCAGTACGGCAAATACCAATTGGGCTCGGCGGTGCTGTCCCTGGGCTACCCGCTGCTCACGCAATTCCCGCTACGACGGCAGGCGAGGCCACTGATGCAGGCACTGGCCATGGCCATTGGTGGGTCGGTCTCCATCGGCATCCGCGACCGGCTGACCATCGTCTATATCGAGGCCATGCGCTCGGTGAACCGCCGCGTCTATCCGCTGGAAACAGGAACCGCCCATTCCCTGGCGGGCACCGCCATTGGCCGGGCCTACCTGATGGGGTGTCGCGCGGACGAACGTGAGGCCATCCTGAACCAGTTGCGGGTCAAAGCGCCCGAGGAATGGGCGCGCCACAGCACCCGTCTGCTGGAAAGCCTGGCGCACTACCCCCGCTACGGCTGCTGTGTGTCGGTGGGAGAGATCCACCCCGATGTGCAGGCGGTGGCCGTGCCCCTCGGACGGACCGATCGTGGTGAGGTAGCGGCCATCAATTGCTCCTTTCAGGGGCGGGCACTGAACGAGACCTGGCTGCGCGAGAAGATTGCTCCCCAACTGCAAGCCCTGGCACGGCAGTTGATGTGAGCCGGGGATGGCTCAATGGTGCTGATCGTGGCGGGCCAGTTCCAGCAGGTGCTCCAGCTCTTCGGCGTGGTGCACGGTGTTGTGGGCGTGCCAGCGCTGGATCAGCCACATCACGCCCGCCACCACCACGCCAAAGGCGGTGATGGCACCAAAGGCCGACAGACCCAACTTGGTGGACAGGCTGTAGAACAGGCCCAGGCCCAGGATGCAGGCCTGTTCGTTGAAGTTCTGCACCGCAATCGACCGGCCCGCACCCATCAGGTTGTGGCCCCGGTGCTGCAGCAAGGCATTCATCGGCACGACCAGGAAACCGCCCAGGCCACCCAGCAGGATCAGAAAGGGCACGGCCAGCCAGACGTTGTCGATCACGTTCATCAGGATGACCAGCAGGCCCATGGCAATACCCAGCGGCATCACGCGGGTGGCCATCTCCAGGCGCATGCGCACCGAGGCAATCACCGCACCCACCGCCGTGCCAATCGCCACCACGCCGACCAGGCTGGAGGCCTGGGTGGTGCCGTAGCCCAGGGCGGCAGCGCTCCAGGCCAGCACGATGTAGCGCAGGTTACCGCTCACGCCCCAGAACAGCGTGGTGGTGGCCAGGGAGATCTGGCCCAGGCGGTCGTGCCACAAGCGACGATTGCAGCGCCAGAAGTCGGGCAACAGCGCCAGGGTGTTGGCCATCACGCTCCGTGTGGGGTCCTGGCGCAGGGGGCGCATCTCCACGCCGGTCTGCGGGATGCGGGTGTTGAACCAAGCCGCCAACGCATACACAAGGATCAGCGTGAGGATGCCGGCCTCGGCGGGGGTGGCGATGCTGGGCAGGTTCAGCGCGAGCACGGGAGCCGACAGAACAGGGCCGACCAGCTGGCCGCCCAGCAGCACGCCCAGAATGATGGAGGCAATCGTTAGCCCCTCGATCCAGCCATTGGCCTTGACCAGCTGCGAGGCCGGCAAGAGCTCGGTCAGGATGCCGTATTTGGCCGGCGAATACGCCGCCGCGCCCAGCCCCACGATGGCGTAGGCCAGCAGGGGATGGGAGCCAAACAGCATCATCAGGCAGCCGATCACCTTGATCGCGTTGCTGATGAGCATGACCCGGCCTTTGGGAAAGGCATCGGCAAACGCGCCCACGAAGGGCGCTAGCACCACATAGAACAGGGCAAACATCGGCACCAGGGCGGCGCGTTGCCATTCGGGGGCACCGCCGGTGCGCAAGAGCTCCACCGCCGCCACGAACAAGGCGTTGTCGGCCAGCGAGCTGAAAAACTGCGCCGACATGATCGTGTAGAAACCGCGCTTCATGGGAGGGCTGGGGAGACTCGACGGAACGGTGCCGGAAGAAGGGGCGAGAGATGGGCCGGGGCCCGCGTGGCGGCGGTTATATCACGCAGGCCCGGCCCCAAGATGCCAGAATCACGCCCCTGCTCCGCCCGCCTTCTCGCCATGCCCCGCCCGCTCCACGCCACCGTCCATCCCGCTGCACTGCGTCACAACCTGGCCCGGCTGCAGGCCAACGTGCCCGACGCCAAGGTCTGGGCCGTGGTCAAAGCCAACGCCTACGGCCACGGGATTGAGCGGGTCTTCGAGGGCCTGCGCGGCGCCGACGGCTTTGCGCTCTTGGAGCTGGACGAGGCCCGGCGCGTGCGGGCGCTGGGCTGGCGCGGCCCCATCCTGCTGATTGAAGGCGTGTTCGAGCCGCGCGACCTGGAGCTGTGCTCCCGCCTGGACCTGTGGCACACCATCCACTGCGACGAGCAGATCGACATGCTCGCCGCGCACAAGACCCAGCTGCCACACCGGGTGTTTCTGAAAATGAACTCGGGCATGAACCGCCTGGGCTTTCCGCCCGAGCGCTTTCGCAGCGCCTGGGCGCGGCTCAACGCCTTGCCCCAGGTAGAAGAAATCTCGCTCATCACCCACTTCAGCGACGCCGATGGCCCCCGGGGCATCGCGCACCAGGTCACCGCCTTTGCCACCGCCACCCGCGACCTGCCCGGCGAGCGCAGCCTGAGCAACAGCGCCGCCGCGCTGCGCCACGGCCAATCCGCCGAAGTGCGGGCCGACTGGGTGCGCGCCGGCATTGCCCTGTACGGCGGGGCGCCCGACTACCCCGAGCAATCCGCCGCTGGCTGGGGCTTGCAGCCCACGATGAGCCTGCGCAGCAAACTGATCGCGGTGCAACACCTGCAGGCCGGCGACACCGTGGGCTACGGCTCGCGCTTTCAGGCGCCAGAGGCCATGCCCATTGGCATTGCGGCCTGTGGCTACGCCGACGGCTACCCCCGCCATGCCGGCACCGGCACCCCGGTGCTGGTCGAAGGCGTGCGCACCCAGGTGCTGGGCCGGGTGAGCATGGACATGCTGGCGGTAGACCTGCGCCCGCTGGCTGCTGTCGGGGTGACGGCGGGTTTTGGCGCAGAAGTGACGCTCTGGGGCCAGTCCCAGGCCCACCCGGGAGCGCTGCTGCCCATCGAGGAAGTGGCCCAGGCCGCGGAGACGATTGGCTACGAGCTGATGTGCGCCGTGGCCGGCCGGGTGCGGATGGAAAGTGACCCGGACTGAGCCCAGCCAACGCCCAGGGACTCAGGCAAACAAGCTGATGCCCAGGCCCGGACTGCCACCGGTCTGGGTCTGGACCGCGATGTCCTCGTAGGCCTGGACCTGGCGCTCGCCCAGGGTCCTGGGGCCCTGCGCACCCTGGGCTTCACGG
Organism: uncultured Burkholderiaceae bacterium; assembly: GCA_964480105.1. GTDB lineage: Bacteria > Pseudomonadota > Gammaproteobacteria > Burkholderiales > Burkholderiaceae_C > CAYZPX01. The sequence continues at coordinate 3,426 of CAYZPX010000008.1, read as the reverse complement.
GTCTGGATGCGCAGGTCGCGGTAGCCGTCGGCCACCATCTGGGCACCCACGGCCGCTACGCGGTAGTCCTGGCTGCTGGGCTCGGCCGGGGCCAAGGCGGCGCGCTGGATGCGCTGGCCTTTGTCAATGTTGGCCTTGGGCTCGTCCTCCTTGCCCGTATCGATGCTGACCTCGCCGCCCACGGCGTAGCGCTTGCCGTCCGGGCCGGTGGTGTACTCGTAGCGGGCACCGCTGGTGACGACCCCATTGCCGGCGGCCAGATGGGCTGCTTCGTGGGTACGCACCTTTTGGTCGGTCTGCTTGAGCTTGGCGACCTGGGCCTGTTGCGCGGGCGTCAGTTCGGTGCCTGCGGCGCTCTTGGCCTCCTTGGCACTGCCAGCCGTGTCCGCACGGCCTGTGCTGACAGCACGGGCCGGGGCGGGCAACAGGGGGATGGAGCTGATCGCGGGCATGGGGGCAAGCAGTTTGCTTTATTTTGCCAAGGGGCACCCACGCTGACCAGTGCCACCGTCCTGTGCTAGCGTGGACCCATGCTGCCGCACGACCCCGACACCCTCAAAGGCCTGAGACAGACCGAAGCCCAATCTCGCCTGCAGCGCCTAGGCGCCAACGAGCTGGCACAAGGCCACCGCTCCCCGCTGTGGCGGCTGGTGGCCGAGGTGGTGCGCGAACCCATGTTTGGCCTGCTGCTGGCCTGCGCGCTGCTCTACGGCCTGGTGGGCGACTGGCAGGAAGCGGCGGTGCTGGGCAGCTTCATCCTGGTGGTGGTCGGCGTGACCGTGGTGCAGGAGGCGCGCACCGAAGCGGCGGTCGATGCGCTGCGCCAGCTCAGCAGCCCGCGGGCGCTGGTGCTGCGTGACGGCGCCGCCGTGCGCGTGCCGGGGCGCGAGGTGGTGCCCGGCGACCTGCTGGTGCTGGCCGAGGGCGACCGCATCGCCGCCGATGGCCGCGTGCTGGAGACCAGCGACCTGCGCGTGGACGAATCGCTGCTCAGCGGCGAATCGGCGGCGGTGGACAAATGTGCCGCCCCGGATTTGGCGCCGGGCGACGACCCGCGCCGCAGCCAGGTGTTTGCCGGCGCGCTGGTGCAGCGCGGGCGGGCGCTGGTGCGCGTCACGGCCACTGGGCCGCACACCGAGTTCGGGCGCATCGGCCAGTCGCTGGAGACCGTGCAGCCCCAGCCCACCGCCCTGCAGCGCGAGATGGCCCAGCTGGTGCGGCGCTTCTCGGGCGTCGCGGCGGGCCTGTGCCTGCTGCTCGCGCTCTTGCACGGTGCCCTGCGCGGCGACTGGCTGGGCGGGCTGCTCAGCGGGCTGACCTTGGCGATGGCGCTGCTGCCCGAAGAATTTCCGGTGATCCTGACCGTGTTCCTGGCGCTGGGGGCCTGGCGCATGTCCCGCCTGCAGGTGCTGACGCGGCGCATGCCCGCGCTGGAAACCCTGGGCGCCGTCACCGTGCTGTGCACCGACAAGACCGGCACCCTCACCGAAAACCGCATGCAACCCCGCGCGCTGTGGGTGCCCGGCGCCCAGGGCCTGGCCGGCGCCGGGGAATCCATCGCCGTGGACGGCACCACCGCCACCCTGCCCGAAGCCTTCCACCCCCTGTTGGAACACGCGCTGCTGGCCGGCCAGCGCGAGCCCTTCGACCCGATGGAGATTGGCATCCAGGCGCTGGGCCTGCGCACGCTGGCGGATTCCGAACACCTGCACGCCGACTGGACCGCCGAGCGCCAGTACCCGCTCTCGCCCGTGCTGCTGGCCACCGCCCATGCCTACCGCCCGGCGGGGCCTTCCCAGGCGCTGGTGGCCGCCAAGGGTGCGCCCGAAGCCATCATCGACCTGTGCCACCTGCCGCCCGAACAAGCGCAGACCGTGCTGGACGCCGTCCAGTCTCTGGCCCGCCAGGGCCTGCGGGTGCTGGCGGTGGCCATGGCCGACCACGCGGGCGACGGCCTGCCCGACGGCCAGCACGACTTCGACTTTCGCCTGCTGGGGCTGATCGGCTTTCAGGACCCCTTGCGGCCCGAAGTGCCCGCTGCGCTGGGCGAATGCCACGGCGCTGGCATCCGCGTGCTGATGCTGACCGGGGACCACCCCGACACCGCGCTGCACATCGCCCGCGAGGCCGGCCTGCTGCAGGGGCTGCCGCCCGAACGCCACACGGACACGCAGACCGTGCTCACCGGCCCCGAGATCGAGGCCCTGGACGATGCCGCGCTGCAGGCCGCGCTGGCGCCCGAACGGGGCGTGCGCGTCTTCGCCCGGGTCATGCCGGCGCAAAAGCTGCGTCTGGTGCGGGCGCTGCAAGCCCAGGGTCAGATCGTGGGCATGACCGGCGACGGCGTGAACGACGCGCCTGCGCTCAAGCAGGCCAACGTGGGCATCGCCATGGGCCAGCGCGGCACCGACGTGGCCCGCGAGGCCGCCGACCTGGTGCTGGCCAACGACCAGTTCGCCACCCTCGTCGAAGCCGTGCGCCAGGGCCGGCGCATTTTTGCCAACCTGCGCAAGGCCAGCACCTATGTGGTGGCCATCCACCTGCCGATTGCCGGGCTCACGCTGGTGCCGGTGCTGCTGGGCTGGCCGCTGATCCTGCTGCCCTTCCATGTCGCCACGCTGCACCTGCTGATCGACCCGTCGTGCTCCACCGTGCTGGAGGCCGAGCCCGCCAGCGGCGACCAGATGCAGGCGCCCCCGCGCGCGCCCGGTACCCGCATCCTGGACCGGGACACGGTGCTCTGGGGCCTGTTCCAGGGCCTGGTGGCCCTGCTGGCGGTGCTGGGCCTGTTCGCGCTGGCCTGGCTGCGCGAGGCCGACGAGGCCAGCGCCCGGGGTCTGGCCTTCACCGGGCTGCTGTTGATGAACGTGGGCCTGGTGCTGGCCAACCGCTCGCGCCACCACAGCCTGTGGCACAGCCTGTGCACCCCGAACCCGCCGGCCCGCTGGGTGGCGCTGGGGGCAGCGGTGTTTTTGACCGCCATCTTTGCCATTCCGGCCCTGCGCACCCTGTTCCGCGTGGAACCCTTGCACCTCGGCGACTGGGGCTGGGTGGCGCTGGCCGTGCTGGGCACCCTGGGTTTGCTCGAAGCCGTGCGGCGGCGCCGGTGGGGGTGACGAGCACCCAATCACTCCTGATTTGATAGCTAGTACCGCTGGTATCTATTGGTCTGAAGCCACTTTCACCCCCAAGCGCGACATCAAGTGCGACACAATACACGACAAAATACTGTCGCGCTTTTGTCGCGCCTGTGCGACAGTTCAGGGCCGTTCCACGCCCACCAGGATGCATCCATGCCACGCACGACGCCCACCGAAGAACTCCAGCAGATCGAAGCCATCGTGGCGGCCCATCCGGCGGGCATCGGCATATCCGGCATCGAGGCCGCAATGCAGCGCCAGCATGGCCAGGTGCCCCACCGCCGCA